>SFFH01000079.1 GCA_004557905.1 Clostridiales bacterium | reverse complement strand
CGTCCAGCCGCCCAGCATCATCAGCGGATAGAATACAGCATTGTTCCGGTTGATCACGCCGCCGATCATCAAGCCGCAGAACATGGCCGCGCCCAGCCAGATGAGCAGCAGCATCCCGCCATCGCGCAGAGGGCACTCCTCTCCGCGAAGCGCCAATGCACGGCGCTTGCTCCACATGCTGTAAATGCCGACAAGGAAGACCGGCGGCATGAACAGATAGGCGGAATGCGTCCAGGGCAGCGCGCTGTAGGGCTCCGGGGTTCCCACGCACAGCCATGTGTACAGGTGCGGCAGGAAGTTCCATAGCATCTGGAAATAGGGGTTTTCCTGCGTGAACGCCATGTCGTTGGAGCGCAGCGATTTTTCAAAGAAGGGCATCGTGATGGGGGGCCCGGCAATGCCCGCAAAGATGAGCACGCAGACAATCACATCCGGCACATTCGCTTTTCGGCGGGCCAGATAAAACGCAGCAGCGCATACGAGAATCACCGGCGTGACAAAGCATGCCACGCCGTAAGCATACGGCGTAAGCGCAAAGAAGACCATGGACAGATACAGCGCCCATCGCTTTTCGCGGCCCAGATACAGCAGGTACATGCCCGTGAGCAGCACATGCGGCATCAGATTGGCCTCAAGCGCCCACCGGCTCTGCAGGATTTGCCAGGGGCTTGTCGCTGCAATCAGCAGCACGCAAAGCGCAAATTCCTTGCCCGCAATCCGCCGGGCGAAATCCCAGATCAGTGGCAGCATGGCCAGGCTCACCAGGAGCATCGGCAGCCGGAGCGTGAGCTTGCTCAGGCCCAGCACCTTGATAAACGGAATCATCAGGCAGGAATAGAGGGTGGACATCTGTGAAAATTTCCACGCCTCAAAGTACGTCGGCCAGCTTCTGCCATATTGATCCGTGCCGTCCATCGCCAGACAATACGCCTCCGCAGCCGCAAGCGTCCCGTCCTGATTGACGCCCAACGGCAGCTCCAGGAAGCGATAGCAGCGCGTAAAGACGCCTGCCGCCATGATCAGCGCAAACGCCAGCCAGTACAGCCTTTCCAATCCGCCGAGCCTGTTCTCCAGAGCGGCGATGCCCTTCATCGCAATCACCCGCCTGCGGAGCTTTTCATTGAATGTGATCACCAGCAGACAGATTGTCAGCGGCAGAAACACAAAACGGCTGATCATCCCCATCGTTCTTCTCCTTTGTTCTCTCACCCGTATGATATACCCAATATGACATCACTTGAGTTGTTTGTCAAGACCCATCGTCCCCGCACCGTCAGGACTGCTTCTCATAAAAGCAGCCAGGGACCGTTCCCGCTTCCGAACCGCTTTGCCATGTCAAGCCGCTTGATGCTCGCTGCACGATTTTTCACGCAATCTCCTATATGGCAAAAAAGAGAGCCGGAAACCCGACTCTCTGAAAGAACATATAAACTCAGGCGTTCTTGGCGATCTCCACGAGCTTGGCGAAGGCCGCCGCATCGTTGACCGCGATGTCGGCCAGCACCTTGCGGTTGAGGTCGACGCCGGCCTTCTTCAGGCCGCAAATGAACTTGGAGTAGGACATGCCGTTGATGCGGGCCGCCGCGTTGATGCGGGTGATCCACAGGGAACGGAAGTCGCGCTTGCGCAGCTTGCGGCCGATGTAGGCGTAACGCAGGGAGCGGGCGACCTGCTCCTTGGCACAGCGATACTGCTTGGACTTGGAGCCGTAGTAGCCCTTGGCCAGCTTCATGATCTTTCTGCGCTTCTTATGGGCATTGACTGCCGCTTTGATTCTTGCCATGATTGATTGAACCTCCTTGCTGGCTGGTGCTTACTTGTACGGGATGAGCTTCTTGACGGTGCCGGCGTAGCTCTCGGAGACATACGCGGCGCGGCGCAGGTTGCGCTTGGTTTTGCGGGTCTTCTTGTTGAGGATGTGACGCTTGTAAGCCTTCGCGCGCTTAACGAGACCACGCTTGGTCAGATTGAAACGCTTGGCAGCGCCGCGATGAGTTTTCTGCTTAGGCATAAGGGGGAATCCTCCTCTCAGGATCTTTATTGTTTCGGAGCCTGTTTGGCTTCTTTGCTGGGGTCCTTCGGCGCAAGGATCATGATCATGTGGCGACCCTCCGTTGCCGGCTTCTTCTCCACATTGGCCACGTCCTTCACGCGGGTGACGAAATCCTGCATGACCGCAAGGCCGATCTCCTGATGGGTGATCTGGCGGCCGCGGAAGCGAATCGAAACCTTGACCTTGTCTCCGCCCTGAAGGAACTTGATGGCAGCCTTCGCCTTGGTCTGGATATCATTTTCCTCGATCGTGGCGGAGAGCTGCACCTCCTTGATGGAGACGACCTTCTGATTCTTGCGGATCTCGCGTTCCTTCTTGGCCTGCTCGTAACGGTACTTGTCGTAGTCCATCAGCTTGCAGACAGGCGGCTTGGCGCCGGGCACAATCTTCACCAGATCAAGCCCTGCCTCTTCGGCCAGTTCAAGCGCTTTGCGGGTCGGCATAACGCCCAGCTGTTCACCGTTCTGGTCGATCACACGCACCTCGCGGTCGCGGATTTCCTCGTTCATCATCAGATCTGCTGCCATATGGTTTGCGATACACCTCCAATTGGTCTTTGCGCCTCACAGCACAAAAAGAGCGGGTAAGCATACCCGCTCCTTGTCATTGCAAAAGGATGCCATGTGCCGCGGTCACGCAATTATGCCGGGCGAGAAGCGGGCGGCTTCTACTTCGTACCCGAATATGATACGACAAAGCCGCCCGTTTGTCAAGCATGATTTAGCATTTATTTGCTTTTTCCTGTTCAGACGCGGTCGGCGATCTTCTTTCCGAGCATGGCGATCAGCTCGTCCATGGTCATGGTCGTGGTCTGATCGGTATCGCGGTCGCGGACGGACACCGTGCCGCTCTCCACTTCCTTCTCGCCGATGATCAGCATGTACGGCACGCGGTCCACCTGGCGTGCCTCGCGGATCTTGTAGCCGATCTTCTCGTTGCGCGTATCCAGCTCCGTGCGGATCTTCGCACCGCGCAGCTGCTCATACACCGTCTTGGCATAGTCCATGCTCTTGTCGGAGACCGGCAGCACCTTCACCTGCAGCGGCGCCAGCCACAGCGGGAACTTGCCGGCGAAGTGCTCGGTGATGATGCCGATGAAGCGCTCGATGGAGCCGTAGCACACGCGATGGATCATGATCGGGCGCTTGCGGCTGCCGTCCTCGGCGACATACTCCAGGCCGAAGTTCAGCGGCATCTGGAAGTCGAGCTGGATGGTGCCGCACTGCCAGGTGCGGCCCAGGCAGTCGCGCAGGTGGAAGTCGATCTTCGGGCCGTAGAACGCGCCGTCGCCCTCGTTGAGGATGTAGGGCATGTTCAGGCGCTCGAGCGCGGTCTTCAGGCCGTTGGTCGCGGCCTCCCAGTCCTCGTCGGAGCCCATGGAGTCCTCTGGACGGGTGGACAGTTCGACAAAATACTCGAAGCCGAACTTGGTGTACACCTGGTTGATCAGCTTCACCACGCCGGCGATCTCGTCCGGGATCTGCTCCGGGGTCATGAAGATGTGCGCATCGTCCTGGGTGAAGCAGCGCACGCGGAACAGGCCGTGCAGCGCGCCCTTGAGCTCATGGCGGTGCACCAGGCCCAGCTCGCCGCAGCGCAGCGGCAGGTCGCGGTAGCTGTGCGGCTGATTCTTGTACACCAGCACGCCGCCCGGGCAGTTCATGGGCTTGATGCAGAAGTCCTCGTCGTCGATCTTGGTGGCGTACATGTTGTCCTTGTAGTGATCCCAGTGGCCGCTGGTCTCCCACAGGCGGCGGTTCATCATCATCGGGGTCTGGACCTCGACGTAGCCCGCCTCGTAGTGGATGTCGCGCCAGTAGTCAATCAGCGCGTTCTTGAGCAGCATGCCCTTGGGCAGGAAGAACGGGAAGCCCGGTCCCTCCTCGGAGAACATGAACAGGCCCATCTCCTTGCCGATCTTGCGGTGATCGCGCTTCTCGGCCTCCTCCATCAGCTTGAGATACTCCTTGAGCTCGTCCTGATTGCGGAACGCGATGCCGTTGATGCGGGTGAGCATCTTGTTGTTCTTGTCGTTCTTCCAGTACGCGCCGGACAGGGCGGTCAGCTTGAACGCCTTGAGCGCCTTGGTGTAGCACAGGTGCGGGCCGACGCACATGTCGATGTAGTCGCCCTGCTGATAGAAGCTCAGGATCTCGCCCTCGTCCAGGTCGCCGATGTGCTCGACCTTGTAGATTTCGCCGCGCTCCTGCATCAGCTTGATCGCCTCGTCGCGGGAGAGCACGAACGGCTTGATCGGCAGGTTCTGCTTGACGATCTTCTGCATCTCGGCCTCGATCTTGGGCAGATCCTCGTCGGAGAGCTTGGTCTCGCCCAGATCGACGTCGTAGTAGAAGCCCTTCTCCGTCGCCGGGCCGTAGGCAAAGTGCGCATTCGGATACAGGTTCTTCACCGCCTGCGCGAGAATATGTGCCGCCGTGTGGCGCAGAACATGCAGCTCCTCTTCCTTGGGACATTCTGCAACCGTGCCGTCCTTGTAGATGATCTTCATGAAGGATTCCTCTCTTTCTTTCCCACTTGCTTTGGGACGAAAAAACGCTCGTCCCTCGCGTGTTTTCGAGGGACGAGCGGAAAAAACTCTGCCCGTGGTTCCACCCTGATTGGTGCTCTTTGCCGCTGTATCGCGCGCCTCGCGACCCGATCGGAAGGTGGTCTTCGCCCTGCTCGTGCCTGGCGCGCTCTCAGCCGCGGCGCGCCTCTCTTTGAAGCAGCCCTGCAGGGGTACTCTTCTTCGTCATTTCAGGTAGGGACAGTATAGCGCTGCGCCGGGCAAAAGTCAAGAGATATTCTTCTCCTGTTTGCTCAGCTGCGTGGTATACAGCTCGTAATACGCGCCGCCCCGGGCGAGCAGCTCCTCGTGCGTGCCGCGCTCCACAATTTCGCCGTGCTCGACCACCAGGATCATGTCCGCCTGGCGGATCGTGGAGAGCCTGTGGGCAATGACAAACGAGGTCGTGTGCTCCATCAGGGTCTTCGTCGCCTGCTGGATGAGCTGCTCGGTCGCCGTATCGACGGAGCTCGTCGCCTCGTCGAGCACGAAGATCGCGGGCCGGGCGATGATCGCGCGCGCAAAGGAGATCAGCTGCTTTTCGCCGGTGGAGAGCTTGTCGCCGCACTCGCCCACGTCCGTGTCGTAGCCCTTTGGCAGCTTCGCCGCGATTTTGTCGGCGTTCACGGCGCGAGCCGCCTCTTCCACCTCCGCGTCCGTCGCCTCCGGCCGGCCGTAGCGAATGTTCTCGCGGATGGTGCCGGAGAACAGGTGCGGCTCCTGGAGCACATAGCCGATGTGGCTGTGCAGCCAGAGCTGACTGCGCTCCTGCACGTCGCGCCCGTCGATCAGCACGCGGCCGCCCGTCGGCTCAAAGAAGCGGCAGACGAGGTTCACCATCGTGCTCTTGCCCGCGCCCGTCTCGCCGACCAGGGCCACCGTGCCGCCCGCCGGCACATGCACGCTGACGTGCGAGAGCACCTCCTCGCCACCCTCCGTGTAGTGGAAGGAGACGTCGTCAAAATCGACCTCGCCGCGCATCGGTTCCCAGTTTTCTTTTTTCGGTGCAAAGCAGTCGCCGTATTTCTCCAGCACCTCCGGCCTGTCTACGACCGTCGGCTGCCTGCTGATCAGGTCCGCCACGCGCTCCACGTTTGCCTGCAGGGAGACCATGCCCGAAATGAACGTCGCCGTCTGCCGGAAGAGCTGGAACAGGCTCAGCGCATACGTCATGAATGCACTCAGCACGCCCAGGCTCAGCCTGCCGCCCAGCACCAGCTTGCCGCCCAGGCCCAGCGTGGCGCTGGCCGCCAGCGTGCCGCACAGCACGATCAGCGGCACATAGATCGCGCGCATGCGCCCGTGCGCGATGCCGGCCCGGGCCGACTTCGCCGTGACCTCCTCAAACTCGCGGCAGAGCCTGTCCTCCAGCGCCAGCGTCTTGCTCGTCTTCGCGCCCATGATGCCCTCGTTGTAGCCGCTGGTGATGCGCGAATGCTGCGCGCGCACCTCGCGGTTCAGCGCAATCAGCCTTCTTTGGAAGTACACCGTGAAGCCCGCCACGAGCGGCGCGAGCACGATCATCGTCAGCGCCAGCCGCGCGTCAAGCATCAGCAGCACGGTGTAGACGCCCGGGATGTACGCCAGCGCCCAGAGGATGTTCGGGAACGTCCAGGCCGTCGCCTCCGCAATCTTCGCCGTGTCGCTCATCACGCGCGACAGGCTGTGGCCTGCGCTGGTCACATTGTAATAGTCAAGGCTCAGCTTCTGCAGGTTGACGAAGCACGCCTCCTTCAGGTCGCG
>SFFH01000078.1 GCA_004557905.1 Clostridiales bacterium | reverse complement strand
GTCGTGGGCGAGGAGGCCATCCGCCAGGCGAAGGCGCGCGGCGAGGACGCGCAGGATATCGCCCGGCTCGAGCGGCGCGTGCAGGATATCCGCGTGACGCAGGTGGCCAGCACGCAGCTGGCGGCGCAGATCCGCATGGTGCAGGGAAGCGACAGCGTCACCTGCGAGAAGCTGAGGGCCGCGCTGGAGGTGACCATCCCGCTGTGGAAGAGCCAGATGGCGGCGGCGCTGGGCCTGGCCCGGGCGACCGATTCCCTGGCGATGCAGCGGCGCGTGTCCAAGGAGGCTGCGCGCGGCATCCGCACGGGCGCCTCTGAGCTGCGCGCCCAGAAGGACGCCTATGCAAAAGAGATCTCCGAAAGCGACCGTGCACGCGCCGAGCAGACCGCCGGCGAGCTGCTCGCGGAGCTGGAGAGCATTGAGCAGGAGCTGAAAAAGAAGACGAGCGCACAGGCCGGATGACGGACCCGTGCGGGAAGGGAGCGAGAAATATGCCCGCAATGGCTGCACAGCAGCCGCCCAAAAAGGCGGCGGACGCACCGAAAGGGACGGGCGCACAGGCGTCTGCCCCGCAGAAGAAGGAAAACGGCGGCCTCATGGCGAGGCTGCGCGATCTGCCGCAGGCGGCCGGCATCGCCATTCTGGCGCTGCTGCTGGTGATTTCGCTGTTTGCCGGCAACTTCCGCGCGCTTCAAAATGCCACGCCCAAGGCGTTCCTGCGCCAGGGCGACGTGAAGAGCATCGTGGAGGACCGCATCGACGCGGCGCAGAACGTGCTGACGGTGGCCGGCCGCGCCGGACTGAGCGAAGACGCCATCCATGCGGTCCGGGAGGCCATCGGGGACATGGAGCGCGCAAAGACCGCGCAGGCGATCAGCCGCGCGGATCAGGCGCTGACGGCGGCGGTGAGCGAGCTGACCACGGCGGCGCTCTCCGGCGAGGAGGAGCGCAGCATGCTGCGCGCGGCGGACGACTTTGCCGAGCAGGGCAGCTTCCTGCGCCAGGAGGCCCGCGCCTACAACAAGCAGGCGGAAAAGGCCGAGGCGCTCTATGAGAAGCTCCCCACGAAATTCGTCCTGCCGGAGCCGGACGTGTACGAGGGCGTCTGACGGCGCCCGGAGCCGCCGGGCAGGCGGCTGAGAGAACGGAAGGGGAAAGAATATGAAGAGATTCATGGCCCTGTTGCTGGCGCTGGCGCTCATGCTGGGCGCGTGCGCGCTGGCGGATGTGCCGGACAAGCCGGCGGCGTTCGCCTATGCCTATGACCTGGGCGCGGACGTGCTGGATGAGAGCGACATCGCGGCAATCACGCGATACGGCCAGGCGCTGGAGGACGCGACCGGCGTGCAGGCGATTGCGGTGGCGGTCGACTTCCTGGACGGCGAGGACCCCGCGGACTATGCGACGGACCTTATCAACACCTGGGGCGTCGGCCAGAAGGACGAGGACAACGGCGTGGTGGTGCTCCTCGCGCGCGGCGACCGGAGGATTCAGATCGGCACCGGCACGGGCATCGACCGCGTGCTCACGGGCAGCAAGTGCGGCGAGCTGATTGACAAAAACATCGACTACTTCGCAAGCAACGACTTTGACGCGGGCCTGGTCGCGCTGTACCAGGACGTGTGCACCTACGTCGCCCGGGCGAAGGGCAAGACGCTTGCGCTGAACGGCGCAGGAACAAGCAGCACGGGCGCGGGCAGCGCGGACGCCCAGCGCGGCGAGGACAACCGGGCCGGGAACGGAGGCGGAGGCGGCTTGCTGGATACGATTCTGAACCTGCTCTTTGCGTACATTGTGATCTCGATCATCGTCAATGTGGTCTTCAAGGGCGACGGCTGCATGAAGTGGCTGTTCCTGGGCTGGCTGTTCGGCGGCAGGAACAATCGCCGTGACCGGCGCAGACCGCCGCGCCCGCCGATGGGCGGCGGCATGGGAGGCGGGCCGCGTCCGCCAATGGGCGGCGGCATGAGAGGCGGCCCGCGTCCGCCGATGGGCGGCGGCTTCGGCGGAGGCGGTTCCCGCGGCGGCGGCTTTGGAGGCGGCTTCGGTGGCGGCTCGCATGGCGGCTTCGGCGGCGGCGGCTCCCGCGGCGGCGGCGGCGGACGCAGCTTCTGACGAATATCAGGGCGCAGGAAACAACCTGCGCCCTTAGCATGCTGATCTTGTGGTGAACCGCGCGAAGCGAAGAAGGGGTCTGGGGATTGCATCCCCAGGCGGGGTTTGGGGCCCGCGGCCCCAACGTATCCCCGCGCTGTCAGTTTCTCCCGCGGCTTGCAACGCGGGCACAATTCGTCTATAATATTTTTTGAGAAAAATGCGTTTTTGCGGATGAAACCGGGCGGTTCATTCGTTTATATGGACAAGAGGCAGGGAGTGAAAACATTGGATGAAAATGTGAGCGCACAGATGGGCGCTGCACAGTTTGAGACGCTGTACGAGCAGTACGCCGACGACGTGCTGCGCATGGCGTATTTCTACCTCGCGGACCGGCACAAGGCCGAGGACGTCTGTCAGGATGTGTTCGTCAAGCTCTACACGCACGGGCATACGATCGAGCCCGGCCGCGAAAAGGCGTGGCTGCTGCGGGTGACCGTCAACTGCTGCCGCGACCTGTGGCGCGGCGCGTGGCTCAAACGCGTGGTGCTCGGCGCGCCGACGCTGGAGCTGATCCCCTCGCAGGATGAGACCATCGAGCAAAAGGAAGAAAAGGCGGAGCTGATGCGCGCGGTGAACAAGCTGCCGGCAGCGTTCCGCGAAACCGTCCTGCTGCATTACTATCAGGGATTGGGAATCTCTGAAATCGCGCAGATGCTCAATCTTCCGGAAGGGACGATCTCAAGCCGCCTTTCGAGGGCAAGGAAGAAACTCAGCGTCCTGCTAAAGGAGGAAGAACAAGGTGAATGATTTGAAATCGCTCGATCAACTGGGCCCCATTGCCAATGAAATGCTGGGCGGGCTGCACGCGGACGAGCGCATGCGCCTGGCCATCCGGCGCGCTGCCGAGGCGAATGCAGCCCCGGCGCGCAGGCCGCTGAGACGCCTGGTTCCGGCGGCGTGCTGCGCGGCGCTGGCGCTGATGTGCGTCGGCGTGACGGCGGCGCGCCTGGGCGGGAATGCGCCTGAGGCGAATCCGTCCGTGATGCTGGCGGCAGAGCCGACCGTCATGGCCATTGACACCATCGCCGCGGGCGACGGCAGCGATGCGGCGGCAGCCGGCACGCTGGTGGCCGACCTGGGCGGAAACGCGATGGTACGCAGGGCCGAAGCGGACGGCGAATCGCTCTTTGCCGCAGGCGAGGGCGATATCCCGCTGGTGACAGTGAACGGCGCGGTTTACCAGATGCTCGCAACGCCCAAGGACGTCGGCGGCGCGCTGCTCGGCGGCCAGGTGGGCACCGTGCAGCACCATGACGCGCAGCCGTCGCTGGCCGCGTCCGACGCGCTGAGCGCGGGCCTGTCCAACGTGGCGGCCGAGGGCACGGCGATCTATGCGATCAGCGGCCTGGCGGAGACGACCGCCGTGGCGGCCGAGGTGGACGGCAGCATGCGCGTGTTCCAGCGCGTGAGCTACGCGGGCAGAGGCCCCGGCGGCCTCGGCCTGGAGGACACGTTCTCCGTGCGCGGGCAGGTGAAGCGGCTGGAGCTCTCCGGCGTGGGCACGCTCACGGGCGATGCGGCCAACGCGGCCATCGACGTGCTGCTGGATCACGCGGTGCTCAAGTCCGCCGACGCGACGGCCCGCAGGCAGACGCTGACCGTGACGCTTGACAGCGGGCTGCGCCTGCAGCTGGGCGTCTCCGGCGATACGCTCTGCGGCTGCGGCGGCTGGAGCTGCCCGGAGTTCTTTGAGGCGTTCGAGGCGGCGCTGTGACGCCGGAAAACTGCGTATTCAGGCGCGAAGCGTAGAAGGGAGTCTGAGGGACTGCGTCCCTCAGGCGGGGTTTGGGGCCTGCGGCCCCAACGTCCCCTGTAAGCGAAGCGAAAAAGCAAGAATCGCAGCGGAGCCGAAGGCGACTATTGCGATTCCGCTGACGTAGCTTAAACGACATAAAAAGACCGCCCGCTTCTGGCTTGACAGAGGCGAGCGGATAGCGTACAATGTAGGCAGACAGGTTGAGAGCCTAGCGACGGATAACCTCGCAAAATATGCAAGACTGCCGTGTAGGTGTCAGCTACACGGCGGTCAACTGTTTTTCCAAAGAACACGGACAGTCCAAACGGGCTGTCCGCTTTCTGCATTTTGGGAGCTTACGCCAGCAGCGTCTTCACGTAGGCGATGATCTTCTCGTCCTTTGCGTTGGCGAAGAAGAGCTCCCTAAACTTCTCGCCCGCGACCGCGCCGCGAACCAGCTCCGGATCAATGCCCTCCAGGCAGGTGACCAGATCCTTGAGCGTGTGCGCGCGCACCGCATCCAGAATCTTCTTGTTGCGCTGCTCCGGCACCACGCGCTCGCGCGGATAGCCCTGGCCGTGGCCAAAGCCGAAGAGCTTCTCAAAGATGTAGGCAAGGTTCAATTCGCCGCCCCAGCCGAAGCCCTTGGCGAACGGGAGCGCCACGGCATTGCCGTCGTTGACGTGCGCAAAGGTGTACGCGTCCACCGGGTCCTCCACATGGCCGCAGATGACGCCCGGGAAGCTGTTCATGGCCAGCATGGCGCCTTCGCCCGTGCCGCAGCCGGTGATGACGTAGTCCGCAGCACCGGAATTCAGCAGGATGGCGCCCAGAATGCCCACCTGCACATAGGTCAGCTGCGCCTCGTCCTGCGCGGTGTACATGCCGTAGTTGTCCACGACGTGACCCATCGGCTCGACCACCTTTTTGAGCGCGTCGAGGATCAGCGCGTTCTTGGCTGCCTGGCTGTTTTCGTTGATGAGCGCAATACGCATAGAATATGACCTCCTGGCATGAATGATAAAAAAGAATCTGTATGCAGCTGCATACAGACTAAGAGTAGCGCGGTCGGGCGCGAATGTCAAGGGCGAATCAGCCGTGCAGCAGCTTTTCCGGGATGCGCTGCACCGCGCGCAGCACGACGCGGCCCACGAGCATGCAGGCCACGGCCTCGCCCAGCGCCACAAAGAGCATGCACAGCGGCAGCGCAACGACGGGCGCATAGCAGTAGTGCACCACCGCGCCGACGATCACGCCATTGAAGAGCACCGGCATCGCGCTGGCCAGCAGCACGTTTTTGCGCAGGGCGCGCGTGCACAGCGCCGCCAGCAGCGTGGCCAGCGTGCCGAAGACGATGTCAAAGATCGTGCAGCCGCCCAGGATGTTGGCCAGCAGGCAGCCCACGGCCAGCGCCGGCACGGCCTCCGGCAGGAGCACCGGCAGGATCGTCAGCGCCTCCGAGAAGCGGATCTGCACCTCGCCGTAGCTGATGGGTGCGAGCAGCAGCGTCAGCGCCGCATAGAGCGCGGCGATGATCGCGGCGCGGGTGAGCGCGCCAGTTTTGATGTTGTTCATGTGTTTTCCCTTTCCGGGGACGGCCGCAGGCCATAAAAAAACGGCATGCGGCCGTCGTGAAGAGGCGGATTTTCACGTCTCTTCGGCCCATAGTTTTGTTTTAGGACTGGATGGTTTCGAACAGTCCATGCAGTTGTCCGCAGGCGATTATACCAGATGGCGGCGGTTTGCGCAATCCTCAAATTATGTATTGACGAACGGGCGCGGCGGGTGTACTCTTAACAAAGATACATTCATTCATCTGTATCGATGAAAACATGAACGGAATTGCTGAAAGGAGGCGGCGCTCATGACGCTGCTGGAATATCGCATTTTCCATACGGTGATCGAGCAGGGCAGCTTTGCCCGCGCGGCGCAGGTGCTGCATCTGACGCCCAGCGCGATCAGCCACGCCGTCAGCTCCATGGAGGAGGCATCCGCCAGGTGCTCAATGCCGACGAGGCGCTCTCCCAGACGGTGGACGAGCTCAAGGGCGTGCAGCGCGGCACGGTCAAGATCGGCGCGTTCAACAGTGTCTGCATGACGTGGCTGCCGCAGATCGTGACGACGTACAAGCGCCAGTACCCGGGCGTGGAGATCGAGATCTATCAGGGCACCTACGCTGACGTGATCAACTGGATCAGAACCGGCGTGGTGGATCTGGGCTTCCTGTCCACGAAGTGCACCCGCGAATTGCATGTGCACCCGCTTTACCGCGACCGGATGATGTGCGTGGTGCCCAAGGGTCTGCACACGCAGACGCCCGGCATCATCACGGTGGAGGAGATGCGCCCGCACACGTTCGTCGTGCAGGACGACTCCA
>SFFH01000077.1 GCA_004557905.1 Clostridiales bacterium | reverse complement strand
CCAAACCTGCTTGGGGCGCTGCCCCAAACCCCGCAAGGGACATCGTCCCTTGACCCTTCTTCGCTTCGCGCTGATCTGCGCGGCTCAGGCGAGGATTCGTATCCAAGGAGGTCTTTCCTTTGCCCAATGCCTTCCGCGCCATCGGCCCCACGACGCTGCTTGCGCCGGTTCCGGCCGTGATGCTCTCCTGCCGGGGCACGGAGCCCGGCTTTGACCGCGACAACCTGATCACCGTCGCCTGGACCGGCATCGTCAACTCCGACCCGCCGATGCTCTCCGTGTCCATCCGGCCCTCCCGCCATTCCTACGCGCAGATCGTGCAGTCCGGCACGTTCTGTCTGAACCTCGTCAGCCGGGACATGTGCAGGGCCGCGGACTTCTGCGGTGTCAGAAGCGGCCGCGACGTGGACAAGTTCCGGGAAACCGGCCTGCACGCGCGCGCCGTCGAGGGCTTTGACGCGCCCGCCATCGGAGAAGCGCCCGCGTTCCTGTGCTGCCGCGTCACCCAGCGCATCCCGCTCGGCTCGCATGAGCTGTTCCTGTGCGCCATTGAGCAGGTGTACGCCCGCGACGATCTGTTTGATGCGGACGGCAGCCTGCACCTGGAGCGCGCGGACCTTGTCGCCTATGCGCACGGCGAGTACCACCCCCTGCGCCCGCTTGCCGAGGGCTTCTTCGGCTATTCCGTCGCCCGCCCGGAGGTTTTGGCGCGCCGTCTGGGGCAAAAGCGCGCCGGCGGCAAAGCGCCTGACAAAAAGGGAGGAAAGCGCCGATGAAGAAAGCCATGCGCGGCCTGTCCCTGCTGCTGTGCACCGTGATTCTGTGCGCCGCGGCGAATGTCCTCGCCTTCACCATCGATACGAAAGACATGCGCGACCATGTCTGGCAGGGCTGCCTGATGCTCGGCGAGCAGCAGAGCACGCCGCAGACGATCGGCGGCTTTCTGAGCGCGCAGCTGGACAACTTCACCGGCGTGCTCATCCTCAAGACCGCCGGCTATGTCGGCCCGGAAAGCCTGACGCAGAAGGCGTTCGGCGGCTACCGCGTGGACATGCCCGCCGGGGAAGGCGAGACCGCGTGGGACGCCTTCTGCAATTACGAATTCGGCGAGCTCTCGCCCACCGGCGGCGGTATGAGCTATTCGCGCTACTGGCATGGCTACACGCTGCCGCTGCGTCTGCTGCTGTGCGTGCTGGACGTCGCCAACCTTCAGATGCTCCTGTACTTTGCGCAGCTTGTGCTGTTCGTCCTCGTACTGCATCTGATGCACAGGCGCGGGCTGGGGAATCTGATGCCCGGCTTCTTCCTCGCCTACTTCCTGCTGATGCCCTTCTCCACAAGCGTCTGCCTGCAGTACGTGCCGGTGACGATGCTGATGCTCTCTGCCTGCGCCTGCGTGCTGCTGGGAGACAGGCGGATTGAGCGCGCGGTTGGCATGCCGGCGTTCTTTGCGCTGCTGGGCCTGCTCACCAATTACCTGGACCTGCTCACCTTCCCGCTGGTGTCCCTGGGGTATCCGCTCGTCCTGCTGCTCGCGCTGCGCATGCGGCGGGGTGCGCGCGGCCAAGCGCTGTTTTGCGCCGCCGCGCTGTGCGGCGTGAGCTGGGCGCTCGGCTATGGCGGCATGTGGGCGCTCAAGTGGCTGCTCAACGGCCTGGTCTTCGGCTGGCAGACGATTTTGGGCATCTTCACGCAGATCGGTCTGCGCGCCTCGGACAACGGCGGCGAAATCTCCCGCGTCGCCGTGCTGCTGGAAAACTTCGGCGTGATACTTTCCAAGAAGAGCTATCTGCTGCTGATCCTCCTGTGCGCGGCCGTCACGCTCGCGCCCGCAGGGAAGGCGATCGCCCGCAGGCAGGGTCTTACGCTGGATCCTCGCGCGCTGAACCTGCTGCTGCCCGCCGCCGCCGTGTGCCTGTGGTATGTCGTACTGGCCAACCATTCCTTCGACCACACCTACTTCACCTACCGGTGCCAAAGGAAAAGCCGTGACCTCCCGTGAACAATCGCTGCCGCAGCCAGTGAATAGACATAGGAAAGCCGCTTTCCCCGGGAAGGGAGAGCGGCTTTTGTATGCAGAGCAGAGCGTTTCCTTATCTGATTTCCCGATTCTGCGTTCTTCCTGTCAGATAATCCAGCGACACCTGATAATAATCCGCGAGCTTCATCAAATGCTCAAGCGGAATGGTTTGAAATCCCCGCTCGTAGCGGGAATACACGGTCTGCCTGATGCCGAGCATCGACGCGACGTCCTCCTGCGTGAGATCGGCGTCTTCGCGCAAATCCTTGATTCGCTGAAAATACACGATCCCACCTCCGCGCCTTTGATGTCATTAACATTATGACACGGAGTATGCTATGATGATTCAATCTAGTACTTATCAGTACTATTCCGGTCGTTTTGCTTTCTATTACTGGGTATGATGTTTCATTTTTTGCGCCCATGGATTCCATTTCCGATCAGGCCATGCTTTATTCTCTTGTATCTTCCGCCCGCCTCTGCCTGAAAAGTATTCAGGCCTGCCGCCGTCAGCGCCCAAAAAACTGAAAACGGAAAGCCGCTTTCCCGGGAAGGGAGAGCGGCTTTTCATATGATGCTTTGGGTATTGCGTCAGCAGACGATGTTGAGCAGGCGGCCCGGAACGAAAATCAGCTTGCGCACGGGCGCATCGCCGACCAGCTTCTTCACCGTCTCGTTCTCCAGCAGCTTCTCGCCGTCAGCCTGGGTGAGACCCGCCGGCACCATGATGCGCGCGCGCACCTTGCCCTTGATCTGCACCGCGATTTCGACCTCGTCCGCGACGAGCTTGTTCTCGTCGTAGGTCGGCCAGGACTGGGTGTAGATCGGCGTGCCGAAGCCGCAGGCCTCCCACATCTCCTCGGTGATGTGCGGCGCGACCGGGTTGAGGCACAGGCACAGCGCCTTGAGCTCGCCGCGGGTGATTTTTCCATTGGTGTACACGTCGTTGACGAAGGCCATCATCGCCGCGATGGCGGTGTTGAACTTCATGCGCTCGTAGTCCTCGGAGACCTTCTTGATCATCGCGTTGACCGGAACCTCCATCTCCTTGCGCACGCCCTCCTCGTCGATGAGCATCTCCTGCAGGCGCCACACGCGCTCAAGGAACCGGCGGCAGCCGCGCGCGCCCTCGGTGGACCACGGAATCGCCTGGTCGAACGCGCCCATGAACATCTCGTACAGGCGGAATGCGTCCGCGCCGATCTCCGCGATGGTCTCGTCCGGGTTGATGACGTTGCCGCGGGACTTGCTCATCTTCTCGCCGTTCGCGCCGAGGATCATGCCGTGGCTGGTGCGCTTCTGATACGGCTCCTTGTTCGGAATGACGCCGATGTCATAGAGGAACAGGTTCCAGAAGCGGGAGTAGAGCAGGTGCAGCGTGGTGTGCTCCATGCCGCCGTTGTACCAGTCCACCGGCAGCCAGTAGGCAAGCTCCTCCCAGCGGGCCAGGTCGGTGTCGCAGTGCGGGTCCGCATAGCGCAGGAAGTACCAGGAGGAACCGGCCCACTGCGGCATGGTGTCAGTCTCGCGCTTGGCGGGGCCGCCGCAGCACGGGCAGGTGGTGTTCACCCAGGAATCAATCTTGGAGAGCGGGGACTCGCCGGAATCGGTCGGCTCGTAGTTGTCCACCTCCGGCAGCAGCACCGGCAGCTGATCCTCCGGCACCGGCACCCAGCCGCACTTCTCGCAGTAGACCAGCGGGATCGGCTCGCCCCAGTAGCGCTGGCGGGAGAATACCCAGTCACGCAGCTTGTAGTTGACCTTCTTCTCGCCCACGCCGTTCTCGGTCAGCCACTGCGTGATGGACTTCTTCGCCTCCGCGACGGACAGGCCATTAAGGAAGCCGGAGTTGCACAGCACGCCCTCGGCCACGTCGGTGTAGGCTTCCTTCTGCACGTCCTCGCCGCCGGCGACGACCTCGATGATCGGCAGGTTAAACTTCTTGGCGAAGTCCCAGTCGCGCGTGTCGTGCGCCGGAACGGCCATGATCGCGCCGGTGCCGTAGGTCACCAGGACGTAGTCGGAGATGAAGATCGGGATATCCTTGCCGTTGACCGGGTTGATCGCGCGGATGCCCTTGAGCTCCACGCCGGTCTTGTCCTTGGCCAGCTCGGTGCGCTCAAACTCGCTCTTTCTGGCAGCCGCCTCGCGGTAGGCGATGACGTCGTCCCAGTTGGTGATGCGGTCCTTGAGCGTGTCCACCGCGGCGTGCTCCGGCGCCACGACCATGTAGGTCGCGCCGAAGAGCGTGTCCGGGCGCGTGGTGTACACGCGCAGCTTCATGTCGGAATCGGCGATCTTGAAATCGACCTCCGCGCCCTCGCTGCGGCCGATCCAGTTGCGCTGCTGCACCTTGACCTTCTCGATGAAGTCCACATCATCGAGGCCGTCCAGCAGCTTCTGGGCGTACTTGGTGATTTTGAGCATCCACTGGCTCTTCACGCGGCGGATGACCTCCGCGCCGCAGCGCTCGCACTTGCCGGCGACGACCTCCTCGTTCGCCAGGCCGCACTTGCAGCTCGGGCACCAGTTGACCGGCATCTCGCTCTTGTAGGCCAGGCCGTGCTTGTACAGCTGCAGGAAGATCCACTGGGTCCACTTGAAGTAGTTGGGATCGGTGGTGTTCACCTCGCGGCTCCAGTCAAAGGAGAAGCCGATGCGCTTCAGCTGCTCGCGGAAGTGGTCGATGTTCTTCTGGGTCACGCCCGCGGGATGGACGTGGTTCTTGATGGCGTAATTCTCGGTCGGCAGGCCGAACGCGTCCCAGCCGATCGGGTACAGGACGTTGTAGCCCTCCATGCGGCGCTTGCGGGCGATGATATCCATCGCGGTGTTGGAGCGCGGATGGCCGACGTGCAGGCCCGCGCCGGACGGATACGGGAACTCGATCAGGCCGTAGAACTTGGGCTTGCTCTTGTCGCTCTTCGCCTCAAAGCAGTGCGCCTCGTCCCAGTTCTTCTGCCACTTCAGTTCAATCTCTTCGGGATTGTAGGGCTTGATGTTCACAGGAAAATCCTCCTCGTCTTCCTCTCGTCCCGGGGGTACAGAAAAGCGCCCCTGGATGAATGGTTCATGCACAGGGGCGCCCGAAATTCAAGCGCGGTACCACCCTGATTCAGCTGCGCGTGCAGCCCTCAGCGGCTTATGCCAGGGCCTTTCACGGAGCCCGCCCGCCGCGGATTACTCAGCGCGGCGCGTGCCGCCGGTTTCACCCGCGAAGCTCAGGGAGGAGAATTTGCGCGTCCGTTTGCCTGCTCGCACCGACCGCCGGCTCTCTTGAAAACGACCTGCGCAACGCTTCCCGTCATCGCTTTTCATACGCAGACTATTGTATCCAATGACGGCAAAAAAGTCAAGCCGTTTCACGCATCTGCGCGCTCATCAGGCCGATTTCCCGGAGAAGACAGTCTTCTTCCAGAAGTCCATCATCGGGCCGAAGATCAGCGCCGCGATGATCGTGCCCTCGCGCAGCGTCCACTCCACGCCGAAGATCAGCGTGATGGCCACGCTGACGAGCACCAGCACGATGTCGATCTTCTGGCGCAGCCTGCCCATGGTCGTGCCCATGCGCTCGGCCAGCAGCTGGATGCAGCCCTCCATCGGCGTGCGCATCAGGTGCGTTTCCAGCACCAGCGTGCAGCCGAACGCGCTGACCACAAACGAGAGCACGCAGACGATCAGGCGCAGCGGGTAGAAGGAAAAGGTCACGTTCCTGAGCACCGTATAGAGGAAGAAATTGAGCACGGAGCCGCCGAGCGTGATGTAGAGGATCTGCAAAAGCTCGGTCCTGCGGAAATTCTTCTTCTCAATGGCGATCTGCCCGAGGAAAAAGCTGCCGTGAAACAGCATGGAGAATGTGCCGACCTTCATGCCGATCAGCAGGGCGACGGACGTGATGGCCGCGTCCACCGGCAGCACGCCGATGCCCGCCTTGATGGCAAACGCGACGGAGCCGTACACCAGGAGAATACCCAGGATTGTCGAGGCGATTTTCTTCGGCATCATCAATCTTCCCTTCCATCGATCATTGGTGCGTGTTTTCCCTATGATACCATAAATGCCCCGGAAAAGCCAGCCCGCCGCCGTGCTCCCGGAGAAAAAAGAACAAACAAATTTGTCAAAAGGTCTTGTCAAACTGCGCGTTTTCTGTTAGAATACTATTCGTTGCCGATGCTGATATAGCTCAGCAGGTAGAGCGCATCCTTGGTAAGGATGAGGTCGCCAGTTCGAATCTGGCTATCAGCTCCAGACAGTCGCCTCTGTGAGACAACTCGCAGGGGCGATTTTCTTTGTATTGTTAGGTTTTCTGCTTTCTCCTCCTCTCTTGACCGGGAAGCGCCGCTTGCATCAGGCCTCGGTTTCCAGCTAACATTTCGGGCACATTTTCGGACTTCCAGCTAATTTTGGCCTCTTGACGGCCTTGATGATTATGCGCCGAATGAATGTGCATAGTCGCCTGCTAACAAATCCTGCTAACACGCAGAAATCTTTGCATCAGGCGCGCTGCTGTGCACCAAGCGTCAGGGATTGCAGAAGCTTCCGGCACAGCTCCGGGTTTTGCTGAATCTGTGCCATCAGAGCGGACACATCCGCGCTGTCCTGCGTCTCGCCAGACGTTTCCCGATGCGGATAGAAGCTGTTCTCCACCAGCCGTGACAGGGCGCGCTTCTCGTAGTCCAGCGCCTCGTTGTAGTGGTTCATCAGGACCTCCGGCGACTGTCCGGCGTTTTCCGCAACCAGCTGGTAGTTGTTCTGCGACAGGCGCACCTTGTGCATCTGCCCGGACTTGCGAAGCCCCTGGAAATCAATGCGTTCATTCTCCGGGATATCGATCCGCTTCTGATGCTCCTTGAAGCTCTTTTCCAGGTTCTTGGGATCGACAGGTCGTCCGTCCGTCTGGCAAATCAGCAGTCCGTAATCCCGATACTCCTCACGGAAGAACGCCTTGTTTTCCTCAATCCGCGCCAATCTCTCGCGCAGCTCATCCAACAGCGGAGTGGTCAGATACTGCTTCCGATGGCTGTCCTCCGTTTTCGGTCCCTTGAGAATCATGCTGCTTTTCGAGGTGAGCACCTGCTTGGGAAAGATGCGCAGCACCTCATGCTTGGGCAGCACGCCGATTGCGCTGTCTGATACGCGCTGAATCTGTCGGGTGATCCACAGGCTGCCATCCCGGAAATCAATCGTGTGCAGGTCAATTCCCGCGGTTTCACCAGCCCGCAGGGAGCAGACAAACGCTAGGTGAACGGCCAGGTGAAGCAGCTCGTCCTCCTTGATGCTGTCGAGCACCTCGTAAACGCGCCGGGCATCCCAGGCCCTCCGCT
Organism: Clostridiales bacterium; assembly: GCA_004557905.1. GTDB lineage: Bacteria > Bacillota > Clostridia > Christensenellales > Aristaeellaceae > Ventricola. The sequence goes on along the minus strand of SFFH01000077.1, from coordinate 767 downwards.
TGACCGTCTTTTCCGTGGGTGCGGTGACCTTGGGGATTTCGCTGATGTAGTGCCACTTCTTTGCCGTCTCAAAGCCGGAGGTCAGAATCGTAAAGCACTTCTTCACGGTACTGGAGGACAGCGTCGGAATATCCTCCGGGCGCTTCCCGTAGCTCTTGGGCCCGCGGCAGGGCTTCCGGCTCAGCGCGTCCAGGAAGTCGTCAATGTCCTCCGCCGTAATGCTGCTCATCACCCGGTCACCGAAGTATGGAAGAATATGCCGGTCCAAATTGCTGCGATAGCTGTCATAGGAGTTGGGCGAAAAGCGCTCCTTTCTCGCGTGGATGGGCAGCCACTTCTCCGCAAACTCCCGATAGGTCTTTGCGGTATTATCCTCCGCTGCGTGCGGCGGTGCTTCCTCCTGCGTTCTGGGGCGGAAACGCTCGACCACCTCCCGCTCCACAGCGCGCTTGCACTGGTATTCGGCTACTGCCTTTCGGATCTCGTGGTGAAGCCGATTCTTTTGCAGATAGTCGATATAAGCCTTTCTGTGCATCGCCTCCAGCTCGGTGGAATAGGTTTCCCATTGGTGCTTGACCTTGCCGTCTTCTGTCCGGTAGGGATAAATGATGTTGTGGGCAATGCCCCTCACTTTGTAGGTTGCCATGATCGCTTTCCTTTCCTGATTCAGGTCAGGTAAGCTCCGCTTGCTCGTTCAGCCACTTGTCAAAGGATTCCTTGTGAATTCGCAGGCATCGCTTTCCCAGCCGCATCACCTTGAATTGTGT
>SFFH01000017.1 GCA_004557905.1 Clostridiales bacterium | reverse complement strand
CATGTGCTAATGCCGGTCGGCCTGACGACGCAGAAATTCAGCGGCATGATCCTGACCACCGAAACCGGCGCGTTCATCTGGGAGCACATCGAGGAGGTCAGCTCCGCAGAGGAGATGGCCAGCCTGCTGACGCAGGAGTTCGAGGTGAGCTATGAGGAGGCGCTCGCGGACGTGACGGCGCTGTTTGACAACTTCAAGAAGGCCGGCTGGATCGAGTGATTCCGGCGCGGCGCGACTTGACAAAAGTATACAGATTCGGGGAAGGTCCCCTTCCGCACGCGGCTCTGGCGACGCAGAGCTGCGGCGGGAGGGGACTTTATTTTTTTCTGTTGCGCGCCGGAACGGTTACAGACCGTTTGTTACGCAAATGTTACGAGGCAGCGGGGGATTTAGCAAATTCTTCATCGCTGAGGTGCTTGAAAAGTGGAGGAAAATGGTGTAAAGTATTTGAGAAAGGGTGTAAAGTGGTTTCTTCGGGGAAGGAGGGATGACGCGCATGGCTCAGATGGCGTTTTCGGGCTCGTTTGACCATTCGCTGGATGGCAAGGGCCGCGTGATCATCCCGGCGTCCTTCCGCGAGGCGCTCGGCGACGACTTCACCATCACCATCAACCCCAACAAGACCGCCGTGGCCATCTATCCCAAGGCCATGTGGGATCAGCAGCTCGAGCGCCTGTCCCACATCAACCCGATGGACAAGGTCGGCATCAAGTACGAGCGCTATGTGATGAGCGTGTCCTTCTCCGGCAACAGTATGGACGCGCAGGGCCGCGTGCTGATCCCGGCGAAGCTGAGAAACAAGATCGGCCTGACGCGCGATATCGTGTTCGTCGGCCTGAATTCCTATATCGAGGTCTGGGATGCCGAGGTCTATGCGAAGATGGAGGCCGAGACCGAGGAGGACTTCGAGAACCTCGCGGATTACGTGTACGAAAAATATCCGATTTGATCAGGCCGCACGGGCGGCATGACCGGAGGCAGAATGCGCAGGAACGGAACGGTTCTTGCCGGAAAGGCGGGTGAATACACTGATGGCAGGCGCTTACAGGGCGCGCAGCGCGCGCGGCCGGTACAGCCAGGCGGGCTACGCCGGAAACGAGGACCGGACGCTGTACATCGCGGACGTGCCCGCAGGCTCCGCGCAGGATGAGCTGCGCGATTACAACCGCGCGGGCTACCGCAGCGAGCGCCCGTGGCACGAGACGCCCGCCCCGGTGTTCGAGGCCGCCGAGGCCGCGCCCGCACAGCAGTCGTCCGCACCGGGCCGGGGACGCGCCCGGCCGCAGACGTTCCTGGACCGGCTGGCCGCGCAGGCCAGGCGCGAGCGCAGGGACGTGATCGTCTGCTTCGTGCTGCTGACTGTCATCATGATGATGCTCGCGGCCTGGGGACAGAAGATGATCGAGGGCGTGGAGATCCAGCGCAGCATCAATGCGTATCAGGCGAATACGGTCGCCTTTGAGCGCGAGAACGAGCGGCTTGCGCAGCAGCTCGAGCTGGCGCGCGGCGGCGAGCGCATCCGCAACCTCGCGCAGAACGAGCTGGGCATGCTTCGCCCGGAGCGCGCGAAGACCGAGACGATCTACATCAGGACGCCGGAAGGCACGGCGCAGAAGACGGTACAGAATACGGAGGAGCCCAGAATGGAATTGCTTGACATTCTGCTGGGCTTGCTCAACGTGCTTCATATTGGGGAGTGAGAGGGCTTGCGTTCACCGGGAGCCACCGTACGAAAGCGGCTGGTCCTGTTGATGGGCGGATTCTTTCTCCTTTTTCTTTGCGTGGTTTTGCGGCTGGTCGATCTGCAGATCTTTGAAAGCCGGGCGCTGACGCAGCGGGGCGTTCGCCAGTGGACGCGCAGCGGAACGGTGGCTGCGCGCCGCGGCGATATCGTGGATACCCATGGAAAATTGCTGGCGCAGTCCATCACCAGCTTCATCATCAGCGCGAGGGTGCGCGATGTGAGCGACGTCGATGGGCTTGCTTCCGTTCTCCAAAGGGAGCTGGACGTGCCGGCGGAGCGGACAAAGGCCAGGCTCTCGGATACGAAGGCGGCCTCCGTCACGCTGGCGCGGCAGGTTTCCCGCGAGGACGCGGACCGGCTCCGCGCGCTCATGGCGGACAAATCGAACGCAGATGCCGCAAAATTGTCCGGAATAACATTTGACGAAGACGTCAACAGATGGTATCCTATGGGGAGCAGCCTTGCGCAGGTGCTTGGCCTGTGCAACGTGGACGGCGTGGGCCAGAGCGGCCTGGAGCTCAGGTACAACGATGTGCTTGCGGGCGTGCCGGGTCGGATTGTGACTGAGGTGGACGCCAAAGCCAGAACGCTGCCCGACGGCGTGACGCTCTATGTGCCCGCACAGGCGGGCAGCACGCTGCGGCTGACGATTGACCGCGAGGTGCAATCCGCGGTGGAGCGCGCCGTGCGCGAATGCGCGCAGGTGAACGAGGCGCAGCAGGTGCAGGCGATCGTGATGGACGTGAACACCGGCGCCGTGCGCGCCATGGCGATGTACCCGACGTACGACCCGGCGGACCCGCCGAGGGATGACATCGAGCAGCTCAACGAGCTGATGCGCATCACGACGCTCAGCGACGTGTATGAGCCCGGCTCCACGTTCAAGATGCTCACGGCGGCGGCTGCGATCGACTGCGGCGCGACGAACCCGCAGGAGGGCTTCTACTGCTCGGGCCGCATCACGGTCAGCGGCAGCACGGTGCGCTGCTGGGGCGCGCCCCACGGCGCGGAGACGATGAAAAAGGCGCTCCAGAACTCGTGCAACCCGGTCTTCACGCAGCTGGCGCTGCGGCTGGGCAGCGACAGATTTTATCGGTATCTGCACGCCTTCGGCCTGGGAAAGCGCACGGGCATCGACTTGTATGGCGAGGCTTCGGGCATCCTGATTGCGCAGAGCCGCGTCAAGGACGTCGATCTGGCGCGCATCGGCTTTGGCCAGAGCGTTGCGGTGACGCCGATTCAGATGATCACGGCGGCGTGCGCGGTGGTCAACGGCGGCCGGCTGATGAAGCCGTATCTGGTGGAGGCCATCCTTTCTGAAGACGGCAAGGAGACTGAGGTCATCAGCCCGACGGTGGTGGCCAATCCCATCTCCGCCGCGACGAGCGCGACGATGCGCGAGCTGCTGGGCAGCGTGGTCGCCGAGGGCGGCGGCAAGAACGCCCGGGTGGACGGCTGGTCCGTCGGCGGAAAGACGGGCACGGCGCAGATTTACAAGAACGGAAGAATTGAATCGAACCTGCACATCGGCTCGTTCGTGGGCTTTGCGCCCGTGGAGGAGCCGGAGGTGGCGGTGCTGGTGATCGTGGACGAGGCGCAGGTGAAGCCGGACTACGGCGGCACGACGGCCGCGCCGTTCGCCGCGCAGATCTTCTCGGAGATTCTGCCGCTGCTGGGGGTCAAAAAGACGGACGGCAGCGCCCAGCGCGCGAGCGTGACGATGCCGGAGGTGACCGGCATGAACGTGAAGGACGCCAGGGCGATCCTGCGGGAAGCGGGCATCGACGCGGTGACGGACGGCACGCAGAGCGTGGTCACCGGCCAGCTGCCGCCCGCAGGCACGACCGTGCAGGAGGGCTTCTGCGCGATGCTCTACGTCACGGGGGCGATCGCGCCGACGGTCGAAGAGTTTACGCAGGTGCCCGATGTGATCGGGCTGCCGGTGCGCGAGAGCGCGCAGGCGATGAGGAGCGCAGGCCTTGCGCTTGACGCGCAGGGCGACGGCATAGCAGTCAAGCAGAGCCCGGCGGCGGGAACGTACGCTGCGGCAGGAGATACAGTCACGGTCGAATACCGGGTGCCGTGACCCATGTACGCTGAAACAATGGAGGAATGACGATGAAGCTATCACAACTGACGATGGATATGCCCGAGCTGGTGAAGCTGACGGGGGACGCGGAGATCGCGTCGCTGACGGCGAATTCCCGCGAGCAGTGCGAGCAGGGCCTGTTCTTCTGCATCCGCGGCGGCAAGGTGGACGCGCATGACTTCGCGCCGCAGGCGATTGAAAACGGCTGTGTGGCGCTGGTGGTGGAGCGCGAGCTTGATATCGACTGCCCGCAGGTGCTGGTGACGGACGTGCGCGCCGCCATGACGCGCATGGCCAGCGCCTTCAACGGCCACCCGCAGCAGCGCATGAAGCTCGTCGGCATCACCGGCACCAAGGGCAAGACGACGACGACCTTCCTGCTCAAGAGCATCTTCGAGGCGGCGGGCATCCGCTGCGGCATCATCGGCACGACCGGCTGCATCGCCGGCAGCACCAAGCTGCCCAGCAAGCTGACCACGCCGGACCCGATCGAGATGTTCAGAATCCTGCGCATCATGGCGGACGCGGGCGTGCAGGTCGTGTGCATGGAGGTCTCCGCGCATGCGCTGTACCTGCGCAAGCTGGTGGCGATGACCTTCGAGGCGGCGGCGTACACCAACCTCTCGCAGGATCACCTCGACTTCTTCGGCACCATGGAGAAGTACTTTGAGGCCAAGAAGCTGCTCTTCGCGCCGGATATGGTCCGCAACGCGGCGATCAACGTCGACGAGGAGACCGCGCCGGAGATCCTGAAGGATCTGACCTGCCCGACGCTGACCTACGGCATTTCCGGCCGTGCCGATCTGTTCGCGCGCGACATTGAAATCACGGAGAGCGGCGTATCCTTTACGATCAATCTGCGCAACCTGCATACCGAGCGCATTCACCTGCTGCTCACCGGCATGTTCAACGTCTACAATGCGCTCGCGGCGGCTTCGTGCGCGCTCATCCTGGGCGTCGATCTGGCGGACATCAAGAAGGGCCTGGAGGCGGTCGTGTCCGTGCCGGGCCGCGTGGAGATGCTCGCTACCGACACGCCGTACCGCATGATCCTGGACTACTCCCACTCGCCGGACGCGCTGGACAACATCCTGCACACCGTGCGCGAGTTCTGCCGGGGCCGCATCATTCTGGTGTTCGGCTGCGGCGGCGACCGCGACAAGGGCAAGCGCCCGATGATGGGCAAAATCGCCGGACAGCTGGCCGACTACTCGATTCTCACCAGCGACAACCCGCGATTTGAGGACCCGATGGACATTCTTGCAGCCATCGAGCAGGGAATTGCCCCCACGGGCGCGAAATATGAGGTCATCGAAGACCGCCGCGAGGCGATCCGTCAGGCCATGGAGATGGCCGTGGGCGGCGACATCGTCGTGCTGGCGGGCAAGGGTCACGAGACGTATCAGGACATCTGCGGCGTGAAGCGTCCGTTCGATGAAAAGCAGATCGTCCGGGAGATCCTGGAAGAGATGAGGCAGAATAACTGATTCGCGGGCAGCGTGTGCCGCGCGAAGGATTCGGAGGAATGACCATGCAAAGGATGATGCTTTCCGTGGTGCTGGCCTTCTTGGTCGGCGCCCTGCTGGGCAAGCTGCTGCTCCCGGTGCTCTACAAGCTGAAGTTCGGCCAGAACATCTACGAGCTGGCGCCCGAGGCGCACAAGAAGAAGCAGGGCACGCCGATCATGGGCGGCCTCGCGTTCGCCGGCGCGGCGATTCTGATTGGCCTGCTGATGAATGATTACAGCGTGCCGCTCACGCAGAACATGACGCTGGCCGTGATCCTGATGGCGCTGGGCAACATGTGCATCGGCTTTGCGGACGACATGACCAAGATCCGCGGCGGCAAGAACGCGGGCCTGACCGCCAAGCAGAAGATGTTCTTCCAGACGATCCTGGCGCTGGCGTTCTCGACGTACTGCTACTTCCATCCGATGGTGGGCTCTGTGATCAAAATTCCGTTCCTCAAGGCGGAGCTTGACCTGGGCATCCTGTATATCCCGCTGATGATGTTTGTCATCGTGGGCACGACCAACAGCGCGAACCTGCTGGACGGCCTGGACGGCCTGTGCACGGGCGTGTCCATGCTCGACTTTGCGGCGCTGGCGGTGATCGCGGCGGCGGCGGGTCTTGGCGGCGATCTGGGCGTGATGTGCTGCGCGATGGTTGGCGGTCTGATGGGCTTCTGGCTGTACAACGTGTGCCCGGCGAAGATGTTCATGGGCGACACCGGCTCCATGTTCATCGGCGGCGCTGTGGTCGCGGCGGCCATGCTGCTGCGCCAGCCGCTGATCCTGGTGCTCATCGCGTTCTGGATGCTCATGAGCAGCCTGTCGGTCATCATCCAGGTGACGTATTTCAAGAAGACGGGCGGCAAGCGCATTTTCAAAATGTCCCCGATTCATCATCACTTCGAGCTTTGCGGCATGAGCGAGTTCCAGATTGTCGCCATGTACATGACGACGACGCTGGTGCTGTGCCTGATTGCGCTGATGGGCGTGCTGTAAGGCGCACGAGCGTTAAGCCTCTTCCGATGAAGTTGACAGAATTGGTTTTCTGTTCTGCCCAAGGGAGAGGCTTTGCACATTTGTATGAGACAATCGATGAGCCCTGAGGGAGGCAGAAACATGGACGTGAAGAACAAACGCGTGATCGTGCTGGGCATGGCGCGCAGCGGTGTGGCGGCGGCAAAGCTGCTGGCCAAGCGGGGCGCGGTCGTGACGATCAGCGACATGAAGACGGAGGAGAGCTTCGGCGGCGCGCTGGATGAGCTGAAGGCGCTCGGATGCACCTTTGCGCTTGGCGAGGGCCCGCAGAAGTACCTGGCGGATCAGGACATGATGATCCTCAGCCCGGGCATTCCAGTCGCCAAGCCGTTCGTGCAGGAGGCGATTGCGGGCGGCGTGGAGGTCATCGGCGAACTGGAGCTGGGCGCGCGCATGATGCGCGGCGGCCTGTGCGCCATCACCGGCACCAACGGCAAGACGACGACCACCACGCTGGTGGGCGAGCTGTTCCGCGCGACGGGCCGCCCCACGCACGTCGTGGGCAACATCGGCTATCCGATCACCGCGGACGCGGGCGACATGACGGACGACGACCTGACGGTGGCCGAGGTCAGCTCCTATCAGTGCGAGACGATCAGCACGTTCCACCCGCACGTCGGTGCGGTGCTCAACATCACGGAGGATCACATCGCGCGTCACGGCTCGATGGAGGCGTACATCGGCATGAAGCGCCGCATCTTCGCCAATCAGACGGCGGAGGACTGGGCGGTGTTCAACTACGACGATCCGACCTGCCATGAGATGGCGAAGGGCCTGGCGGCGAAAATCGCCTGGTTCTCGCGCACACAGGAGGTGTCCTGCGGCGTATGGGTCAGGGACGGCATGATCGTGCTGAATCTGGGCGACGGGGAGAAGGCAATCTGCCGCGCGGACGAGGTGTTCATCCCCGGCCCGCACAACCTCGAGAACGCGCTGGCGGCGGTGACGATCGCAGGCGCGATGGGCGTGGCGCCGGCGTTGATGGCGCCGGTGCTTCGCACGTTCCGCGGCGTGGAGCACCGCATCGAGACGGTGCGCGAGCTGGATGGCGTGACATGGATCAACGATTCCAAGGGCACGAACGTCGACTCCACGCAGAAGGCGATTGCGACGATGACCCGGCCGACCGTGCTGATCCTCGGCGGCAGCGACAAGGGCGCGTCCTTTGATCCGCTGGCCCAGACGATCATCGCCGCGCCGCAGATCGTGCACTGCGTGCTCATCGGCGATACGGCGGAGAAGATCAAGGCGGCGCTGGACAAAGCCGGATACACGGCGACGACGATGGCGGGCTATGACTTTGACCTGTGCCTGCGCCTGTGCCGCGAGAAAGCCCCGGAGGGCGGCTGCGTGCTGCTCTCGCCGGCCTGCGCGAGCTTTGACATGTTCAAGGACTTTGAGGACAGGGGACGAGTTTTCAAGGAAAAGGTGATGGCGCTCAGATAACTGGCGTCTGGACAACTGCATGCGGAGGGTGAGCGAACCTTGCCCGCCTCCGCTTCCGAAGCACTTTGAAGGGATCAGGTACTGGGTACCCGTTGTACGATTTTTGCACAGATTCTGAGGATGAAAAAATCGGATGGCGGCCGGAGGTGCGTATCGGGATGGAAAAGGCGCAGGTGCGGCGCACATGTGACAAGACGGTTGTGCTGCTGATGGTGCTTTTGCTCGTGCTGGGGCTGATCACGCTGTTCAGCGCGACGTATTACCAGCGTACGGCGAGCGGCGATCCGCTCTCGGCGGTGAAAAAGCAGCTCTTCGGCGTGCTGCTGGGCGCGGCCTGCTGCGTGGTGCTCTCGAACGTGCCGTACAGGACATACCGGAACCCGAAGGTGATGCTGGCGCTGCTGGGCGCAAGCGCGCTGCTGCTGATTCTGGTGATCATCCCGGGCATTGGCGTGAGCATCAACGGCTCGCGGCGCTGGCTGAACCTCTTTGGGCTGAGCATGCAGCCATCGGAGTTCGCCAAGTACGCGATGGTCATCTTCATGGCCGGCGCGCTAGACCGCAGGAGCGACCAGCTCGGCTCGCTCTTCGGCGGCGTGGTGCCGCTGCTGCTCGTGCCGGGCGTGATGTTCCTGCTGATTCTGGAGCAGCCGAACCTCTCGACCGGCGGCAGCATCCTGATCTGCGCGCTGCTCATGCTCTTCGCGGCGGGCATCAGAAAGCGGCATATGGCGCTGCTGAGCGTGTGCGGCTTGTGCGTGGGCGCGTTCTACGCGTGGAGCGCGCCGTACCGCCGGGAACGGCTCCTGTCCTTCCGCGACCCGTTTGCCAAGATGAGCGACGAGGGCTATCAGCTCTCGCAGTCGCTCATCGCGCTGGGCTCGGGCGGCCTGTTCGGCATGGGGCTGGGGCAGGGCAAGCAGAAGTTTGCGTACCTGCCGTATCCGGAGTCGGACTTCATCTTCGCCATCGTCGGCGAGGACTTCGGGCTGGCCGGCTGCACGGCGGTCATCCTGCTGTTTGCGGCGTTCGTGTTTGCCGGGCTGCGCGTGGCGCTCTCCTGCCGGGACCGCTACGGCTGCCTGCTGGCTGCGGGCATCACCTCGATGATCGGCCTGCAGGCGTTCATCAACATGGGCGTGGTCACGGGCATCCTGCCCACGACGGGCCTGCCGCTGCCGTTTTTCAGCGCGGGCGGCACGTCCATCACCATGATGATGGCGGCGGTGGGCATCCTGCTGAATATCTCGCGCGAGAGCGGGCGCGCAATCGTGAAGCATGCTGGAGGAAAGCGGCCATGAGGCACAGAAAACGGAAAAAAGCGGCGAAGCAGACGATGGCGATGAGCATCCTGGTGGTCGGCGCGCTGGCGGCGCTGATCGTGCTGGCCTGCTCGCGGGTGTTCGTCGTGCGCGACGTGATGGTGGTGGGCAACCGCAACCTGCTGCGCGAGGAGGTCGTCACCCAGAGCGGTGTGAACATCGGCGACAACGTGCTGGGCATCTCGGATCAGACGCTCAAGCAGGCGCTCGAGCAGAACCGGTACATCGAATACCTGGGCCATGGCTTTGACTACCGCGGCACGCTGACGCTGCGCATTCAGGAGCGGCTGGGCATGGCGGTCGTGTACGATCTGGGGTACTACTATGTGCTCGACGCGTCGGGCGTGGTGCTGGAGTGCGCGGGCAGCGCGTATCCCACAGGCGTCGCAGGGCCGAAGGTGACGGGCCTTGACCTTTCGCCCAACTCCCGCGTCACCGTGGGCGAGAAGCTTCCGGTGAACGACAAGGGCCAGCTGGAGGCGATGGAGACGGTGCTGACCGAGCTGGAGAGCACGAACCTGCTGGGGCGCACGTCGGAGCTGAGCGTCAAAAACACGGACAACATCTACATCCTGACCGCGGAGGGCGCGAAGATCGAGCTGGGCGATACGCTTAGCCTCAGGACGAAGCTGCTTATCGGCCAAGAGGTGCTCTCCGTGCGCGAGGCGCAGGGCAATCTGCTGGGCGCGAAGATCGACGTCTCCAACGGAAAAAACGCGCATTACATTCCGGCCATCCTGCCGACCGTCACGCCGACGCCGACCGCCACCCCGGCGCCGACCGCCACGGCCGCGCCGTGAGGGAAGCGCGTCGGGAAAAAATGAACGGAAAATGGACAAAATTTGCTCAAGTGGCTTGAAAGAACGGGCATAATCGGTTACAATAAACTCGCATAATAATAGCAAATCAGATGATTTTTTGCGCCCATTTGGGCGAATTTACATGCGGGCAGACAGGAGCATGAGATCGTATGATGAAAAAAGCGACAGCGGTTCTGGACTTTGGCACGTCCAAGGTGCTGGTATTGCTTGCAGAGGAGAGCGCGTATCAGAAGGTGACCATCACCTCCGCCGGCATGGCGCAGTATGATGGTTTCATGAACGGAGAGTGGAATGCGCCGGGCGATGTGACCGATGCGATTGCCAGCGCCGTCGAGGCGGCGGAAAACAAGGTGGGCGCGCATATCAAGGAAGTCTATGTGGGCGTTCCGGGCGAATTTGTCCGCGTGTATGTGATCGAATCGAGCGTAACGCTTCAGGGCGCGGACCCGAAGGTGACCAGCGCGGACGTGGAAAAGCTGCAGCGCCAGGCCACGGAGATGCTCGACCGGCCGACCGGCGTCATCATTCACCGCAGCCCCGCCTGGTTCAAGGTGGACGGCGGGCAGAAGACGCTTGAGCCCGTCGATCAGAAGGGCTCCACGCTCGAGGGCATGATCGGCTTTGTGCTGGCGGACCAGTTCTTCGTCAACGATGTGACCGAGCGCCTGCGCGAACTGAATATCGAGGTCAAGGGCTTCTTCTCCACGTCCGTGGGCGAGGCCATGCAGATGATCCCGTTCGAGGAGCGCGACCATACGGCCATCCTGGTGGACGTGGGCTATCTCTCCACGGAGGTCATGGCGGTGGAGGGCGACGCGCTGATCTGGCAGAAGGTGCTGCCGGTGGGCGGCGCGCACATCACGCTGGATCTGGCGTACGGCCTGGAAAAGCCGTTTGACATGTGCGAAAAGATCAAGCGCAGCTACACCTTCAACGCGCCGAAGAACACGCAGATCGAGGTGCAGGGCGAGGACGGCCCGGAGACCTTCTCGGGCGAAACGGTCAGCATGATTGTCGACGCGCGCGTGGACGAGATGCTGGAGATGATCGACGAGGCCATCAAGAAGAGCGGTATCCGCCTGGGCAACTGGTCCAACATCTACTTCACCGGCGGCGGCCTGATGCCGATGCCCGGCGCCAGGGTGTACGCGGCGAGCAAGCTCTCGCGCAACGTGCGCGAGGCGGCGACCAAGACGGTCAAGCTCAAGCCGGCGCAGATCTTCGCCAGCGGCAGCGGCCTGCTGGAGCTGGTATACAATACCATCGAGCTGGAAGAACAGGACGAAAGTCTGTTTGATCGTATCAAGCGCATTTTCCGCCGATAAGCGCGAAATTGCGAAGGGTGATAACAAAAGGGGGATTTTCCTGTGTTTGAAATTGAAATGGACGAGCGTCCGGCGGCTTCCATCAAGGTTGTAGGCTGCGGCGGCGGCGGCGGAAACGCGCTCAACCGCATGGTCGACTGCGGCGTGACCGGCGTTGACTTCATTGCGGTCAACACCGACGTGCAGGCGCTGCGCACCAGCCGGGCTGCGACCATGATTCAGATCGGCGAGAAGCTGACCAAGGGCCTGGGCGCCGGCGCGACGCCTGAGATCGGCAAGAAGGCCGCCGAGGAGAGCCGCGAGGAGATCGCCAACGCGCTCAAGGGCGCGGATCTGGTGTTCGTCACCGCCGGCATGGGCGGCGGCACCGGCACGGGCGCTGCGCCCGTCGTGGCCGAAATTGCCCGCGACATGGGAATCCTGACCATCGCTGTGGTGACCAAGCCGTTCGCCTTCGAGGGCAAGACCCGCATGCGCAAGGCCGAGGCCGGCATCGACGAGCTCAAGCAGCGCGTGGACACGCTGGTCGTCATCCCCAACGAGCGCCTGCTGCAGGTCTGCCCGAAGGGCACCTCCTTCAAGGGCGCGTTCAACTTCGCGGACGACGTGCTGCGCCAGGGCATCCAGGGCATTTCCGACCTGATCTCCCAGACCGGCATCATCAACCTGGACTTTGCGGATGTGAAGGCCGTCATGGAGTCCGGCGGCATGGCGCATCTGGGCATCGGCGTGGGCAAGGGCGAGAAGGCCATGGCCGACGCGGCGCAGAACGCGATCTCCTCTCCGATGCTGGAGACGAGCATCGACGGCGCGCGCGCGGTGCTCATCAATGTGACCTGCAACTCCGACTGCTCCATCGTGGACATCAACGACGCCGTCGAGATGATCACCGCCGCGGCGGACAGCGAGGCGAACATCATCTTCGGCGCGAGCATCGACGATACGCTCGAGGATGAGGTGCACATCACCGTCATCGCGACCGGCTTTGAAAAGGTGCCGTTCCCGCCGCGCGCGTCCAGCGCCGAGCGTCCGGCCTCCCTGCCCAGCCAGGCGGCGTATGTGCCGCAGAGCTACGGTGCGGCCTATCAGCCGCAGTCCCAGAACCGCAGCTACACCCGCTACGACGCGTCCTACACGCCGGTGACCGGCTATGCCCAGAACCCGGCCGAGCCGGAGGTGCCCACGTTCCTGAACGACAACGCGGGCGGCCAGCGCGTCTCTCCGTTTGCCACCATGCCGGACATGCCGCCCCAGGCGGCGGAGCCGGAACGTCCTCAGGCGGAGGAGCAGCGCGCGCCGCGCTCCTTCATGGACGGTATCCCCGCTTATATGCGCCGCAAGTAAGAAACACAAACAAGTGCCGGCCTTCTGGGCCGGCATTTTGGCTGAACAGGAGAAAGCTGTATGGCGAAATGGGTCAAGGTGAGTGTGCTGTCACTCTATACGATGATGATGCTGCTCATCATGGTGCTGCTGCTGTTTTTCTTCCCGGTCACGGAGTTTGCGTGCAAGCGGGTGTTCCTTCTGCCGCAGTGGGCCATGCTGCTCCTTGGAACGGGCGTGCTGGGCGCAGTCCTCTGTCTGGCGATGCGATCGCGCGGGGGAAGGGAGAGGCTTCATGTGCCGGTGCGGGCGATCTTCTGGCTGGGCCTGCTCCTTGTGCAGCTGGCGTATTGCTATTTCAGCTATTTCCTGACCGGCTGGGATGCCGGCATGATGCTGGAGTATGCGCACTGGATCGGCGTCTTCGGCATCGGGGAGGTCAATAATTTCTATTACTCGATGCATCCGAACAATGTGCTGATCACCATGATCTTCGCCGGAATCATGCGGGTATTCAAATTCTTCGTTGGCGGCGAGCCGGGACTTGACCGCTGCGCCTTTGCGGTCATCGCCGTGCAGTGCGTGATCAATACGCTCTCAGGCGCGCTCTGCCAGAGCATCGCGCGCAGATGGACAAAATCCGAGGCGTTTTCCTGGATGGTCGCAGGCGCCTATGCGGTGTTTGCGGGACTGTCTCCCTGGCTGATGATTCCGTACACGGACAGCTTCAGCCTGATCGTTCCGGTGCTGATCCTCTGGCTTTATCAGCGCTGGGGCGACAGGAAACCCCTGGCCTGGCTCGGCATTGGATTGCTGAGCGGCATCGGATACCTGATCAAGCCGCAGACGGTCATCGTGACCATCGCGCTGGTGATCATCGAAGGGGCGAAGCTGGTTGCCCGGCGAAGCCTCAAAAGCCTTGCGCTGCGCCTGGGCAGCATGCTGCTGTCGGCGGCGCTGATGGTTGGGCCGTTCTTTGATGCGGTGGTGAAGGCATCCGGCTTTGAGCTGGATGCGCAGCTCAACATCGGCGCGCTGCATTTTGCGATGATGGGGCTGAACCGGGAGACAAACGGCGGGTTCAGCGCGGAGGATGAGCACATTACGCTGGCTGCGCTTGACAAGGCGGGCAGAACGGAGATCCAGTTGCAGGAAATCCGCAGACGGCTTGAAGCATTCGGCCCGCAGGGCCTGCTTGAGCATCTGAAGAAAAAAATGCTGACCAATTACGCGGACGGCACGTTCGCCTGGGGCATGGAGGGCCAGTTTTTCGATCAGTTGATTGAGGACAAGCATCCTGTGATTTCGCCGCTTCTGAAGCGATGGATCTATCCGGATGAGGACGGGCGCTTTCCCGGCTTTGCGACGGTTCAGCAGTGCATCTGGCTGGCGCTTTTGCTGGGCGGGCTTCTGAGCATGGCGACGTACGGCGCCATGAGGCAGGATGACGCGCAGGTTGGCCTGCTGCTGGTGATGCTGCTCTCTGTGATTGGCTTGACGGCGTTTGAGCTGATCTTTGAGGCGCGCGCACGGTATCTGTTTACCTATGCGCCGGTGTATATCCTGCTCGGAATCGGCGGCCTGTGGTATGGCGTCGGGCGCATCCGTGCAGGCGGCGGCCGTCCGCCGGAGAAGTGACAAGCAGACGGGGATGAGAAAACAGAAAAGAGGCTGCAAAGCGTTTGCTCTGCAGCCTCTCTTTGTGCTTTTAAAAACCGCGCGGTTTTACAGGAACTTGATCGTGGAGCGCACCTTGCGCCAAAGGTAGTTGTAGTAGGAATACCAGTTGCGCGGGGTGGTCAGGCGAATCTGGTAGAGCGCCTTCTCGTGCGCCACGATGATGACGCGGCCGTTCATCTCATAGGTCTTCGTGCCGTCGTTGTAGTCGGCCTTGTAGTAGCAGTAGTAGCCGTTGCCGGTGCCGAAGCTGCCGGAGGCGATTTCGCCCGGGGTGAAGGTGGTGAAGCTGGCGGCCAGCTCCTCAAGCGTGGATTCCAGACGTGAACGCGCATCAGACGCGGTCTGCGCCAGGCCCATGTTGTACTTCTCGATGGTGAGGCGGGTCTGGTAGCCGTCCGGCTCCATCATCTCGCTCTTGGGCTCGACAAACTGGACGGTCGTGTCCTGGTTGGTGTTCGGATTGAGGAGCCAGGTGTAGGGGATGGAGAAGGAGACGCCCATGGCCGCATTCTCGTAGGTTTCATACACGAATTTCGGCGTGGGCTCCGGGGTCGGCGTGGGCTTGTCGATCGGGTCGATGGCAACCGGCGTGGCCAGCGGATTGTCCGGCGTGAGCAGGTCGAAATCGATCTGGGGCACGCCTTCGCCTGCGTTCGCCGCAGCGGCGCCGGGCAGGGCCTCGGCGCTGGCCAGCGCGGACGTCATCAGCGCGCAGGCGAGAAGGAGAAGAAAACGCTTCATATTACAGACCTCCGTTCAGAAGCTGAAATCGGATCACGGATGGAATACGGTATTGTCAGTATAGCAGGTCGGAAGTAAAAAGTCAACGGCGCGCCGCGCTTGAAAGCCTGGCAGCGGCGGCGTATAATGGAAAAGCGAGAGGACGCCGGGCGGCTGCCCGGGAAAGGATGAGGCTGAACATGAAAATCGTTGTGCTGGACGGGTATACGCTCTGCCCCGGCGACCTGGATATGGGCGCGCTCCGGGAGCTGGGCGAGGTGGCATTTTACGACAGGACGCCGCAGGAGGAGATTGCGCAGCGCATCGGCGACGCGCCAGTGGTGCTGACGAACAAGGCGCGCATCACGCGCGAGGTGATGGACGCCTGCCCGCGGATGCAATACATCGGCGTGCTGGCGACTGGCTACAACGTGGTGGACATCCCGGCGGCGAAGGAGCGGGGCATTGTCGTCACGAATGTGCCGGCCTACTCCACGCAGGCTGTCGCGCAGCACACGATGGCGCTGCTGCTCGCCTCCATGAGCCGCGTGAGCGAGTACGACGCGCGGGTGAAGCAGGGCGCTTGGAGCGCCAGCCCGGATTTTTGCTTCTATGCCGGGCCGATGGAGGAGGTGGCGGGCAAGACGCTGGGCATCGTCGGCTTCGGCCACATCGGGCAGGCGGTCGCGCGCGCGGCACTGGGCCTTGACATGCGGGTGATCGTGCACACGCGCACGCCGAAGACGGGCTTTGAGCAGGTCAAATTCGTGACGATGGACGAGCTGCTGGCGTCAAGCGACGTGATCACGCTGCACTGTCCGCTGACGGAGAAGACGCAGGGGCTCATCGGCAGCGAGGCGATTGCCCGGATGAAGGACGGCGTGCGCGTCATCAACACGGCGCGCGGGCCGCTGGTGAACGAGGGCGCGATGGCCGAAGCGCTCCTATGCGGCAAGGTGGCCTGCTACATGGCGGACGTGCTTTCCGCCGAGCCGCCGTCCCCGGACAATCCGCTGCTTTCCGCGCCCAACACGATTCTCACGCCGCACGTCGCCTGGGCGCCGAGGCAGACGAGGGCGCGGCTTGAAGAGATCGCCGTGGGCAATGTGCGCGCATTCCTTGAGGGTGCGCCGCGCAACGTGGTCTCCCTGTGAGCGCGTTTTGACTGACCGGAGGGGAAAAGACAAAAGAATTTGCGCGCAGCATGAAGTTTTCTGTTGATTTCGTCCAATTTTTTGCTATAATTTAAGTGAGGATACTCCACGATCACTTGAAACAGGCAGGAGGGATCAGGATGGATAATCATGTGATTACGATTGCGCGCAGCTATGGCAGCGGCGGACGGCGCATGGGCCGGATGCTGGCCAAGGAGCTTGGCTACGAGTTTTATGACCGTGAGATTCTGCGCATCGCGTCCGATGAGAGCGGAATCAACGAGGATCTGTTCAGGCAGGCTGACGAGACCAAGCAGCATATGCCGCTGTTCCGCATCGCCCGGGAGATGTACACGGGCGAAGTGATCCCGCCGGACAGCGAGGATTTCATCTCCAACGAGAACCTGTTCAGGTATCAGGCGAAGATCATCCGCGAGCTCGCCGCCACGCGCAACTGCGTGATTGTGGGCCGCTGCGCGAACTACATCCTGCGCGGTCGGGAGAATGTGATGAATGTGTTCGTCACCGCGCCGGTGGTCGACTGCGTGCGCCGCGTGATGCAGGAGGACGGACTGGATCTGGAGGCCGCCGAAAAGAAGATCAAGAAGATCGACAAGCGCCGCGCGGACTACTTCAAGTACTTCACGGGCCGCCAGTGGCACGACGCCGCGCTGTACGATCTGTGCCTGAACACGGGTCATATGCCGGAGGAGAAGTGTCTGGAGGTCGTCAAGGCCTACATGAAGGCGCGCTTTGAGATGGAGTAATCCACAGGCAGCATAACCTGGCGCATGCTTCGGCATGCGCTTTTTGCATGAATCCGGTTGCATCCGGGCGGCAAACCGGCTATAATGGACGCATTGCATAACAACGCCGCCCGGCGGCGGACGAGGAGACAGAAGAATGGCGAAGCTGTATTTCCGCTATGGAGCGATGGGCTCGAGCAAGACGGCCAATGCGGTCATGGTGCAGTACAATTACAGGGAGCGCGGCTGCGAGGTGCTGATGCTCAAGCCGAAGCTGGAAAACCGCGACGGCGCGACGATCGTGCGTTCCCGCTGCGGGCTGGAGGCCCAGTGCCGCTTTGTGGAGGATCTGGACAGCATCTCTCTGGACGGCATTTCCTGCGTGATCGTCGACGAGGCGCATTTCCTGACGAGCGCGCAGGTGCGCCGCCTGGTGGATATCGTCGATGAGCGGGACATCCCCGTGATCTGCTACGGCCTGCGCACGGATTTCCGGGGCGAGCTCTTCGAGGGCAGCCGGGAGCTGCTGTGCTGGGCGGACACCATTGAGGAGATCAAGACCATCTGCTGGTGCGGCAGGAAGGCGACGTTCAACGCGCGCGTGCATGACGGCAAGATCGTGCGCGAGGGCGAGCAGATCCTGCTGGGCGGCAACTCCACCTATATCAGCCTGTGCCGCAAGCACTGGAAGAGCGGCGAGCTGGGCAGCGCGCCGAACCTGAACGATTGATGCGGTGGAAAAAGATGTATAGAATCCCTCCCTGTGGGCAACCTGCCGGCAGGGAGGGATTTTGTATGGAATTCAAAGAGAGCCAGACCCGGGAAAACCTGATGCGCGCGTTTGCCGGCGAGAGCCAGGCGAGAAACCGCTACACCTTCTCGGCGAGCGTGGCCCGGAGCGCGGGCCTGCATGGCGTGGAGCGCGTCTTCCGCTTTACCGCCGAGCAGGAGAAGGAGCACGCGGAGCTGTTCCTCAAGCACCTGGCGTCCAGCGAGGGCGAGAGCATCCACATCGACGGCAGCTACCCGGTGGAAAACACGGCCTGGATGCCGGCGAGGCTGCTGCGCAGCGCGCAGCACAACGAATACGAGGAGGCGAGCCGCGTCTATCCGCAGTTTGCGCAGATCGCCAGAGAGGAGGGGTTCCTGGCGGTGGCCGGCACGTTTGAGCTGATCGCCGCCATCGAGCAGACGCACGGCGACCGCTTCGGTCTGCTGGCGCAGCGGCTGGAGGAGGGAAGGCTCTTCAAGGCGGAGCAGGAGGTCGCGTGGCTGTGCCTCAACTGCGGCCACGTCCATGTCGGCACGCAGGCGCCGCCGGTCTGCCCGGCCTGCAAGCATGCGCAGGGCTACTTCGTGCGCGTGGACGCGGCGGAAATCCTCACGCCAAAAAAACTGAAACGCGCCTGATCGACAAAAGGGCCGCAGGGAAAACCCTGCGGCCCGAACAGGTGTATCAGATTTTGCCGTTCTCAAAGCGGTTGATCGCGCTGAGGATGCCCTTGACGGAGGCAAAGTTGATGTTGTGCTCGGTGCCCACGCCGAAGATGCGGTGTCCGCCCGGCGCGCGCAGCTGGATGTAGGCGACGGCCTGGGAATCGGAGCCGTTGCTGATGGCGTGCTCGTGATAGGTGATGAAGGAGTAGCCCTCGATGCCGGCCTGAACCAGCGCGTTGAAGAACGCGTCGATCGGGCCGTTGCCGCGGGACTCGAGCTGAACGAAGGTGTCGCGCACGCTCAGCACGCCGGAGAAGTGCGTGACGTTCGCGGAGCTGCCGGCGATGGCCTCCTCGTAGAACTTCGCGCGGGAGAGGGCGTAGGGGGCGCTGATGTTGAGGAACTCGCGCTCAAACAGGCCCAGCACCTCGTCGGGCAGCAGCTCGCGGCCGGTCCTGTCGCACTCGACCTGCACCACGCGGCCAAACTCCGGATGCATCTCCTTGGGCAGGTGGTAGCCGTAGTTGTGGTCCATGATGAACGCCGCGCCGCCCTTGCCGCTCTGGCTGTTGATGCGGATGACCGGCTCGTACTCGCGGCCCACGTCCGCCGGGTCGATGGGCAGATACGGGATCTCCCAGTACGGGGACTTGCTTTCGCGCATGTACTCGTGGCCCTTGTTGATGGCGTCCTGATGGGAGCCGGAGAACGCGGTGAACGCGAGCTTGCCGGCGTAGGGCCAGCGCTCCGGCACCTTCATCTTGGTGCAGCGCTCGTAGACGTCGCGGACATGGTCGATGTGGGAGAAATCCAGATGGGGATCGACGCCCTGCGTGTGCATGTTCAGCGCGACGGTGACGATGTCCAGGTTGCCGGTGCGCTCGCCGTTGCCAAAGAGCGTGCCCTCCACGCGCTCCGCGCCGGCCATCAGCGCCAGCTCCGTGCAGGCGACGCCGGTGCCGCGGTCGTTGTGCGGATGGATGGAGATGATCGCCGCCTCGCGGTCAGGCAGGTGGCGGATGAAGTACTCGATCTGATCGGCGTATGTATTGGGCGTGCACATCTCCACGGTGTTGGGGAGGTTGAGGATGACCGGGTTCTCCTTCGTCGCGCCCAGGGTCTGCATGACCTGGTGGCAGATGTCCACGGCGAAGTCCATCTCCGTGCCGGAGAAGGATTCCGGAGAATACTCGTAGCGGTAGTTGGTGCCGGAGCCGGCGTCGGCCTCGGTCAGCTCGCGCACGAGCTTGGCGCCCGCGACGGCGATGTCGATGATACCCTGCATGTCCTTCTTGAAGACCACCTTGCGCTGGAGGGTGGAGGTGGAATTGTAGAAGTGGATGATGACGTTCTTCGCGCCGCGCACGGCCTCAAACGTCTTGCGGATGAGGTGCTCGCGCGCCTGGACGAGCACCTGGATGGTCACGTCGTCCGGGATGTAGTGGCCGTCGATGAGCGCGCGCAGGATCTCATACTCGGTTTCGGACGCGGACGGGAAGCCGACCTCGATCTCCTTGAAGCCCAGCTCGACGAGCAGCTTGAAGTACTCCAGCTTCTCCTGCAGGTTCATCGGGGTGACCAGCGCCTGGTTGCCGTCGCGCAGATCGACGGAGCACCAGACGGGCGCCTTCTCGATGCGCTTGTCCGGCCAGGTGCGGTCCGGCAGAGAGACGGGGGTGAAAGGGATGTACTTCTCGTGGCCCTGATACATGGTTGTGTTCTCCTTTCGTTTTCGGCTCTTTTGTCAATGCGTCTGCCGCCGTGCCGGGGGGTGCAAAAACGCCCCCAAGCCGATTGCGGCTTAGGGGCGCAGAATGTATACACTTCGCGCGGTACCACCCTAATTCAGCTGCGACGTCGCAGCCCTCACGGTCTCAAGCAAGACCTGACCGGTCACGGGGTCATCCGTCGCAGACTACTCATGCTTTCGCCTGCGCAATTCCGGGAGGAGTTCTCAAAAGGCTTCCCGCCGGCTCGCACCGCCCGCCGGCTCTCTTAAGGGAAGGATCCCTGTGATTTTTTCCCATCATCATCTTTACAAGTCGTGGAATATGAACTTGAACAGTATTGTATCGAAGAAAAAACGGTTTGTCAAGGGGCAGAATCGAAAGCGCGAAAAAAACCTGCGCGCGGGGCGGCGCGAAGGCGCGCGCATGCCGGGGAAAAGGGAAAAAACATAAAAAACCTGAGTAAAACCGGCAAAAAGTCTTGACAAAAGCGTATGGCTGCGGTTAAAATAACCAATGCGTATGTTCGCCTGTTAGCCCCGGGCCCTCGTGCGCGCGTTTGCAGAGCGTCTGACCAGCGCGATGCGTTTTATTGTGGATCAAGATTCACCACGAGGAGGAAATTCACGTGAAAACGTTTATGGCAAATGCCCAGAACGTCGAGCGCAACTGGTATATCGTTGACGCCGACGGCATGCCCCTTGGCCGACTGGCCAGCCAGGTTGCTGCGATCCTGCGCGGCAAGAACAAGCCGACCTTCACCCCGCATGTGGACTGCGGCGATCACGTCATCGTCATCAACGCGGCGAAGGTTGTTCTGACCGGCAAGAAGCTGGATCACAAGATCTACTATCATCATTCCGGCTATGCGGGCGGCCTCAAGAAGACCGCGTACCGCAAGCTGATCGACGAGAAGCCGGAGTTCGCGGTGAAGCACGCCGTCGTGGGCATGCTGCCCAAGGGCCCGCTGGGCCGTCAGATGGCGCGCAAGCTGCGCGTGTACGCCGGTGCTGAGCATGAGCATGAGGCCCAGAAGCCGACCGTGCTCGAGCTCGTGAAGTAATTGCAGGAAGGAGTGTTTGACACATGGCACAGGTTCAGTATCAGGCGGTTGGCCGCCGCAAGAAGGCCATTGCTCGTGTTCGCCTCATTCCGGGCGAAGGCAAGATCGTGATCAACGGCCGCGATATCGATAACTACTTCGGTCTGGAGACCCTCAAGATGACCGTCCGTCAGCCGCTGGCGCTCACCTCTCTGGAGGGCCGCTACGACGTGCTGGTGAACGTGTACGGCGGCGGTCTGTCCGGTCAGGCCGGCGCGATCCGCCACGGCATCTCCCGCGCGCTGATCAAGGCTGATCCGGAGCTGCGTCCGGCCGTGAAGAAGGCCGGCTTCCTCACGCGCGATCCGCGTATGAAGGAGCGCAAGAAGTACGGCCTGAAGGCTGCCCGCCGCGCGCCGCAGTTCTCCAAGCGCTAATCCGAAAAGCGAGTCAGGGAGGCAGAAGATTATGGCTATCCTTAACGGCATTGTCACCGTGCTGCTCGTCGTGTCTGCGCTGATTCTCATCGTCACCATTCTGCTCCAGCCGGGCGAGAGCAACGGCCTGGGTGCAATCGCCGGCGGCGCTGAGACGTTCTTTGGCAAGAACAAGGCGAAGTCCATGGAGGGCAAGCTCGCTCTGGCAACGAAGGTTTCCGCGGTCGTGTTCATCGTCTGCGGCCTGCTCGTTGCGGTGCTTGGCTAATCAATTGACAACCCAAAGAGGCTGAAGCGGAAAGCGCTTCGGCCTTTTTTGTAGAATAGGAATTGGCTTAAGGCATCTTGCAGCGAGCAGGCCGCAGCTTGATGTTGCAAAGCTGTCCGGAAGCGGGTACGGCCCTCTTCACATCTGTTCGCCCGGCTTGAGGAAAACCTGCTCGAGGCTGCATGTTTTCTCCTTTGGAAACAGACCATAAGGCGGCGAACATACGGGAATCGGGAGATTCGGGAGTTGAAATCATGAAAAAAGGAAATCCGGGAAAGGCGCGCTTTGTCCGCCGCATCCCGATCAGCGGCTTTGCTTCTCCGGCCAGGAAGAACAAGCCGGAAGGCAAGGAGCAGCGCGAGACGCTGCGCCTGACCGTGCGCGGCCTTTTCCACGGTGCGGTGAAGATGGAGGCCGAGGACGGCACCGCATATGCCTGCGCCAGGGAGAACGCCCATGGCACGCTGTGGGGCGACGTCGTTGAGGCTGAACGGATCAGCCGGGAGCGCGTGCGCGTGCGCAAGGTACTTGAGCGCGCGCACGAGGAGATTGTCGGCGTGCTGCATGAAAAGCAGGGCGTGCGCTATATCCTCCCGTTGGAGCGCAGGCTGCCGCAGGGCATCGCGGTGCGCCCGGGCGGGGAGGAGGCGCACGACGGCGACGTCGTGCACACGAAGGTGGTGCGCTGGGAGGACGAAGGCGGCCTGCTGGTGCGCATCGATGGCGTTTTGGGCAGCTTCGGCGAGGCTAGGGCCGCGCTGGACGCGCTCATCGTCAGCCAGCACCTGCGCACGGCGTTTGGCGAGGATGTGCTGCGTGAGGCGGACGCCTGCAAGCCGGCCGACCTGGCGGACGATCCGACGCGAACCGACCTGCGCGGGCTGCTGTCCTTCACCATTGACGGCAGCGACGCGAAGGACTTTGACGACGCGGTGAGCCTGGAACGCCTGGAGAACGGCCTCTGGCGCCTGGGCGTGCACATCGCGGACGTGGGACACTATGTGCCGCAGGGCTCGGCGCTCGACCGCGAGGCGTATCTGCGCGGCACGAGCGTGTACTTCCCGGGGCGCGTGCTGCCGATGCTGCCGGAGCAGCTCTCCAACGGCGTGTGCTCGCTGCGCCCGGATGAGGACAAGTTCACCATGAGCGCGCTGATGGACATCGACGAAGCGGGCAGCGTGGTGCACACCAGCCTGCTGCGCACGATCACGCGCTCCAACGCGCGGCTGGTGTACGACGACGTGAACCGGCTCTTCGACGGCGACGCGGCGCAGCGGGAACGGATGGCCGGGCTTGAGGACACGCTGCTGGCCATGCGCGAGCTGGCACGGCGCATCCGCCAGAGGCGGCAGGCGCAGGGCGCCATCGACTTTGACACGGACGAGCCGAAATTCATCCTGGATGAGGCGGGCGAGCCGGTGGAGATCGCCAAAAGGGCACGGGGCGAGGCCGAGCTGATGATCGAGGACTTCATGCTCACGGCAAACGAAGCCGTGGCGAGGTTCGCCAAGGCGCGCGGCGTGCCGCTGCTCTACCGCGTGCACGAGAAGCCGGACCCGGAGAAGCTGGATACGCTCAAGGATTTCCTGGACGGCATCGGTGTGGACACGCGCGGCCTGCGCCACAACGCGCAGCCGGGCGATATCCGTGCGGTGCTCGAGCGCACGCGCGAGACGCCGGAGTTCAGCGTGGTGAGCACGCTGGCGCTGCGCAGCATGCAGAAGGCGCGCTACGACGTCAGCCCGCTGGGCCATTACGGCCTGGCGATGGCGGATTACTGCCACTTTACCTCGCCGATCCGGCGCTATCCGGACCTGGTCGTCAGCCGCGCGCTGACGGCGGTGCTCACGGGCGGCCGTCCGGCGCTGCACGGCGATGCGCTGGCGGACGCGGCGATGCGCAGCTCGGACTGCGAGCGTGCGGCGGTGGAGGCCGAGCGCCTGGCGGACAAGCTGATGATGGCGCGCTTCATGCACGGGCACGTCGGCGAGCTGTTTGACGGCATCGTCAGCGGCGTGAGCGAGTGGGGATTGTATGTGGCGCTTTCAAACGGCGCGGAGGGCTTCCTGCATGTGCGCACGATGGACGACTGGTTTGACTTTGATGAGCGGCGCATGACGCTGCGCGGCGAGCGGACAGGCTGCGTGTTTTCGCTCGGCCAGCCGCTGTGCGTGCGGGTGGAGAGCGTGGAGCTGGAATCCTCGAGCATCGACCTGGCGTTCGCGCAGCCGTTGAATCCGAAGAAAAAAGAAAAATCTGACCGCAAGAAGGAGCGCGAGCGCCTGCGAGGGTTCAGAAAGTAAGGTTTTTGTGCACGGTTTGTCCGCTGGAATGCAAGTTTTGACTTGCACCCGCCGAGAGTTCCTGATATACTTATTCTATCATGATAGTTTCGCGTGGAGCGTACAAGGGATAGGAGCGATACGTATGGCTTATAAATCGAGGGTGTCCGACGCAGTGGTGCGCCGGCTTCCGATGTATTATCGTCATCTCAAAGAGCTGGAGAAGGCGGGCGTGGTGCGCATCTCTTCTCAGGAGCTGGGCGAACGCATGAACCTGACAGCCTCCCAGATCCGTCAGGACATCAACTGCTTCGGCGGTTTCGGCCAGCAGGGCTACGGCTACCATGTGGCGAACCTCAAGGAGCGCATCGGCGAGATCCTGGGCCTGCACAAGCAGTACCACATGATCATCGTCGGCGCGGGCAACATCGGCCGCGCGGTGGCGAACTACGCGGGCTTCTCCCGCGAGGGCTTCAACATTCAGGCGATCTTCGACGTGTCCGAGGCGCTGGTGGGCATCGATGTGCACGGCATCCTCGTGCAGCCGATGGAAAAACTGGAGACCTGGATGTCGACGCATCAGGTGGACATCGCCGTGCTGTCCGTGCCCAAGGGCGTCGCACAGGAGATTGCCGATCAGCTGGTGCAGGGCGGCGTGCGCGCCATCTGGAACTTCGCGCCGGTGGATCTGACGCTGCCGGAGGGCGTGGCGGTGAACAATGTGCACCTGTCCGACAGCCTGCACATCCTGTCCTACCGCATGAACGAGAAGGAACTGTTCGCGGCGATTGACGCGGCGAAGAAGTCCTGACGACCGATTTTTCTGAGGAGAACTGGACAATATGGCTTTGGATCGCCGCAGGTCCCCGGGGCGCAGCCGCCGTGGACGGGCCGATGCAAAAGAGGAAAGGAGCCTGTTCCCGGTCTGGACGCTGATCGTCGTGCTGGGCTGCGCAGCCGTGTGGATCGCCGGCGCAAAAATCTATCAGGAGCAAATGGCGGCATATGAATCGTATGCCGCCATTCGTCAGACTGTGAGCAGCGACACGTTTTTTCCGGGCGTGACGATCGACGGCACGGAGCTGGGCGGCATGACCCTCGGCGAAGCGCAGGCGCTCATCACCGACCGGCAGGAGCAGACCTCGCAGGCGTTTTCGCTCGTGGTCGCCTCGGGCGAGCGGCGCTGGCGCATCACCTCCCAGGAGGTGCCGGTGACCTTTGACGCGCAGACTGTGCTCGCGCGCGCGTACGCCGTGGGCCGCACGGGCACGCTGGAGGAACGCTATGCGCAGATTCAGGACGCCGCGCAGAACGGCGTGCACTTTTCGACCGGCTTCACCTATGACCGGGCCGCGATTGACAGCCTGGTGGACATCATCGGCGACAGCCTGGACGTGGAGATGCAGGACGCGGCCATCGACGCGTTTGACATGAACAGCAAGACGTTCTCCTTCACCGACGCGCAGACAGGATACCGCGTCGACCGCGCGCAGCTGGCGGCGGATATCCTGGCGGCGTTGGACGAGGGCGCGTACGACCGCGTGATCGTGCCCCGGGGCGAGACGATTGAGCCGAGCGTCGTGCGCGCGCAGCTGGAGGGCCTCTTTGGCCGCATCTCCTCCTTCTCGACGAAGACGAGCAAGGACCCCGACCGCAACACGAACATCGCGCTGTCGGCCAGCGCGCTCAACGGGCGCGTGGTGCTCCCGGGCGAGACGCTGTCCTTCAACGAATGCACGGGCCAGCGCACGGGCGCCAAGGGCTACCGCGAGGCCGGCGCGATTGCGGGCGGCGTGCTCGTGGATGACACGGGCGGCGGCGTCTGCCAGACGTCCTCGACGCTGTTCAACGCCGTCGTGCGCGCGGACCTGACCATCGTCAAGCGCAGCGCGCACAGCTGGCCGTCCTCCTATGTGAACAAGGGCGAGGACGCGACGGTCAACTGGCCGTCTCTCGATTTCGTCTTCAAAAACGACGGACAGTTCCCGGTGTTCGTCGTCGCCTGGTTTGAAAACCAGACGGTGACGGTGGAAATCTACGGCCAGCTGCTTGAAAACGGCATGACGATCGACCTGGAATCGACCGTGACGAAGACGATCAAGCCGTCCGATGAGATCCTCTACACGCTGGATCCCTCTCTGCCGGTGGGCACGCGCCAGTACGGCCGCGAGAAGCGCACGGGCTACGAGGTGGATACCTACAAGGTCTACAAGGACAGCGCGGGCAAGGAGATCGAGCGGACAAAGCTCTGGACGACGACGTACCGCGCCTCGCAGAAGGAGATTCTCTACAACGACGGCTCTGCGTCCGCATCGGGCGAGTAACGAGGAAGGCTAGATGATCGAATGAAGAAGGGCGATGCGCGCCGGGGCGAGCTGCTGGCCACGGCGGAACGTCTGTTTTATACGAAGGGCTACGAGAAGACGTCCGTGCAGGACATCCTGAATGAGATGGGCTTTTCCAAGGGCGGCTTCTATCACCACTTTGACAGCAAGCTTGCGGTGCTGGAGGCGATCTGCGAGATGCGCGCGCAGGAATGCGGCGCGCAGGCCCGGCAGGCCGCCGGCCGGACGGAGGGCACGGCGGTGGACAAGCTCAACGCGGTGTTCCACGACTCGGCCATCCTGACCAGCGGCAACAGCGGCTTCATCTCGCTGATGATCCAGGTCGCCTACCGGGAGGACGGCGCACTGATGCGCGAGAAGATGAGAAGCAGCCAGATGGACGCCATGCTGCCGGTGCTGCGCGATATCCTCGCAGAGGGCGCGGCGAGCGGCGAATTCTTCATCGGGGATGTGGATGCGTTTGCGCCGATGTTGCTGAGGCTGTACCTGGTCTTCACCGACGAAATCGCGTTCCTGCTCGCGCGTGAGGAGCGCGAGGAGACGCTCATGGACGAGTTGGTCCGCAAGCTGAACGCCTACCGCACGGCGATTGAGCGGGTGCTGGTCGCGCCGTTCGGCTCCGTGGCGCTCTTTGAGGCGAAGGAGCTGCAGCTGCTGGCGCAGACGATCCTGCGCGAGCGCGTGCGCAAGAGGGCGGACGCGCTGCTGGGCAAGTAAACAAGGGCCTTTCCGCTGGCGGAAGGGCTCTTTTCTATGAAATTGCGCCCAAAACCGTGCGGCGGGCACCAAACAACTCGAATTTGCAAAGCTGTTCGAAAGAGGGTGCGGGTACAGCCCGTTCAGAAAGCTGAAGGTCAAAACGAATGTATTGACAAGTAAACCGGCGCCCGATATAATACAATGTCGTTGTATGGACATCGCTGAAAAAGTTGAGGAGTTATCAAATATGCTGAAAAAATATCTGCTCTGCGCGCTGATCTCCATGGTTCCGCTGATCGAGCTGCGCGGCGGCGTGCCGGTTGCGGTGGGCATGGGGCTGCCGTATTTCAAGGCGCTCGTCGTCTGCGTGATCGCCAACATGCTGCCGGTGCCGATCATCTACTTCTTTGCCCGCAAGGTGCTCGAGTGGGGCAGGGATAAGAAGTACATCGGCAGGTTCTTCACCTACTGCATCGAGAAGGGTGAGCGCGGCGGCGAGAAGCTGACCCAGAAGGCCGGCAAGCGCGGCCTGTTCGTCGCGCTGATGCTGTTTGTGGGCATCCCGCTGCCGGGCACCGGCGCGTGGACCGGCACGCTGGCGGCGTCCTTCCTGAACATGGGCATCAAGACCACGTCCCTGGCGGTCTCGTGCGGTGTTGTGATCGCGGGTATCATCATGGGCGTGGCGAGCACCGGCGTGCTGAGTGTCATCGGACTGTGAGGCGATTTGGATGAAAAACAATGCTGTGCTGAAAAGCCTGCTGCTGGCGATCCAGGGTGCGATTGTCGGCACGGGCGCGATCCTTCCGGGCGTCAGCGGCGGCGTGCTGTGTGTGGCGTTCGGCATCTATGAGCCGATGATGGCGCTGCTCTCGCACCCGGGCAAGTCGTTCAAGGTCTACTATAAGATGTTCATCCCGTTCCTGATCGGCTGGGTGCTGGGCTTTACGCTGCTGGCCAACGTGGTGGAGGCGATGTTCAACGCCTCCGCGACGGTGGCGCTGATGCTCTTCTTCGGCCTGATCTGCGGCACGCTGCCGGAGCTGATCAAGGATTCCGAGCGCAGCGACGCGAAGATGGGCTGGACGCCGTTCGTGCTGTCGCTGTCGCTGGCGTACTTCCTGTTCAACCTGCTGGAACGCGGCATGACGGGCCAGGCGGAAACCAGCGCGCTGAGCTTCGTGTTCTGCGGCCTGGTCTGGGGCCTGAGCCTGATCATCCCGGGCCTGAGCTCCTCCTCGGTGCTGCTGTACATGGGCCTGTACGAGCCGATGACGGCGGGCATCGCGGCGCTTGACTTTACCGTGATTCTGCCGCTGCTGCTGGGCCTGGCGATCACGGTGATTTCGCTGGCCAGGGTGGTCAACAGCCTGTATGAAAAGCACTACGCGCTCGTTTCCCGGCTGATTCTGGGCTTCGTAATCGCGTCCACGCTGAAGATCGTGCCGTCGAGCTTTGAGAGCGCCGGCGCGCTGGTGCTCTCGCTGGTCTGCTTTGCCGTGGGCTTCGCGGTGGCCAGGGGCATGGACTGCGCGAAGGAAAAGCAGGGAACCAAGGAATAATTGCTTTTAGCAGCGCGAAGCGAAGAAGGGTCAAGGGATGAAATCCCTTGCGGGGTTTGGGCGGCAGCCCAACGTATCCCATTCTATCAAAAGAGCGTAGTCTCAGAGCAGGCTGCGCAGCAGCCTACGATTGAGACGGGTTGGATTTGCAAAGCATCATCAAACCAAACGGGGCTCCCGACCACAACTGGCCAGGGAGCCCCGCTTTTGTTACTTGTTGTTGTCCACAATGTACTCGTCCGGCCTCGGCCCGCCGACGAGCTTCTTGTCCCACAGGCCGTACTGCTCCGTGTTGCGCAGCGCGGCGATCATGTAATCCTTGACCTGGGGATAGTCCCTGGACAGCGTGCGGATGAGCTCCTTGATCTCCTCGCGCTTGGAGTGACCGTCCGCCGGGCAGGGATTCTGAATCACAGGCAGCTCGAGCACCTTGACCATGTGCTTGACGTGCTTCTCCGGGACGTAGATCATCGGCCGGATGACGGTGACGCCCTTGCGGGA
>SFFH01000076.1 GCA_004557905.1 Clostridiales bacterium | reverse complement strand
GGGCGACGGTGTGCAATGCGAATCCATCGGACAGGCTGAATCTGCGTGCTGAAGCGAGCAGTGAGGCGATCTCCTACGGCAAGTATTATAATGGCACACAGGTGGAGCTCTTGTCCGGCCCGAAGAATGGCTGGTATCGCGTGCGGGTCGGAGAGGGCAACGGCGTCTGCGATGTGGAAGGCTATATGCTGGCGAAGTATCTGGCTGTCGGGAACGCGGCGTGTGCTGTGCGGGATGCGCGGCCGAGGGTGATGCTGAGCAGCAGCAGCGGATCGGTGCTCCTGCGCGACTTCCACTCGGGGAGCTGTGTGGGCAAGGTGCAAAGCGGTACGCAGGTGACTGCCCTTGGCGTGGGCACGAAATACCTGCATGTGCTGACAGATGACGGTACATGTGGGATGGCGCTGCTGGATTGCGCGACGCCGCGGCTTGAGTTTTGACGGATTGCTCATGCTTTAGCGAAACGCAGGAAGTCGAATGGAGCATCCTGCGAGCGCATGATGTGCGTTTTTAAGCCACAGAAGGCATCCTGATGACACCCGAAGGAAGCCGGCACTTTCAGTTCCCATCATCGAGAGCCTCGGCATACGCCGGGGCTTTTGAAATTCCGTCGAAGCGGAGCAAAAGATTTCCAAGGGAGGACAGCCATGGACAAAGACACGTTCGCCCGGCAGGTGACGGACCTGCAGGGCGGCCTGTACCGCGTTGCGGCGAGCTATCTTCGCGGCGAGAGCGACCGGCTGGACGCCGTCTCCGAGGCGATCACCCGGGCATGGGAGAAACGGCATACGCTGCGTGAGGAAAGCCTGTTCCGCACATGGATCACACGGATACTGATTCGCGAATGCGTGAACATCCAGCGCAGGCAAAAGCGCAGCGTGCCGGTGGACGCCCTGCCGGAGGCGGAGAGCGAGCCGGAGGACGAGCGCATCGCCGCGCTGCGCGAGGCGCTTGCACAGCTGCCGCAGCGCCAGCGGACGATGACTGTGCTGCACTACATGGAAGGATACGATGTGCGCGAGGTGGCGCGGATTATGGGTACAACCAAGAGCGCGGTATGCGCGGGACTGTCGCGGGCACGGGCGAGGCTGCGCACGCTGATGGGGGAGGAATGGCAATGAAACGCGAGGATTGGCAGAGGGTCTATCAGCCCCGGCAGGGCGCACTGGAGGCGCGCGTCGGGCAGACGCTTCGCATGCTGGATACACAAACCAATGAGAGGACATGGACGATGAAAAAGACGATGGCTTTGGTTCTGGCGGCTGTGCTGCTGCTGGGCGCGGCGGCTGCACTGGCCGCGGGACTGATTTTCTCGGATCGGGTGGACGCCAAAACGGCAGCGCGGCAGGCGCTTGCCGGGCAATACGGCTTCACGCCGGCGATGGAGGCGTTCTTTGACTGCGAGGTGTCCGGGGATGGGCGCACGGCGGTCTTCACGCCTGCGGAAACGGGCGCAGGGATTGAAGAAAAGCTCGGCGTGTACACCGTGACGCTCGGCAAGGGCAATCGGGCGACGGTCAGCTGGTCGCATGACGGGGAGACGATCGGCGAGGACACGCAGTCGCCGGTGTGGGATACTGGGCTGCTCGCCGCGGCGATTGCGCGCAAGGCGGCGGGCGAGGAATGGATTGACATCGTGCTCGACGCGGAGCAGACGGCCGTGAACGTCACCCCGGAGGAGGCGATTGCCATCGCGCGCAAAGCGGCGACGGAGAAGTTCGGCGTCGACGACCTGAAGGTTCTGGAGGACTGGGGCGCACACCTGTACTATCGCGGCGTTGAGAAGGCGAAGAAGGACAGCAAGGGCGCCAAGTGCTATCAGGTTCGCTTCACGCAGGGGGACGAGCGCGGGACGGAGTATGCGGTATCGCTCTATGCCAACAGCGGCGAGGTGTTTGAATGCAGGAGAATGGAAGAGGAGCATAGCGAGGCTTACGATGCGGGCATCAACTGGCACGCGGCTCCGGGCAGCGAGCAGGCGCAGGCGCTGGCAAAGATCACGCCCGAGCAGGCGGCACAGCTGGCGAAGGACGCTGCGGCCGAGGTCTATGGCCTGAGCCCGGCGCAGAAGGACAGCATGGAGTGGATTGACGACGTGGCGCCGTCGCCGTACGCAATGGCGGGGGATACGCCGGTGATTCAGATCTACCTCTGGCTGTGGCAGGGCGGCAGCAGCGCGCCGTTTGCCGAGGGCGACGGCGTGTATCAGGTGGAGGTCAACGCGCAGACCGGTACGATTGAGAGTATTCTCTACGATTCCACGCTGTCCAGCAACGGCTGACAGCGCCCGGGGGCGCCTCTGGATGAACAGCAGAAAGCTCAGACGTGGTCTGGGCTTTTTTCTGATGCTGTGCTATAATGGCAGGCAAACCGAAGAAAACGAGGAGATACCCATGATCAGCAGAACGTACGAGGTGGGGGCGCTCAAGACGTACAAGTACGTCGTCATCCTTTCCACATACGGCGGAAAGCTCATGCTCAGCCGGCACAGGCAGCGTACGACCTGGGAGACGCAGGGCGGCCATGTGGAGCCGGGCGAGACGCCGATGGAGGCCGCCAGACGCGAGCTCTATGAGGAATCCGGCGCGGTGCGCTACGACATCCGGGCGCTGTGCGACTACTGGGCGGGCGACGAGGTCACCGGCGAGGGCGCGACGGGCCGGGTGTTCCACGCGGAGATACACGAGCTGGGGCCGCTGCCCGAAAGCGAAATGGCGGAGGTGCGCCTGTTTGACGGTCTGCCGGAGAACCTGACGTATCCGGCCATCACGCCGGAGCTCTATGCGGTTCTGATGAAGGAGAAAACCTGAGATGCGGATTCTGATCGGCACGACCAACCCGTCCAAGGCTGCATACTTTGAAGCGCTGCTCGCGGACGCGGGCGCAGCCTTTGTCATGCCGTGCGCGGCGAGGCGGGAGGGCTGGCCGCTGGACAGTCTCTCGCTCAATCCGGAGGGGGGCCTTCCTGGATGTACGCCGCAGGACGCCGGAGCAGATGGAAAGGCCGTATACGGAGCGGCTGAAGGCATTTCTGCGGCAGTCGCTGGGCATATGAATCAGCGGGACGGATGCCGCCGCATCTTTCCTTTCCCAACGCAAAAAGCACCCTTTTGGGTGCTTTTTGCGTTGTGGTACAAAGGTAAACTGCTTTTGTCCGCCGCGAAGCGAAGAAGGGTCAAGGGATGAAATCCCTTGCGGGGTTTGGGGCTGGCCCCAACGTTCCCCCTTTACTTGACGCCCATCTTCTCCACGTATTCCTCCAGGCACCAGTTGTTGTAGGTCATCACCTGCGCGGCCTCCACGCCGACATAGCGGAAGTGCCAGCTTTCGGCGAGGAAGCCGGTTTTGTCCTGCTTTTCCTCGGTGAAGCGGACGATGAAGCCGTATTCGTAGCAGTGCTCGTGCAGCCACTTCTGCTGCGCCGTGCCGGAGAAGGAGACGCCGGGGACGGTGATGTCAAACGCCAAGCCCGTCATGTGTTCGCTGGTTCCGGCGGGCGCGACGGTCTGGTACGTCGCCGAGAGGCAGCGCTCCGTGCTCCAGGAGGGATTGTTCTTCCTGTATTTGGCGACGGACTGATCGACCAGCGCCTGCTGATCGCTGTACTTGCGATAGGCCGAGGAGACCTGCCAGTTGGTCACGCCGTCCTCGATGGCGTCCTCGAGCATCCGGCCCAGCGCCTCGACCGCTGTGCGGTTGGCCATCGTGCCCTTGTACTTGACCTTGAGCACGCTCTCCGGAATCACATCGGCGATCTGAACGAGGTCCGTCGGCACAAAGCTCTTGTCGAGCTTGTTTTCGCGGTTGACGAGAATCAGATAGTCCATTTCCGGCGCCTCGCTGGCGGAGAGCGCGCCGCCGCTGTAGAGCAGCGTCAGCGTCTGATTGCCGGCGATGCCGTCCGCGCTCAGGCCGTTGACCGCCTGGAACTGCACGACGGCGTTCTGTGTGCCGGTGCCGAAGTCGCCGTCGGCCGCGCCGGAGAGATAGCCCAGTGCGATGAGCGCTTCCTGCATCCTGACCACGGACGGGCCGTTTGCGCCCTTTTTGAGCGTCGTGTAGCTCACCGGCGTAGCCGTCGGCTCCGCAGTCGGCGCGGGCACGGGCGAGGGCGTGGGTATCGGCGTCGGCTCGGGCGTGGGCGTTTCGGGAATCAGATTCTCGCCGCCGTAGCCGTACTGCGCGCCGAAGGGCGCGAAGACCGCGGGCGTGGGCGTGATGGTCGGCTCGGGTGTGGGCGTCGGCTCAGGCGTGGGCGTGCCGGGCTCGGCGGTAGGCTCAAACGCTGCGGGATCGACCTGCGGCATCAGGGACGTTGCGGCGACGCACAGCACGACGATCAGCAGGACGGCCAGCGCAGCGAGCAGCACGCGGATGAGCGGGTTTTGGAGCGGCGCGGCAGAGGATCTGCGCGATCGGTGGGAACGGGGTTGCCGGTTCATGGTTCCTCCTTGGGATGATGGGACGGTGCGGGAGAGGAGATGATGATATGGGTTTGCATTTGGATTCCTGCTGCGCAGATCAAACCCGTTTCAATCGTAAGCTGCTTCGCAGCTTGCTCTGAAACTACGATTTTCTTTCGCAATAGGGGAACGTTGGGGCCGCAGGCCCCAAACCCCGCCTGGGGATTTATCCCCAGACCCCTTCTTCGCTTTGCGCATAAAAAACAGTCTTAGCATGGTATCAGTCGCCTTGATAGATCCAGCGGCCGGCGGTGATGAGCGCGTTCGCCCAGGCGCGAAGCTGCGCCGTGTGCCCGTCGATCTGCGCGCGGCTCGTGACGGCACAGGTCTTCCCGGCGATGTCCTCGACGATGGCGTCGTTGATCCACTGGCCGTAGTGCAGCGTATCCTTGTAGTTGTTCAGGTCGAGCACCCAGTCCTCGCGCGCGGCGAAGTCGTGAACGGTCACGTTTTCATAGGTGCTGAGCGCGTCATAGCACAGCCCGCGCAGGGCGAGCATGCTCTCCAGCGTGCCCTTGCTGAGCATGGTGGACCATTCCGCGGCGGAATAGGGCGGGAAGAAGAAGTCAAACTGCGTCTCGGGATGCGCGGCGATGAAGGGCAGAATGTGCGTTTCCAGGTTGGCCTGCGCGGCGGACACGTACCTGTCGGCGGGCTCAACCTCCCCGGGTAGGGTGAACTGCGCGTTGTACAGCGCGACAAGGCCGTAGTCGTCGCGCCCGGCCCAGCAGTACATGCTGTCGCGCAGGGAATCGTCCTGCCTCTGCCCCCAGGTGCGCAGGCAGCGCGGCAGGAAGGAGCCGAGCACGGAACGATTGAGCCAGTACGCCGCGTCGTTCAGCGGATTGCGGTCGTACAGGTACATCGGCACGTCGCTGCCGGTCTGGTCAAGCGCTGCGATCATGGAGTACACGTCCAGGCCGTAGACGACGCGCCGCATGTCGTGCGTCTCAAACGCGAGATCAAGCAGCAGCGCGTGGTTGTACGCGGTGCCGGCGGAGGTGCACAGCTTGATGAAGCGGCCGCCGAGCACCGCGTCCATCTGCGACGGGCGGAAGTTCTCCGTGACCGAGGTGCCGACGATCGCGCTGTCGTAATCGTAGCTGCGCACGATGCCCGCGTTGGCATACACCTGCGTGGTGTTGTCAATCGGCGGCAGATAGCGCGTGGCGAGGCGGTAGACCTGGAACGGGTCGATCGCGATGACCAGCGCGCTGAGCAGGGCAATGGCGCCCGTCAGCGCTGCGAGGCACAGGCAGGCCCAGGTTTTTCTCTTCATAGCCATCAGAAATTGAAATACAGGAAGACGCTGACGTTGGAGAGGGACAGCGTGACATAGAGGATCAGCAGCACGGTGGACAGGGCGTTGAGCAGCGTGGGATGAAAGCCCATCGTCTTTTCATAGGTATTGCGCAGGCCCAGGCAGGCGAAGAGCGACAGCGCGTACCAGGCCATCATGAAGATGGCGTTGTAGCCGGGTCGGATGCCGCCGGGCAGCGCGAAGGCCGCGGTGATGGAATCGCGGATGGGGCCGAAGTCCATCATGAACATGGACTTGACGATGGCCATCGCGTCGGCCATGCTTGTGGCACGGAAGAAGACCCAGGCGATGACCACGAAGCCGAACGTCAGCAGCCACTGAAGCGCCGGGTGCAGGGCGTCGTACTGCTTGCGGAAGATGCGGTAGAGCACGCTGGCCGCGCCGTGCATCAGGCCCCAGAGCAGGAACAGCCAGCCCGCGCCATGCCACAGGCCGCTGGCCAGGAAGACGATCATCAGGTTGACGCAGGTGCGCACCATGCCCCTGCGGCTGCCGCCCAGCGGGAAATAGATGTAGGTCGTCAGGAAGCGGGAGAGCGTGATGTGCCAGCGCTGCCAGAACTCGCGGATGTTCAGAGACTTGTAGGGCGAGTTGAAGTTGAGCGGGATTTTGATGTTGAACATCAGGCCCACGCCGGTGGCCACGTCGCAGTAGCCGGAGAAGTCGAAGTAGAGCTGGAGGGTATAGCCGATGGCGACGAACCAGGCCTCGGCGGTGTTGAGGCTCAGCGCGTTGGCAAAGCCCTCCGTCACGGCGACGCCGAACGTATCGGCGACGATGACCTTCTTGAACAGGCCCAGCGCGAAGGCGTACAGGCCCGGCGCGAAGTTGTCGAAGTTGAAATGGCGGTTTTTCGGGTCGGCGAACTGCGGCACGATCTCGCTGTGCAGCACGATCGGGCCGGCGACCAGCTGCGGGAAGAAGGTGACGAACAGCGCGTAGTCGAGAATGTGATAGCGCGGCACCGTGCGGCGGTAGCTGTCGATCACATAGGAGAGCTGCTGGAAGGTGAAGAACGAGATGCCCAGCGGCAGCGCCAGATGATACAGCGAAAAATGCGAGCCGAAGGCGCGGTTGAGGTTGTCCACAAAGAAGTCGTGGTACTTGAAATAGAACAGCACGCCGAGGTTGAGGCCAAGGCCCAGCAGCATCAGCGGCAGGCGGACGGCCTTGCGCTCGCAGGAGAGCATGAGCTGGCTGAGCGCGTAGTTGACCAGGATGCTGCACACGATGATGGGCACATAGCTCGGGTTGTTGTAGCCGTAGAACACGAACGACGCCAGCACCAGAAAGACCTTATTAAGTGGAATGCGCTCGGGCAGACGGCCCAGCAGGAAGTAGCCAAGCAGCGTCAGCGGCAGGAAGGCGAGCATGAAGACGTAGGAATTGAACAGCATACAGGA
>SFFH01000075.1 GCA_004557905.1 Clostridiales bacterium | reverse complement strand
CTGCCGATGTCGCTGCGCATATGTGCGCCGTCAAAATGGATCTTCCGCGCCGCGGCGTACGCGCTGTCCACAGCCGCCTTGAGCGACCCGCCCAGCGCGGTCACGCCCAGCACGCGGCCGCCGGCGGTCACATAGCCCGCCTCGGTCAGCTTTGTGCCCGCGTGATAGACAGTCGCGCCCATCTTCTCGGCGTCTTCAAGGCCGGTGATCAGCTTGCCGCTCTCGTACTTGCCCGGGTAGCCGCCGCTGGCGAGCACGATGCACGCCGCCGCCTGATCCTTCCACCGGATGTCCATCCGGTCAAGCGTCTGATTGCGCACGGCCATCATGATCTCCATCAGATCGCTCTCAAGCAGCGGTAGCACAGCCTGCGTCTCCGGGTCGCCGAAACGCGCGTTGTACTCGACCACCCTCGGGCCCTTGTCGGTAAGCATCAGGCCGACGTACAGCACGCCCTTGAAGGTGAAGCCCTCGGCATTCATGGCGTGAAGCGTCGGCAGGAGGATCTCCTTCATCGTGCGCTCGGCGATCTCCTCCGTGTACAGCGGGCTCGGGGCGAACGCGCCCATGCCGCCGGTGTTCGGGCCCTGATCGTTGTCAAAGACGCGCTTGTGATCCTGGCTGGCGCGCATGGGCACGATGGTCTTGCCGTCGCAGAAGCACAGCACGGTCACCTCGCGGCCGAACATGCACTCCTCGA
This sequence comes from Clostridiales bacterium, assembly GCA_004557905.1. Taxonomy (GTDB): domain Bacteria; phylum Bacillota; class Clostridia; order Christensenellales; family Aristaeellaceae; genus Ventricola. Next base: position 12,201 of record SFFH01000075.1, on the reverse strand, counting down.
TGAGCACGCGCGCGCCGCTCTTGCCGAACCGGCCGCCCTGCATCATCTCCACGACAGCTTCCTTGGCCTCATCGATCGTCTGTGCGACGATGACGCCCTTGCCCAGCGCCAGACCGTCCGCCTTGACGACGATCGGAGCCTCCTGGGTATTCAGGTACGCAAGCGCGGCGTCCATGTCGTCAAACGTCTCGCTCGCTGCGGTCGGAATGCCGTACTTCTTCATCAGGTTTTTGGAGAAGATCTTGCTCGACTCCATCTGCGCAGCGTACGCGCTCGGGCCGAAGGCCGGAATGCCCGCCGCCTCCAGCGCGTCCACGCAGCCCAGCGCCAGCGGATCGTCCGGCGTCACGCAGACGAAGTCGACCTGCTCGTCCTTCGCCAGCTTCACGATGGCAGGAACGTCCGTCGCCTTCACGCCCGGCACACAGGTCGCCACCTGCGCGATGCCGGCGTTGCCCGGCGCACACAGCAGGGTATCGACCAGCTTGCTCTCCTTGAGCTTCTTGCAGACGGCATGCTCGCGTCCACCGCCGCCAACCACCAGAACCTTCATTGCTTTTCCTCCGTTTGTCGTGTCATGATAAATAACGAGCCATAAGCGCGAAGCGAAGAAGGGGTTTGGGGATGAAATCCCCAAGCGGGTTTGGGCGGCAGCCCAACGTTCCTCGCACGCGAAGCGTCACAAGCAAGAATCGCAGCGGAGCCAAAGGCGACAATTGCGATTCAGGCATTGCAGCTTAAAGATCCCGCCCCAGCAGGTAGCACTCCGTGCGCACCCAGTCAAAGCCGCTGCGCTTGAACATCTGTATCGCGCTCTTGTTGCGGCGCACGCTGCGCGCGCACAGATACGCCACATGCTGGCTGGACAGCTGCATCAGCGCCTCATCGATCATCGCGCTGGCCACGCCGCGCCCGCGCCATTTCGGCTCCACGCAGACCATCTCCAGCGTGGCCTCGTTCTGCGTGCCCGTCACCAGCATCTGGCCCACGAAGTCGCTGCCGTTGTACATCGCCCGCGCGATGAACACCGGGTCCTTCATGCGCTCCTCCAGCCACTCGCTGGCGTGCTCCACATAGCCGAATTCCTTCAGGCTCAGCAGGAATTCCTCGCGGCGCGTGCGCGTGCGCAGGTCCACATCGAGGCCCTTGGTGCCCAGCGGGCTGTAATTGCGCCTGCGCGTGCTCATGTCCTGCGGCACCGGCAGGACAAACAGCTCGTCGCCGTCAAAGTCGTCAAAGCCCATGCGGGTGAAATACTCGTGGCGCTCGCCGTCGTCGATGGCGCAGCGGGTGTACAGGCGGGCAGGCAGCCCGCCCTGCTCCGTCTTGATGCTCTCGGCCCGGGCGCTCAGCGCGCCAAAGAGTGTATCGCTGGCCACGGGATGCGCGTTCATGTTCATCTCGATATCCAGCGGTCGCTCCGGCAGCATCTTCTTGAGCACCCGGAACTCGAGGCCGCCCTGTCCGATTTCCACGCCCGCGTCATCGATGATGGCAAAGCTGTTCTCCCTGAGCGCCCCGCCCACGCCTCTGACCGGATGATAGATTCTCATAGTTTGAAAGACACCCTTCATTCAATCGGATATTGCGCCGTCCTGGGCGCATCCGGATTCTGTGCATATAGTAACAGTTTATTATAGCACATGCCTGATGCTTCCATCTACCCCTGATTTTTCTTTGTTTTCACGATCAGCAAATTCTTTTTTGGATATGATGGGATACGTTGGGGCCGCAGGCCCCAAACCCCGCTCGGGGACATTGTCCCCGAACCCCTTCTTCGCTTCGCGTGCATCCATGCTTTGTGATCTGAAATCAGGTTGACGCCAAAAAGCTCCGGCCTGCATGACAGACCGGAGCATGAATTACGAGAATGTCTCCCTGCCGACGGGCGTGGGCGTCTCGTCGTAGAACACGCGCCCCACCGCAGGCGTCGCCTCCATGATGCGCTGCACCGTCCGCTCGATCAGGTCGTACGGCAGGCGGGCGGGCACCAGCTGGCCGCCGGACAGCGTCACCGCGCGCAGGACGATCAGCTCGCTGCCCACCGTCTCCCCGCCGATGAGCACCGGGAAGTGCTTGTACAGCTTGCGCTCCAGGCCGGCCAGGCGAATCTCCTCGCGAAAGATCGCCTCCGCCGTGCGCAGCGCGTGCAGGCGCTCGCCGGTCACCTCGCCGACGATGCGCGCCCCCAGACCCAGCGCCGGGAACGGCTTGCGCTCCACGATCTCCTCGCCGATGCCCAGCATCCGCGCGATGTCGCGCACCTCCTCCTTGAGCAGCTCCATGAGGGGCTCGACGACCGTCAAGCCGCTCTCGTCCCAGGACGGCGCGCTGCTGCCGCTGTTCAGGAAATCGCTGTAATTGGTGCCCAGCACCAGCGTCTTCTTTCCCTCAATCGACGCGCTCTGCCGAAGCATCTCCTCGACCAGGCGCTCCGTGACCACCTGACGCTTTTCGTCGATGCCGCGCTTGTGCGCCAGGTGCTCAAGAATTTCCCCGGAGCGATCCACCACCCGCAGCGGAATGCCCAGCGCGTCAAACGCTGTCCGGATCTCCTCCGCCTCGCCCTCGCGCATCAGGCCTGTATCCACAAAGACGGCGGTCATCCTGTCTCCAAAGGCGCGGTGCGTCAGCAGCGCAGCCAGCGTGGAATCCACGCCGCCGCTCACGGCGCATACCGCCTGTCCGCCCTCTGCCGCCGCCTTGGCCAGCACAGCCTCTGCCTGCTCACGCGCGGCATTCGTCGTCCACCAGGCGGTGCAGCCGCAGATATCGCACGCGAAATTCATCAGGATGGTCGTCCCCTCCGGGTCATTGCGTTCCAGCTCAAGCTGTATGCCATACAGCTTCCTTTCTGCATCCTCAAACGCAATGGTACACCCCGCGGCGCAGGCCGTTTCCGCCACGCCGGTGGGCAGCATCAGCGTTTTGGCCTCCTTCAGATAGCGCTCTCCCTCACGCACACCTCTGAACAGCATGCTCTCGCCATACTGAATCAGTGCCTTCTTCTTGCTGATGGCCGTATCTGCACATGCGCCACCCAGGCAGGTCAGCAACGGCCTTGAAGCATGCCCAAATGCCAGCATCGGGATGCCCAGCCTCAGCCATTCCTCGTCCAGCGTCGCGTCTTCGGTAGATGCTTCGCCGCTGAGAATCACGCCGCGCGGGGCAAGCGCCTTGATCTGCTCCGCCGTCGTTTCCGGTGAAGCAATCCGGGCATGAATCTGCTCGGTACGCAAGCGGCGTGTGATTTCTGCGGAAAACCTGTCTGAGTAATTCAGAACCAGAATCATGTCGCTCATGCGCATGTCCTCCTTGATTTCCCTCCTCGTCCAAAAGAAGCTGCTTCGCAGGGCGAAACAGCTTCTTTCGTAATCGAAGGAATCAGATCAGCTCAAGAATGACCATCTCGGCAGCATCGCCGCGACGCGGGCCCTTCTTGAGGATGCGGGTGTAGCCGCCGGCGCAGTTCTTCTCCGCGTTGCGGGCCTTGTACTTCGGGCCGATCTCGCGGAAGAGCTTCTCGACGCACGGATACTTGTTGTCCTTGGTGCGCGCGGCATAGGCGCTCTTGGACTCGTCATCCTGCTTCGCTTCCTTCACGTCGTACAGATACGCCATGATCTGACGGCGGGCGTGCAGCTTGCTCGGGGCGTCATTCTGGACGGTGACCGTCACAGTCTGGCCCTTGTCATTGTTGAAGGTCTTCTCGACCTGCACATTGTTGTCGCATTCCTTGATCGCCAGGGTGATCAGGTGCTCCGCCATGGAACGGACTTCCTTCGCACGGGCGAGGGTGGTTTCGATGCGGCCGTACCAGATCAGATTGGTCACCTGGTTACGAATGAGCGCCTTGCGCTGGGCAGCGTTGCGGCAGCCGAGTTTACGCTGAGCCATGTTGTTTTTCCTCCTATTTCAGCCCGCCTCCTGCAAATACGGTTCTTCACGCGGCAGGACGAACGCCTGTCCGCAGTTTGCAGGCAGGCGCCCTCACCGCCGCGCCCATATTTCCCTTAGGCGCGACCTTAGTGAGCCCTTTCGGGCAATTTTTTATCAGTAAGCCGGTTTGCCGGATTACTCGTCATTGGCACGCAGAGCGAGCCCCAGAGCGGCGAGCTTCTGCTCGACCTCCTCAAGAGACTTCTTGCCCAGATTGCGAACCTTCATCATGTCCTCCTGGTTGCGCTGCACCAGCTCGGCGACGGTGTTGATGCCGGCACGCTTGAGGCAGTTGTAGGCGCGAACAGAGAGGTCAAGCTCCTCGATGGTCATCTCCAGGACCTTCTCGCGGTGATCGTCTTCCTTCTCATTGAAGCCGATGGTCACCACCTGATCGGTCAGATCCATAAACAGCTTCAGATGGCCGCACAGGATCTTCGCGGCGGTCGAGATCGCCTCGTCCGGCAGGATGCTGCCGTCGGTCCACACCTCGAGGGTCAGGCGATCGTAATCGGTCTCCTGGCCGACGCGGGTGTTTTCCACGGTGTAGTTCACCTTGCGGATCGGGGTGAAGATGGAATCCGTCGGAATCACGCCGATGGGCATGTTCGGATTCTTGTTCTTGTCGGCGCTGACATAGCCGCGGCCCTTCTCCAGGGTCAGGTGCATGATCAGATCCGCATCCTCGTTGAGGGTGGCGATGTGCAGATCGCGGTTGACCACCTCGATCTGATCGTCCACCTCGAGCGCGGCGGCAGTCAGCTCGCACGGACCCTTGACGTTGATGGACACCGTCTTCGGGCCGTCGCAATACAGCTTGGCAGAAAGCTCTTTCAGGTTGAGGATGATCTCTGCAACGTCTTCCTTGATGCCGGGAACGGCGGAAAACTCGTGCTGGATGCCCTCAATACGGATGCTGGAAACGGCGACGCCCGGCAGGGAGCTCAGCAGGACGCGGCGCAGGGAATTGCCCAGCGTCTGGCCAAAGCCGTGCTCAAGCGGCTCGACGACGAACTTGCCGTAGCTCTCGCCCGATTCCACGCGTTCGATGCGGGGCTTTTCGATTTCGATCATTAGGCAGATTCCTCCTCACAGTTGCCGTGAAAAAACCGGTGCAAACATCGCGTGAGCAGTCTATTAACGAGAATAGAGCTCGACGATGAGGTGCTCCTCGATCGGGCAATCGATGTCCTCACGAGCCGGCATGGCCTCGACCTTGCCGGTCAGGTTCTGCGCGTCAAACGTGAGCCACTTCGGGGTCACCACGCCGGTGCCCTCGCGCAGGGCCTTGAAGCCGGCCTGCTCCTTGGAGCGCTCGCGCAGGGTGATCACATCGCCGACCTTCACGGAGTAGGACGGGATATCCACCTTCTTGCCGTTGACCAGGATGTGACCGTGCACGATCACCTGACGGGCCATGCGGCGGGTCTTGGCCAGGCCAAGGCGGTAGATGACGTTGTCAAGGCGCAGCTCGAGGAGCTTCAGCAGGTTCTCACCGGTGATGCCCTTCATGTTGGCCGCCTTGAGGTAGTACTTGTGGAACTGCTTCTCAAGCACGCCGTAGACGAACTTGACCTTCTGCTTTTCCTTCAGCTGGGTGCCGTACTCGGACACCTTCTTGCGCTTGTTGCCGCCCGGGTTGCGGGTAGACTTCTTATTGCCATAGCCCATGACCGCCGGGGAAACGCCGAGGCTGCGGCACTTCTTGGCGATCGGCTCCTTATTGTTAGCCATATCCTTTCGTCCTCCTTACAAAACCTTACACGCGACGGCGCTTCGGCGGACGGCAGCCGTTCACGTCCGGAGCCCGGGCCCTTGACGTAGACCTCAACGGTCTTCAGGCCGTACTCCATCGCCGCCTTGGCAGCGGTCTCAGCAGCGGTCTGCGCAGCGAACGGCGTGGACTTCTTGCTGCCGCGGAAGCCGAGGCCGCCAGCGGAAGCCCAGCTCAGCGCGTTGCCCTGGGTATCGGTCAGGGTAACGATGGTATTGTTGAAGGAAGAGCGGATGTGCGCGGCGCCGCGCTCCACGACCTTGCGCTCGCGGCGCTTGCGGACGACCTTCTTCAGCGACTTCTTGGGTGCCATTGTCAATCACTCCTCTTACTTCTTCTTCTTGCCGGCGATGGTGCGCTTCGGGCCCTTGCGGGTGCGGGCATTCTGCTTGGTGTTCTGGCCGCGGACCGGCAGGCCCTTGCGGTGACGAACGCCACGGTAGCAGCCGATTTCCATCAGGCGCTTGATATCCAGGCCGATGTCGCGGCGCAGATCGCCCTCGACCTTCAGGTTGTGCTCGATGTATTCGCGGATCTTGTTGACGTCCTGCTCAGTCAGGTCCTTGACGCGGGTGTCCGGATTGACGCCGGTCGCCGCCAGGATGTCCTGAGAGGTCTTCAGGCCGATGCCGAAGATATACGTCAGTCCGATTTCGACCCGCTTCTCACGAGGCAGGTCAACGCCAGAAATACGTGCCATGGTGTTACCTCCGAATCATTTGATGAGTGCTCTGCTTACTGGTTTAGCCCTGCTTCTGCTTGTGCTTGGGGTTTTCGCAGATCACCATGATGCGGCCCTTACGCTTGATGACCTTGCACTTCTCACAGATAGGCTTGACAGACGGTCTTACCTTCATTTGTCCGTTCCTCCTCGAATTTGTTTTCTCAACCCTTGCTGCGCCAGGTGATGCGTCCCCTGGTCAGGTCATAGGGAGAAATTTCGACTTTGACCTTATCGCCCGGATAGATGCGGATGAAGTTCATGCGGATCTTACCGGAGATCTGGGCCATGATCTTATGCCCGCCGGCTACCTCCACGCGGAAGTTCGCGTTCGGCAGCGCTTCAACGACGACGCCTTCAACCTCGATATTGTCGCTCTTGGGCAACGTTAACCCTCCTTACGCGGCAACAATGCCTCTTGATAGCCGATAGCATCCAGTTTATTTCGCACTTCAGAGTCAAAAATCCTCTTTTTTGCAAAAATTTTTTCTCGAATTTCTTCAAGAACCTCGGGCTTTGCCACCAGATGCTTGATCTTCTTCTTTTTGGGATTGTCCACTTTCCTCTGACAGCCGTTTGCAATGGCCACATGGTCCTCGTCAATCACGTCCACGATCACGAAATAGTGTCCCTGATCGCGGCCCGCACGGGAGAAGACCACCCGGCCGACCTCCATGGGAAACGAGCTCATCGCTTCTCCTCCTTATGATAGCCCGGATAGGAAAGCAGTTCGGGCTCGCCATCCGTAATCAGGATGGTGTGTTCATAATGGGAGCAGAGGCTGCCATCGGTTGTCACGACCGTCCAGCCGTCGCGCAGCGTTTTGACGTGGTAGTCGCCCGCTGCAATCATCGGCTCGATGCAGATCGTCATCCCCTTGCGAAGCCGCACGCCGTGGCCCGGTATGCCGTAGTTCGGCACCTGGGGATCCTCGTGCATCTCCCGTCCAATGCCATGGCCGCACAGCGCGCGAACCGTGGAGAATCCACGTTCCTCGACGTACTGCTGAACCGCATGGCCGATATCACTGATCCGGTTTCCTTCGCGCGCGACCTTGAGCGCCTCGAAGAAACTCTCTTCTGTGACATCAATCAGACGCTGCGCCTCCTCGCTGATCCTGCCGACCGGCGCGGTGAACGCGCTGTCGGACTGCCAGCCACCGAGAATCAAACCACAGTCGACCGAAATGATCTGACCCTCTTTGAGCACAGTCTTCTTCGACGGGATACCGTGCACGACCTGGCTGTCCACGGACGCACAAATCGAGGCGGGGTACCCTTCATAGTTGAGAAAAGACGGGATCGCCCCGAAGGACCGGATGAGCTTTTCGGCAAACGCGTCGAGCTCATGCGTGGTCACTCCGGGCTGAATCTTCCCTCTCAGCTGCGTGAGGACCTCGTGCAGCATGGCACCGGCCTCACGCATTCTGGCAATCTGGGCAGAGTTCTTGATCGTAATCATTTGTCCTCACCCAGCGCGCCAAGAATCGCCGCATAGCAATCGTCCATCGGCTGCGCACCGTCCACCCGCCTGAGCAGGCCGCGCTGCGTGTAGAAGTCGATGAGCGGCTCCGTCTGCGCGTGATACACGGAAAGGCGGCTGAGCACCGTCTCGGCCTTGTCGTCGTCGCGCTGGATCAGCTCGCTTCCGCACTTTTCGCACGTCGTCGAGCCATTCAGGCGGCTGACATGGTATGTACCACCGCAGGACAGACAAACGCGACGTCCGCTCAGACGCTCGACCAGCTTTTCATCGCTGACGTCGATGTCAATCACGGCGTCGATCCTGGCGAAGGTCTCCAGCGCTTCAGCCTGGGCGACGGTGCGCGGGAAGCCGTCCAGCAGGTAGCCGCCCTTGCAGTCCTCATGCTCAAGCCGCTCGCGCACGATGTCGATCACGACGCTGTCCGGAACCAGCTGGCCCTTGTCGATGTAGGACTTGGCCGCCAGGCCGGTCGGCGTCTCATTCTTGATCGCGCGGCGGAGAATGTCGCCGGTAGAAATCTGGGGGATCCCAAGCCGCTCGCACACGCGAACGGCCTGGGTGCCCTTGCCCGCACCGGGCGGGCCAAGAAAAATCAGATTCATGTCAGCACCTCACGCTTTGCAGCGATTAAAGGAAGCCCTTATGGTGACGCATGACCATCTGCGCCTCAACCTGACGGAGCGTCTCCAGAGCCACGGACACCGCAATCAGCACAGAGCTCGCAGCGAACGGAGCGCGGATGCCGAAGACGCGGGTGATGATGGTCGGGATGGTCGCCAGGACGGCGAGGAACAGAGCGCTGAACAGCGTCAGACGGCCGGAAACCTTGGCGAGGTAATCGCTGGTGGCACGGCCCTGGCGGATGCCCGGGATGATGCCGCCGTTCTGCTGCATGTTCTTGCTGATGTCGATCGGGTTGAACGTGATGCTGGTATAGAAGTAGGTGAAGGCGATGATGAGCACCGCCAGCACGATCTGATACCAGATGCCGTTCTGGAAGCTGTTCCACCACATGTTGATGCCGCTCGTCGGGAAGAACGCGAAGACCGTCGCAGGGAACTGCAGGATCGCGAAGCCGAAGATCAGCGGCATGACGCCGGTGGAGTTAATCTTCATCGGGATGTGGGTGGACTGGCCACCGTACATCTTGCGGCCGACCATGCGCTTGGCATACTGAACCGGGATGCGGCGCTCGCCCATGTCCACATAGGTGATCACGACGATCATCGCCACAAACGCGATCACAACCACCAGCACCGGCAGGATGCCCACGGTGCCCGCCGCCACGCCGACGATCGCCTGACGGCCCCAGTTGAACATGTTGGACACGACGCCCGCCATGATCAGCAGGGAGATGCCGTTGCCGATGCCGTTCTCGGTGATGCGCTCACCGATCCACATGGCCAGGGCGGTGCCGGCAGCCATGGAGATACCGATCACGACGTACCAGATGCCGCCGTAAGAGTTGGCACGCATCGCGAACACCAGACCAACCGCCTGGATGAACGCCAGCACGACGGTCAGGTAGCGGGTCCACTCGGTGATCTTCTTGCGGCCCTCAGGGCCTTCCTTCGCCAGCTTCTCGAGCGACGGAACCGCCACGGTCAGCAGCTGAAGGATAATGCTGGAGTTGATGTACGGGGTGATGCCCATGGCCATGATGCTCATGTTCTGGAAGGAACCGCCGGTCATCATGTTCATGAAGTCGAGGATGGAGTAATCCTTGACCGCCGCCGCCACCGTGCCGATGTCAATGCCCGGAACCGGGATGACGCACAGCAGACGATAGACCAGCAGCATGCCGAAGGTATAAATGATCTTCTTGCGGAGCTCCGGAATGCGCCAGGCACTCTTCATCTTTTCCAGCATATCAGATCACCTCGGCAGTGCCACCAACAGCCTCGATCTTCTCCTTCGCAGAGCCGGTGAACTTCACGGCCTTGACGGTCAGCTTGCGGGTCAGCTCACCGTTGCCCAGGACCTTCAGGCCGTCCAGCTCCTTGCGGACGATCTTCTTCTCCATGAGCAGCGCCACGGTCACCTCGGTGCCGTCCTCGAACACCTCGAGGTCGCTGACGTTCACGGTCGCATATTCCTTGGCAAAGATGTTGGTAAAGCCACGCTTAGGCATCTGACGGGTGAGGGGCATCTGGCCGCCCTCGAAGCCCGGGCGCTTGCCGCCGCCGGAGCGGGCCTTCGCGCCCTTGTGGCCCTTGCCGGACGTCTTGCCCAGGCCGGAGCCGGTGCCGCGGCCGAGACGGCGCGCGGCAGTCGTGGAGCCCTCAGCGGGCTTCAGCTCATTCAGCTTCATGGTGAATCCTCCTTAGTCGCTGATTTCGACCACAGACACCAGATGCTTGACCTTGAAGATCATGCCGCGGATGGACGGGGTATCTTCAAACACCTTGGTGGAGCGGATCTTGTGCAGGCCCAGCGCCTTCACAATTTTGATGTGGTTGGGCTTGCTGGAGACCGGAGACTTCACAAGCGTAACCTGCAATTTCATCGTCTCTTCCTCCTTCTCAGCCGAGCAGCTCTTCGACGGTCTTGCCGCGCATCTTGGCCACTTCTTCAGCGGTGCGCAGGGAAGCCAGACCCTCGATGGTCGCCTTCACCATGTTGATCGGGTTGTTGGAGCCGTAGCTCTTGGTGCGGATGTCCTTCACGCCGCACAGCTCGAGCACCGCACGCGCCGGACCGCCGGCGATAACGCCGGTGCCTTCCGGAGCAGGCATCAGCACGACCTCACCGGTGCCGAAGCGGCCGATGGTCTCGTGCGGGATGGTGGTGCCCTTCATGCTCACATGAATGAGGTGCTTCTTGGCGTCCTCAGCAGCCTTGCGGGCGGCTTCCGGAATCTCAACGGCCTTGCCGATGCCGCAGCCGACGCGGCCCTTGCCGTCGCCGATGACGACCAGCGCAGCAAAGCGCATGTTGCGGCCGCCCTTGACGGTCTTGGAGACGCGGTTGATCGCAACCATCTTCTCCTGGAACTCGCTCTCCTGGCGGCGCTCACGGCGCGGGCCGCGCTCACGGCGATCGCCGCGCTCGCTACGCTCACCACGCTCGAACGGCTTCTTTTCCATATCCTGAGGCATTCTTCGTATCCTCCCTTGACTTAGAAGTCCAGGCCCGCTTCACGGGCGCCTGCGGCGACCTCCGCCACGCGGCCGGTGTAGACGTAGCCGCCGCGGTCGAAGACGACCTGCTTGATGCCAGCCTGCATGGCGCGCTCAGCGACGGTCTTGCCAACCAGCTTCGCGGCGCCCTTCTTGTCCAGCTCGCCGAGCTGGCCCTTGATCTGCGGATCGAGGGTGGAGCAGGAAACCAGGGTCTTGCCGGCGACGTCGTCGATCACCTGGGTGTAGATGTGGTTCAGGCTGCGATACACGCACAGACGCGGCATCTCGGGCGTGCCGCTGATCTTCTTACGCACACGCTCATGACGGATCACTCGGATCTCATTACGATCACGCTTGGTGAACATTAGCGCTCACTCCCTTTCTTACTTCTTACCGGTCTTGCCTTCCTTGCGGCGGACGACCTCAGTGTCATACTTGATGCCCTTGCCATGGTACGGCTCCGGCTTGCGCACCGCACGGATCGCAGCCGCGACGTTGCCGACCTGCTGCTTGTTGATGCCGCTGACGGTGATGGTGGTCTGGTTCGGGGTGGCGAACGCGATGTTCTCCTCCGCCTCAATGATCACCGGATGGCTGTAGCCGATGGTGATGTTCAGCGTGTTGCCCTTGGCCTCGGCGCGGTAGCCGGTGCCAACCAGGTTCAGGGTCTTGGTGAAGCCGGTGCTGACGCCCACAACCATGTTGTGGATCAGCGCGCGGTACAGGCCGTGGAACGCACGGTTCTGCTTCTCATCGTCCGGGCGGGACACGAGGATCTCGTTGCCCTCCTGCTTCACGGTGATGTTCTTGTTGACCTCCTGGGTCAGCGTGCCCTTCGGGCCCTTCACGGTGACGATATTGTCATCGGAGACGGTAACCGTGACGCCGGCCGGGATGGCGATCGGAGCTCTTCCGATTCGAGACATTGTTCTTTCCTCCGTTTCAGCGTCGTCGATTACCAGATGTAGGCGAGCACTTCGCCGCCGACCTTGGCCGCACGGGCCTGCTTATCGGTCATCACACCCTTGGAGGTGGAGACGATCGCGATGCCCAGGCCGCCGAGCACCTTCGGCAGCTCCTCGCACTGCGCGTAGACGCGCAGGCCCGGCTTGCTGATGCGCTTGAGGCCAACAATGACGCTCTGCTTCTTGTCGGTGTAC
>SFFH01000074.1 GCA_004557905.1 Clostridiales bacterium | reverse complement strand
GCCCGAAGGGCGGATGAGGTGCTTATGTGACCGGCTTGTAGATGAGGCGGTGCTCCATGCACGCCCACGCGTCCATGCTGGCCGTGCGCAGCTGGATCTCCACCGGCACCAGGTACGCCTGTGAATCGAGCACGACGGGCACGCTGAAGATCAGGTGCAGGCTGCGGTAGCCGCTCTGCTTGGGCGCGGCGATGTAGTCGTGCACCTCGTCCAGCCGCGCGACGCCGCTGGTCATCAGCGTGTGCGCAAAGCGGTAGACGGCCTGACGGCTTACGAGCACGGCACGCAGCCCGGCGACGTCGCGCAGGCACAGCCCGGCGGAGGCCGCGGTCTCGGGCATGCCCTTCTTGCGGAGCTTGCCGCGGATGGACGCGGGCGATTTGAGCCGGAAATGAAGCGCAAGCACGTCGCCCTCGTGCTTTTTGCGCGCGGCACAGAGCATCTCGAGCGCCGCCTGCACGGCGGCCTCGTAGGGGCCATAGAATTCGGCGCCAAAGACGGGATCGCTGGGCGCACGGGAAACATCGGGCAGCTTTTGTGCTGTTGCAGTGGAAAGCATGGATATTCACCTCGGATTCGTGTGATGCGGTTTGCTGAATTCTTTGATCATGATACCCGGATGATTGAGCAGGGGTATGGCCCCCATCGGGCAAAAATGTGAGCAATCATGGAAACGCTGCCCCATAGAATATGCGGCGCATGATGGGATTATGATGCGCGGCGCGCACAGGTTTTGCTGTACAGACGGCGTTTTCTTCGATATAATGAACATGGATGATTGGGCAAGAAAGGATATTGTGCCATGAAAAAGAATGTTGTCAGCGACGCGCTGCGCACAGGACTGAACAGGCGCCCCGGCAGGGTGCTGCGCCTTGTGCTGCTCGTGCTCGCGACCGCCGTGTTTTTCGTCTTCGCGCGCTATGCGCGCTATGCGAAGATCGACGAATTCAGCGGATACAAGACCGGCCAGATGCAGGTGATCTCCGGCGTGATCTTCGCGGCGATCTTCGCCGTCTCCTACGCGGTGCAGCTGCGCGCGGGCAGGAAGCTGCCCGTCTATATGCACGTCCTGCTGGCGGTGCTCACGGGCGCTGTGCTGCTTGCGAAGATCTCGCTGCTTGACTATGTCAGCGACGATTACGACATCTTCCTGAGCAACTGGATTTATGAGTATTCCCAGATGGGCTGGAAGGAGGGCCTTGGCCGGTACATCGGCAGCGACTATACGCCGCCGTACCTGTACCTGATGCAGATCATCTCCCGGATGAAGGACTATCCGCCGCAGTATCTGGTCAAGGCGATCTCCATCGCCTTTGAGGTGCTCATGTGCACCGCGCTGATGAAGCTCACGTCCCTTCGCGTGAAGGGCGACGGCGCGCCGCTGCTGGTGTATCACATCGCGTCCCTGCTGCCCACGGTCGTCTTCAACGGCGCGTACTGGGGCCAGTGCGACGTGATCTACGTCTCCTTCTGCCTGATGGCCGTGTACATGGGCCTGACCCGGCGAAGCGCGCGCAGCATGATCCTCTTCGGCGTGGCGCTGTCCTTCAAGCTGCAGACGGTGTTCTTCCTGCCGGTGCTGCTGCCGCTGTGGCTCCGGCGCGACATCAAGCTCCGCCACCTCGTGCTTATCCCGGCGTCCTACATGGTGATGATGATCCCGGCGCTGTGGGGCGGCAAGTCGCTGCACCATGTGCTGACGGTGTACACGCAGCAGGCGGGCAATTACAATTTCATCACGATGAACGGCCCCAACCTGTACCAGTTCCTGCCGGATCTGGACAAGGAGATGCTGTACCGCATGTTCGGCGGCATGGCCATGGTGCTGGGCATTGCCTGCATGATGGCGATGTGCGCGCTGGTGAGCGTCCATCGCGACCGCCTGAGCGTGGACGCGACGCTGCTTTCCTGCCTGCTCATGCTCAGCGGCATTCCGTTCTTCCTGCCCAAGATGCACGAGCGCTACACGTTCGGCGCGGACGTGCTCTCGCTGGTGCTGGCGGTGTTCGCGCCCGGGCGCCGCATCCTGCTGCCGCTGTGCTTCGGGTTTGCGTCCTACGCGGCGTACACGGCGGGCCTGCCGGGCGAAAAGATCCTGGATCTCAAGTGGGCGGCGATGTTCCAGATGGTGGGCGTGGCGCTGACAGCGGCTGAGCTGTGGCGCGCGCTGAACACGGACAGGCAGAATGCTGCGCTGGCGGAGGTGAAGGCGTGATGACGGAGAGGAAGAATGCATGGCGCGATCCGCTGCGCTTTGCGATGAATGCCCGCCCGGGCAAAGCGGGCACGGCGCTGCTGTTTGCGGCGCTGATGGCGGCGTTCTGCCTGCTGGCCGGCAAGCTCTGCGCCGGGATGGAGGGTGCGCTGGTGATCGCCGCTTGCGGCACGCTGGGCGCGGCGATCCTGACGGCGTTTGCCTGGCGGGCGCTTGGCGGCGAGGACATGCCGGTGCTCGTGCTGCTGTGCACGGCGGCGCTGGCGATGCTGGCGGTCGGCGCGCATCTGGCGCTGCTGGATGTGAAGCCGGGCCGCTACACCAAGGTGCTCGAGCCGATGCTCACGGACATGTGGAACTACGAGCTGGTGACGGCGATGGCCTGGGAGGACGGCGCCTGGTCCGGCATGCACCTGATTGTTATGGCCCTGCTTTCCCGGATCGAGCATTTCAGCTGGCTGTACGCGGTCAAGCTGTTTGACCTGCTGTGCCAGTGCGTCGCCGCGGGCGCGGTGCTCCGTCTGGCGCTGCAGCGCGGCGCAAAGGTCTACGGCGCGCTGGCGGCGATGTTTGCCTGCGTGCTCGCGCCGACGATGCTTGAAAACGCGGGCGTGTGGGCGCAGAGCGATGCGACGTTCGCGATGCTCACGCTGTGGGGTCTGGCGCTGCTGCTGGATGACCATCCGCTCGCCGGTTGCGTGCTCTGGGGCCTGGCGCTGGGCACGAAGCTGCAATGCGCGTTCCTCTTCCCGCTGCTGATCGTGCTGTTCATGAAGAACCGCGTGCAGCTGCGCCACATCCTGGCGTTGGCGGCAGCTGCCTTCCTGTGCCAGATCGCCATTGTGCTGGACGGCCAGGGCCTGACGAGCCTTGTGACGCGTTACGCTGTGCAGCTGGAGGATGCGCGCTGGGAGCTGGGCCTGTCCGACGGCATGCCAAACGTCTACAAGCTGATGAATGTCGCCTCCACGCGCGAGTTCAGCGGCATGGGCCTGTACCTGGGCATTGCCGGCGCGCTGCTGGTGGTGGCTGCGCTGCTGCGCACCAGGCGTGATCTGACGAATGACACGCTGCTGCTGGGTGCGCTGCTGCTTGCTTGCGGCCTGCCGCTGATCCTGCCGCAGATGAACGCGCGCAGCTGGTATCTGGCGGGCATGCTGGCATTCGCGTGCGCGGGCAATGCGCGCCGGATGATCGCCGCGGGCCTGATCGAGTTCATCTCGCTGTGCGCATACATGGCGTCGATCTTCGGCTTCGACGTGGTGCCGGCGGTCCCGCTGGCGCTGATGGCGATCGGCACGGCGGTGCTGGTGCTGCTGGAGCTGCTGGACGCCATTCTTCAAAAGAAGGACGGGGAGGCGCTGCGCGCATGAAGAAGCTCGACGCGTGGCTTGCGCGCGCGGACGACGGCCTGCGCACACTGCTGCTGGGGCGCGGCCTGCCCGGCTGGCTGCTGGGGATCTGCACGTTTGCGGCGTTCTTCCTGCTGATGATGACGCGCACGCTGACACAGCTTGCAGGTGCGCAGACGGGGGCGCGCGCTTGGGCAGTGCTGGTGCTCTGCCTGCCGCTTGGGGTGATGCTGGCCTTCGCGCTGCGGCTGTGCAGGGGGCAGGAGGGCGGCCTGCTTGCGCAGCTTGGCGTGTGCGCGCTGTGCGCCCTGGCGATGCTCGCGCGCATGAGCTTTATCGAGCGTTCATCCGGCGACTACGACATCTACCTGGCCGATTGGATCAAGCGGCTGGCCGCAGGTTCGTTCTCGGAGGGCATGCGCGCGAACGTGGGCGAGTACAACGTGCTCTACCAGTACATTCTCTTTGTCATCACGCGACTGGGCGTGCCCGCGCTGTACGCGGTGAAGGCGGTCTCCTTCATCGGCGACGCTTTTCTTGCGGGCGCGGCCGCGAAGCTGGCCGGCAAGCGAAACGGTCTGCTGGCGCTTTGCGCGGTGCTGCTGCTGCCCACGATCGTCCTGAACGGCGGCATGTTCGCCCAGTGCGACAGCCTGTACGCGGCGTGCGCGCTGTGGGGCCTTGCGCTGGCGCTTAATGGGAGGCCCGGCGCGTCGGCAGCGTGCTTCGCGCTGTCGCTGGCGTTCAAGCTGCAGAGCGCGTTCCTCCTGCCCATCGTCATCGTGCTGTGGGCGGGCGGGAAGCTGAAGGTGCGCGACGCGCTGATCTTCCTGCTGACGCTGCTTTGCGTGATGCTCCCGGCGCTGCTGGGCGGCAAGAGCCTGGCGAATATCCTGGGCGTTTACACCGCGCAGACCGGGCTGTACACGGGCCTCAATTACAACGCGGCGAGCTTCTTCGGCCTGATGGAGACGGCGGGGCTGGACGTGTACGCCTACGGCAACTTCGGCCTGGCGCTGGCGTTTGGCGCGTGCGCGCTGCTGGTGATGGCCGGCGTGCGCCGGGCGCGGGAGATGACGGACGGGGAGATTCTCCGCCTGGCGCTGCTCATGGTGCTGCTGATCGTCTTCCTGCTGCCCCGGATGCATGAGCGCTACTTCTACATGGCTGTCCCGCTGAGCGTCGCGCTGGCGTGCAGGCGAGGTGGCAGGGCTGTGATTGCGGCGGCGCTCATCGAGCTGGCGATGCTTGCCACCTGCTGGACGCTGGCCATCCCGCTGGCAGCGGCCTCCGCCATGATGCTCGCCGCGGCGGTGCTCATCCTGTCGGACGGGAATTGCAACGAGGACAGAACTGTGTTATAATCATAAAAGTCGGATGGAATTAAAATGAATTAGCGCTTGAATTGCTTGATACAGCGCGAAGCGAAGAAGGGTCAAGGGATAAATCCCTTGCGGGGTTTGGGGGACCGAAGCCTGCCGCCCGCTGTGCGGGAAGCCGGCAGGCGGAGTGTCGGGAATTGCAAGGAGCGCCAAAGGGCGCGACTATGCGAGTTCCCCGGACGGAAGCCCCTCAGGCGGGTTTCAGGGTGGCAGCTCTGAGAGGAGGTATACCGTGAACAGGGAAGACATGCTCACTTTTTTGAAGAATGAGGCGCGCGGCATTGCCATGATGTTTGGGCCGAACTGTGAGACCCTTGTTCATGACATGACCCGCCCCGGTCATCCGATTCTGGCCATTTATAACGGCTCGGTGACGGACCGCGACGTGGGCTCCACGGCGGATATCTTCGGCGACATTGGCGATTATGACGAGACCATCTACAAGAACAAGGACTACACCAATCAGATGGTCCTCTCCCGCGACGGCCGCACGCTCAAGAGCACGACGTTCAATGTCGTGGGCGACGACTTTCACTTCGCGCTGGGCATCAACCTGGACATCACCAACATGGTGCGCGCCACGCAGATGCTCACCGAGCTGACCGCCACCAGCGGCGATCTGCAGCAGACGCTGATGCAGGACGCGAGGAGCCAGCTGGAGGAGCTGCTGCGCGAGTGCATCAGCGCCGTGGGCAAGGAGCCCGAGGCGATGAAGAAGACCGACCGCATGCGCATCATCCGCATGCTCTACAAGCGCCGGGCATTCACCTATCAGAAGTCCGTGGCAATCGTCGCCGAGCGGCTCAACGTCTCGCGTTACACCGTGTACAAGTACATGCACGAGCTGGAAGAGGCGGAGAAGAAGGGCGAACATCTGGCAGAGTGATATGCAGCGCTCCTTGCGATTCCGGTCACGATGTCTGAAAATATGGAAAGAGCACCGACGTTATGCCGGTGCTTTCAATTTGGATAATTTCAGTCGCTCGGCGGCTGATAGCTGCCGAGATTGAACACGGGCTTTTTGCCGACAAGCCAATCAAAGGGCTCATGAATCCGGCTGTTCGCGTGCTCGATATAGGTGATGGCGAGATTGCACTGCGCGGCCATCCAGAGGTTACGGCGGGGAATATGCCAACTGTCGGGATACTGATCGAGCATCTCAGGATAGACATTCGTATCAAATCCTCGCCGCGGAACGCTGCTTGTTGGGGAATAAGCAAAGATGCGCTTAAGGCGGATATGCGGGTATTTGGTTTTCAGAGAGATCGCCACATCCGCTGCCAGTTCGTCAAAGCCACCGTAATACCCGTCCCAGAACTCGGTTGCTCCGTATTCGGTAATCGAGCGCTCAACAAGCTCGTGAAGGTGCGGTTCGAGATTTTCGGGGATATTCCGATGACCGAAGAAAGCACAGATGATGGACATGAAGAGACCTCCGAAAAGACAAGTACATAAATATGAAGGGCTTAAAAGATAATATCCATAAATAGTAAGGGTTTGAATATCAAGTTACCTTGTCTGCAACTATTATATATAATAACCCTAACGATGTAAAGAGGGGATTGTATATGCGGGTTTCAGAATCACAGGACTTTGGCGCAGTAACGATGAGGATCGAGGAGGTTCTCAAGGAGAAAGGCATATCCAAGAATCAGATTTGCAAGGATCTGGATCTCCCGAGGGGGAATTTCAACCGGTATTGCCGAAATAACTTCCAGAGAATCGACGCGGCGCTGCTGTGGTAATGATCACACAAAGAAAGAGCACCGACGATTTGTCGATGCTCTTTTTGTGTGCGTGTCAGCAGTTTCGGAGCGCCTGTGCGCGAACGAAACGGATTAGGAACCGCGAAGCTGTCGTACCTGCCCGGCAGGGCATCGGAGGGCTGTGCCCGTGCGATGCCGTTGGAAGCAAGGCGAAGCTCAGTGGTTCCCCCACAGGGGGTTAGCCCTTGACCGCGCCGGCGACAACACCCTCGATGATGTACTTCTGGCAGAGCAGATACATGATGATGATCGGGACGACTGTGATCATGATGCAGGCCATCATCGGGCCCATCTCTACACGGCCGTAGCTGCCGCGGAAGTACTGGATCGCCATCGGAATGGTGCGGTACTTCTTGATGTCCAGCACCAGCGTCGGCAGGAGGTAGTCGTTCCAGACCCACATGGTCTCCAGAATCGCGGTGGAAATCGCGGTCGGCTTGAGGATCGGGAAGACGATCTTGAAGAAGATCTGCAGCGGGTTGCAGCCGTCGATCATCGCGGCCTCCTCAATCGCCAGCGGGACCGACTTCATGAAGCCCGTGAACATGAACACCGCCAGACCCGCGCCGAAGCCCAGGTAAATGATGCAGATGTTGAACGGAGTGTTCAGGCTCAGGATGTCCGCGGTCTTGGAGAGCGTGAACATGACCATCTGGAACGGCACGACCATGGAGAACGCGCACAGCAGGTACATCAGCTTGGACACCGTCGAGTTGACGCGGGTGATGTACCAGGCGCACATGGAGCAGCACAGGATGATCAGGATGACCGAGGTGATCGTGATGATCAGCGAGTAGCCGAAGGAGGCCAGGAAGTTCATCTGCGTCACGCCGTAGATGTAGTTGTGCAGGCCGACAAAGGACGCGGCCGTGGGCAGCTCGAACACGGACGTGGTGGAAATGGCGGTTTCCGCCTTCAGGGAGTTCTGCAGGATCAGGACGACCGGATAGATCCACACGAGGCTGAGCACAGTCAGCAGGATGCTCAGGCAGGCGTCGACAGCGCGGCGGGCGCCGGAGACAGCGCCGTCGTGGTAAACCTTGGCTTTAGCCATTACTGCTGCACCTCCTTACGACGGGTGAAGTAGAGCTGAACCAGCGCGATGACGATGACCAGCAGGAAGAAGACGACGGCCTTCGCCTGGCCGATGCCCTTCCACTGCGGGCCGGAGCGGGCGTAGAAGGTGTCGTAGATGTTCAGGGCAAGCATCTGGCTCGCCTTGGCCGGTTCGCCGCCGGTGAGCGCGAGGTTCTGGTCAAAGAGCTTGAAGGAGTTGGTCAACGTGAGGAAGGAGCAGATGGTGATGGACGGCATGACCATCGGCAGCTTCACCTTGATGAGCGTCTGGAAGCTGGTTGCGCCGTCGATGGACGCGGCCTCGAGCAGGTCGCCCGGGACGTTCTGCAGGCCGGCGATGTAGATAATCATCATGTAGCCGATCTGCTGCCAGCACATCAGGATGATCAGGCCCCAGAAGCCGTAATTGGCGTTGAGCGCCAGCAGCGGCAGGCCCATGTTGGTGAGGATGCCGTTGAGCAGGATCTGCCAGATGTAGCCCAGCACGATGCCGCCGATGAGGTTGGGCAGGAAGAACACGGTGCGGAAGACGTTCGTGCCCTTCAGGCCGCGCGTGAGCGCCAGCGCCAGCATGAAGGCGATGACGTTGATGATGATGGTGGAAACGATGGTGAACTTCGCCGTGAACCAGAAGGCGTTGACGAAGGTCGCGTCCTCAAAGACCTTCACATAGTTGGAAAGGCCCACAAACGTCGTCTTGGAGATCGTGGTGAACTTGTGGAACGAGAGATAAATGCCCCAGATGAACGGCCAGATAAAGCCGATGATGAATGCGGCCAGCGTCGGGAGCAGGAACACCGGCCAGTACTTTTTGATCGCGTTTTCCATACACGAAATCCTCCCGGATCGATCAGGTGTTCAGGGCAACCTGCAAAAGCGCACGGCGCGGGTCGCGCTTTTGCAGATCGCCCACCGAAGAAGCGCACAGCGAAATAAGAGAAGAGGGCGGGCGATGTGCCCGCCCTCTTGACTTGCGAAAGGGGATGACTTAGTGGGTCAGATCGTACTCGGTCTTCCAGCCGTCGACGAACGCGGTCACAACGCCGTTCCAGTCGCCGGTGCCAGCCGCGTAAGCGGTCAGCGCGGAGCCCACGCCGTTCTTCCACTCCTCGGACGGCATGGTCGTGAAGTTCCAGGACACCGGGGTCTTGCCCTCGGCGGTCAGCGCGGCGTCAACCGCGACCAGCGGGTTGGCAGAGGCGTACTCGCCGGTGAAGGTGTCAAACGGCACGACGAAGCCCATGTCCTGGGACATGCTCTTGCGGCCCTCGTCGGAGGTGATGACCCACTCGAGGAAGGCGATGGTCGCGTCGATGTCTTCCTGATCGGCTTCGCCGTTCACGCACCAGTAGTTCTCGGTGCCGGTGCACAGACCCTGGTTCTCCTCGCCCTCAACGCCGATGTAGATCGGGAGCATGGTGAGGTTCTCAGCGCCGAGGTCCTTCACGTCGTTCCAGGCCCAGGTGCCATTCTGATAGAAGACGGCCTTCTCGCCAACGAACTCGGCGACGGCGTCATTGCCGGTCTTGGAAGCCAGCAGGGCCGGCTCACAGGTGGCGTCGGTGATGTACAGATCCCAGATCGCCTTGTAGTTGTCCAGGTAGGTGCCCTTGATGGCGCCGGTGGAGCCGATGCCGTCAGCCTTGTACTCGTAGTAGATCGGCATGTTGGCCAGGTGGGTCTTGAAGCGCCAGTCGGAGGAGCCGTCCATGCCGGCGGACGTGAACGCGCCGTCGAGGCCGAGCTCGTCCTTGCGGGCCTGGATGTCGTCAGCGACCTTCTTGAGGGTCTCGAAGTTGGTGATGTCAGCCACGGTGTAGCCGGCCTTCTCCAGCAGCTTGGTGTTGGCGATGATGCCGTAGGTCTCCACGACGTAGGCAACACCCTTCACGGCGTCGCCCTCCTTCAGGGCGAAGGCGTCGGAGGTCAGGTGCTTCACCAGATCGGTGCCGGCGAGGTCATAGCAGTAGTCGGTCCAGTTCGCCAGGCCGACCGGGCCGTTGACCTGGAACAGGGTCGGCGCGTCGGTCTTCTCGATTTCGGACATGAGGGTGGTCTCGTACTCGCCGGAGGCGGCGGTCACGACGGTCACCGGCACGCCGGTCTTCTCGGTGTAGATCTTGGCCAGCTCCTGCCACTGAGCATCCTGCTCGGGCTTGAAGTTGAGGTAGTAGACGGAGGCCTCGGCGCAGGCGGCGGTGGCGAGGGCCACACACAGCACGAGCGCGAGAACCAGGGCGATGATCTTCTTCATAATGAGAGATCTCCTTCCAAATAATATATTCTGTACGGGCTGCATGGCAGCTTCCCGCAAGCAGCAGGGACGGGAAAGGAACCGGCATACACCTCGGAAACGTTTCCGGAAGAGCGTATATGGGCCTTCTGCAAGAAATATTATAGTGGCGCTGTGTGAAATTGTCAATAGCGAATTAAGCAAATCCACTTGTATACTACATGGTGAACAAATTCATCAGACGTCCGGCAAGTTTGGCAATTTGGCGCGGACGGATTGAAAAAAAGTCTGTTTTCCGCTATAATGAACAGGTTAAGGATGACAAGTACAACCTGTGCTCTGCGCACGGGATGATTCGGAGGAAAAAGCTATGAAACTCGGCATTGTTGGATAAACAGCCTTTTCATATCTCTATATTCCTTCATAAACCTCAATAAATCCCATATTTTCGTACTTTTCCGTTATATAAATCCATGTACTTACATATAGTTTCATGGGCATTTGGTGCGGAATTGGTGCGGTCTATGGGAATCGATATTCGGGAAACGGGTTCATCACGACAGATTATTCATTTTGAAAATTAGAATCTGTAAGGAGATTACCACTGTGAACCGATTATTATCTTGTGAGTTTAATATCGACAATGCTTGTGTCGAGCTGAAATATGCAGACGGCAGCATGGTTTCCATTGACTGCACCGCCGTGGAGAACGAGGTGGCAGACAATATGTACCAGAGGTCAGAGCTGGACTGGCTGATTTACAACGATCCGGCAGCCTATGCGGATTTGATCCTCAACGGCGATACGGAAACCTACTTGAAAACTGTAACAGAATATAAACCT
>SFFH01000073.1 GCA_004557905.1 Clostridiales bacterium | reverse complement strand
GCATCGAAACCCTCCCCGACCCTTCTGGCCCCAGCGGAGCGCGTTCTCCTAAAGCTGCAAATAGTGAGAATTATCTTGTTCGTAAACAAAATCTCCCTATTCAGACATATGAAAACGCCTTACACCGGCTGCCCGATGTAAGGCGTTTGTCTTCTGTTACTCCCCCAGCATATCCCACAGCCGCTGGAGCTCCTCCTGGCTGCCGTACTCGAGCACGATCTTTCCCTTGTGCTCGCTGCCCTGCATGGACACCTTCAGGCCTGTGGCGCTGCGCAGGCGCTCGCGGAGCTCCTCGTACTCCACCGGCAGCGGCTCGGCCTTGGGCTTCTCTCGTTTGGCCTGCGCTTCCTGCTTGGCCATGTTTTCCAGCTGGCGCACGGACCAGCCGTTCTGCACCGTTTTGGCAAAGAGCAGCGCCTGGAATTTCTTGTCCGTCACGCCGGCCAGCACGCGCGCGTGGCCCGCTGAGATCGCGCCGTCGATGACGGCCTGCTGCATCGGCCGGGGCAGATTCAGAAGGCGCAGCAGGTTGGCCACCGCCGGGCGGCTGCGGCCCAGGCGCTCGGCCACCGCCTCCTGCGTCAGCGCGCACTCGTTCATCAGGGTGTAGATGCCCTGCGCCTCCTCGATCGGGTTGAGGTTCTCACGCTGGATGTTCTCAATCAGCGCAGCCTCCTGGCGCTTGATCTCGTCCCACTCGCGCACAATCGCCGGGATCGTCTCAAGGCCCGCCAGCCGCGCGGCGCGCCAGCGGCGCTCGCCCGCGATGATCGTGTAGCGTTCCCCGCTGCGGGCGACGAGAATCGGCGAAAGCACGCCGCTATGACGGATGGAATCCGCCAGCTGGGCGAGCGCCTCGTCGTCAAACTTCTTGCGCGGCTGGTCGCGGTTGGGGTCAATGTCGCCCAGCCGGATCTCCACGACCGCATCCGCCGGCACGGCAGCCGGCTCATATTGATGGCCTACGGACTCGACGACCTCTTCCACATCCGGCAGAATCGCGCTCAGTCCCCTGCCCAGTCCCAATTTCTTCGCCATGTCAATCTCCTTCGTTCAAGCCGGTTACCTCGCCAGGAACTCCTTGGCCAGCGACTGATAGCTCTGCGCGCCCAGCGAGCGCGGATCGTACAGGTGAATCGGCAGGCCGTGGCTGGGCGCCTCGCCCAGGCGCACGTTGCGCGGCACGACGGTGTTGTACACCTTGCCCTTGAAGACCTTGCGCACCTCCTGCGCGACCTGGATGCCCAGGTTCGTGCGCGCGTCGAGCATCGTGAGCACCACGCCCTCGATGGTGAGCCTGCGGTTGATCTTCTGCACCTTCTGAATGGTGCCCATCAGCGCGCTCACGCCCTCCAGCGCATAGTATTCGCACTGGATGGGGATCAGCACGCCGTCCGCCGCGCACAGCGCGTTGAGCGTGATCAGGCCCAGGGACGGCGGACAGTCGATGAAGATGTAGTCAAACTCGCTGCGGGCGGGCTCCAGGGCCTCGGCGAGCACATGCTCACGGCCCTCCACGCTGGCCAGCTCGATCTCCGCGCCCGCCAGACGGATGTCCGCCGGGAGCACGAAGAGCGTCTCCACCTGCGTCTTGATCAGCGCCTTGCTCAGCTCGACCTCGCCGGCCATGACCTCGTAGACCGTCGGCGTGG
Source organism: Clostridiales bacterium (assembly GCA_004557905.1). Taxonomy (GTDB): domain Bacteria; phylum Bacillota; class Clostridia; order Christensenellales; family Aristaeellaceae; genus Ventricola. Next base: position 10,501 of record SFFH01000073.1, on the reverse strand, counting down.
TGTTCTTCACGCGCACGCCCAGGCCGCTTGTGGTGTTGCCCTGCGGGTCCGCGTCCACCACCAGCACGCGATGGCCCTCGCTGGCCACGCACGCGGAGAGATTGACGCTGGTGGTCGTCTTGCCGACGCCGCCCTTCTGATTGGTAATTGCAATGATTTTCGCCATGACTGTATTTCCTCGGAATACTACGAGATTTGTCCGTTTTCGGTGAGCACCTGCACATAGTACGCGCGGTCCGTCTCATCCATCGGGAAGCGGCGCACCAGCTCGCGCATCGCGGCAAAGGAGCCCTCGCGTGAGAAGTCAAAGAGCGCGTCACGCACGCTCGGGCTGGCCGGCAGGTCCTGATAAGCCAGCGCGAGCAGCCTGTCCGCCAGGTCGTGAATGAACGCGCCGGTGATGCGCACGCGGCGGCCATGATCCAGCGTGACGACCATGGTGCCCCCCGTGCCGGTATAGACGGCGTTGAAGACGGCGGAATCGATCTGGGCAAGCAGCTGGGGAAGCGTCGCGTCGGTGCGCATGAAGCGCACGAGCGACTGATTGACCGTATAGACCAGATCCTCGCAGCGCGCAAGCAGCGCTTCGCCCAGCGCCATGCGCAGCATCGCCTCAATCCTGTCGATCCTGTTTGCCACCGCAAATCACCGCCGTTTCCCTTTGCACAGATCTTTACTCTATTCTACACGCATCCCCGGTTTTCCCGCAAGAGGTTGCGGGGAAAATAAAGATTTTGCTCAGTCGTCCGTCCCGCGCGCGGGCAGGCGCGAGAGCCGCACCACCAGTATCCCGGCGAAGACAAACAGCGCGATGCACACCGCGAAGGGCAGGCGCAGGGAGATCTCGGCCATCTGGCCGATGAGGCTGGGGAAGACGGCGGTCATCAGCGAGATGGTGCCGTAGACGAGGCCGCAGACGCGGGCGCGCTCCTCCTCCCCGGCGTTGATGAACATCAGCGAGCTGGTCGTGGGCGAGAGGATGGACAGGGCCACCGCCTCCAGCAGCGTGCTCGCCAGCAGCACGAGGACGGCCGACGCGCCCCGGGGCGCAGCCACCAGCAGCGCCATGGCAGCGATGTGCATCGCAAGACCCCCGAGCATCGGCCGCTTCACCGGCAGGCTGGCCACGCGCGGCACGAGGAAGAGCACGCACACGAGCGTCATCAACGACTTGATCGTGGTGAAGACGACCACGTTGCCCTGGGCGATGCCCAGCTCCCGGCACGCCAGCAGCGACCAGTAGCTGTTGGTCAGCGTCGTCACCAGCGAATAGGAGGCGACAATGCCGAAGGTGAGCAGCATCCGCCTGCTCGTCACGGTTTTGATGTACACGTCCTTGCACTCGTACAGAAGGCGCAGCACGCTCTTGTTCCTCGTGGCCTCCATGCGCCGCCGGCCCACGCTGGTTTCCACGGAGAACTTCTGCACAAGGATGAACTTGAGCGTCATGGAGACGAACGTCACGCCGTAGAGCACGCGCATCGTGGGCACGAGGCCGAACGCGTCGATGGCGAACTTGGACAGCGGCGCAAAGAACGCGGAGAACAGCTCCAGCATCTGCGTCAGGGAGAACGCGGGCAGGATCTCCTCCTGCTTCATGTCGTCGATGAGCAGGAGCGACCAGGAGTTTTCCGTCACGCGCCACGCGCCGTTGAAGACGGCCGCCGCGGCGAACCATGTAAAGTCCTGCGAAATCATCCAGATGAATTCCGGCACGGACCAGGACAGCGTGTCAAAGAGGAACGTCGTTTTGCGGCGGCCCAGCTTGTCGGTGATCACGCCAGAGAGCGTGGCAAAAACGACCTGCGCGACGATGTTGATCGAGGCCACATAGCCGATCTGCGCGGGCGACAGGCCCAGCGCCGCCATGTACAGCGACGCGTACGGCAGGCACAGGTTGTAGGGAATGCCCCACAGCGGCTCCGGCCACAGGCAGGCGCGGGCGTTGCCCTTCATGCCCGCCAGGGAAGCGATCATCGGGTTTTTCATCAGCCTGCTTGTCAGCCACTTCATCGTGCGCATCCTCCGTTTGTCCTGATCCCCCGCGTAAAGGTCAACCGATATTATACAGGAGGCCATGACTGAATGCAAGGCGATCCTCCGTTTACTTTTGCGCCGTTTGGGGGTATACTGAATTATTCGGATCTGAACCATCGTGTCCTGTCGCGCGGGCCCTGTCCGCCGCAGGGCTTTCGCGCGATTTCCCGGATGATCAAAGGAGGTTTTCCATGCTTTCATCGGCCATTTGCTCCCGGGTGCTTGCCCGCGCGCTGCGCGGCGGCGGCACATTCGCGGAGATCTTTTTCGAGGACACCCGATCCTTCGGCATGACGCTGCGCTCCGGCAGGATCGAAAACGCCGCCGTCTCGCGTCCGCGCGGCGCGGGCATCCGCATCTATGACGGCCTGCGCTCCATCTACGTCTACACCTGCGACGTGACGGAGCAGGGCCTTCTGCGCGCCGCCGACCGCGCCGCCGCTGCCGTGACCGATACGCGCGGCACGGGCCGCGACGTGGTCCTGCACGAGAAGACGTTTGACAGCATCCACCCGGTGAAGACGCCGGTGCTGAGCGTCGACGCACAAAGGCGCGCGGACGTCCTGCGCGCCGCGGACAGCGCTGCCCGCGCGGTATCCGATCGCATCACGCAGGTGACCTGCGGGCTGCTTGCGCGCGAGCAACATGTGCTCATCGCCAACAGCGAGGGCCTGTACACCGGCGACACGCGCACCTATACCCGCCTGACCTGCTCCGCCATCGCCAGCGACGGCGCGGAGAACCAGACCGGCACGGACAATCCCGGCGCGCTGATGGGCTTTGAGCTGTTTGAAGACCGCGTCGATCCCGCCGCCTGCGGCCGCAAGGCCGCCAAAACTGCCGTCACCATGCTCGACGCGCCGTATGTGCAGGCGGGCGAGATGCCGGTGGTCATCGCCGGGGGCTTCGGCGGCGTCATCTTCCACGAGGCCTGCGGCCACTCGCTCGAGGCGACGAGCGTGGAGCCCGGCATGAGCGAGTTCGCCGGCAAGCTGGGAAAGCAGATCGCCGCGCCGTGCGTCACCGCCATCGACGACGGCACGATGCCAAATGAGTGGGGCAGCGAGAACATCGACGACGAGGGCACGCCGACCACGCGCCTTGTGCTCATCGAAAACGGCGTGCTCAGGAACTACATGATCGACCGGCTGAACGGCCTGAAGATGGGCATGGCCCCCACGGGCAGCGGAAGGCGCGAGAGCTACGCCTACGCGCCGACCAGCCGCATGCGCAACACGTTCATCGCGCCGGGCAGCGACGACGAGGCGGAGATGATCCGCACCATGGGCGACGGCCTGTACGCCGCGCAGATGGGCGGCGGCAGCGTCAATCCCGCCACCGGCGAATTCAACTTCGCCGTGCAGGAGGGCTACCTTGTGCGCGACGGCAGAATCACCACGCCGGTGCGCGGCGCGTCGCTCATCGGCCGGGGCAGCGAGATCCTCATGCGCATCGACCGCGTGGGCAAAGAGATGACCATGGGCCAGGGCATGTGCGGCTCCCTGAGCGGCAGCGTGCCCACAAACGTCGGCCAGCCGACCATCCGCGTCAGCCGTCTGACCGTCGGCGGAAAGTGAGGAAAAGCGTATGGAACAGAGCTTTGAGCTTCAGATGAACGAATTTGCCGCAAAGGCGCTTGAGGCCGCGCAGGCCGCGGGCATCTCCCCCGCCGAGGCGACGGTCGCCCGGAGCGAGGCCTTCTCCGTCCGCGTGCGCGCGCAGAAGCTGGAGGACTACAAGGTCTCCGACCGCGTACAGCTCACGCTGCGCGGCCGCTGGCAGGGCAGGATCGGCACGGCCAGCACGCAGGCCATGGACAACGAGAGCCTTGCGCTGCTCATCCAGGGCGTAAAGGAGAGTGCCGAGCTGATTGAGGACGACGAACAGGACGACATCCTGCCGCCGGACGCGCAGTACGGCGAGGTCTGCAACTACAGCGACGCGATCGACACGATCTCCGCGGAGGACAAAATCGCCCTGGCGATGTGCATCGACGAGCGCCTCTGCGCCGCCGACGCGCGCATTTCGCCCGACGCGACCGTCGTCTCCACCGCCAGCGAGGTTTTCAGCATCAAAAACACGCTGGGCCTTGACCTTTCGCACAGCAGCAACCTGATCTACGCCTACGCCAGCTGCCTGGCCAGGGAGGGCGACGCCGCCGCCACGGGCTTCAAGCTCCTGTGGGGCTACACCATGGAGGACGTGAGCCCCTTCGCAGTAGCCGACGGCTGCGTGAAGGACGCGGTCGAGAAGCTCGGCGCAGGCCGCCTGCAAAGCGGCGCGCGGCGCGTGGTTATCCGCAATAACGCCATGGCCGATCTGCTCTCCACCTTCTGCGGCGTGTTCTCCGCGGACAACGCGCAGAAAGGGCTGTCCCTGCTTTCCGGCAAGGAGGGCACGGCCATCGCCAGCCCCGCCGTCACGCTGACCGACGATCCGCTTCTGCCCTGGGGCATGGGCAGCTGTCCGTTTGACCGCGAGGGTGCGGCGACGATGACCAAGAACGTCATCGACGGCGGCGTGCTGCGCACGCTGCTGCACAACCGCAAGACCGCCAAAAAGGCGGGCGTTGCAACCACCGGCAACGCCGCCGGCTCCGGCCGCGTCGCGCCGAGCAACCTGTACATTCAGCCCGGCGAGGCGTCGCTTCGCGACCTGCTCGCGCACATGGAAAACGGCCTGCTGCTCACCGAGGTCAGCGGCCTGCACGCCGGCGCGAATCCCGTTAGCGGCGACTTTTCGCTGCTCGCGCGCGGCTTTGAGGTCGTGAACGGCGAGATTCAGCGCGCGGTGGAGCAGTTCACCGTCGCGGGCAACTTCTTTGCGCTTCTTCAGGACGTCGAGGCCGTGGGCAGCGACCTCCTGTTCGAGGGCTCGCCCATCGGCAGCCCGAGCGTCGCGGTGAAGAAGCTGAATATCGCGGGGGAATAATAAAGAGCACTCCCTCAGTCAGCTTCGCTGACAGCTCCCTCAAGAGGGAGCCTGCCCGTCTCCCCAAGCCTCCCTCCTGAGGGAGGGGGACCATCCGCAGGATGGTGGAGGGAGTTCTTTGCGCTGATGTCTGCAAGCTGAAAAGGAGCACCAATCGGTAGAGAGAATTACTTCGCAGCGTTCTCGCCCGCGATGCGGCCGAAGACCAGGAAGTCGGTCATGGCGTTGCCGCCCAGACGGTTGCCCGCATGGATGCCGCCGCAGACCTCGCCGGCCGCGTACAGGCCCGGGATGGCGTTGCCGTTGGTATCCAGCACCTCGGTCTCGGTGTTGATCTTCAGGCCGCCCATGGTGTGATGCAGGGACGGGGAGCGCGGCGTGGCGCAGAAGGGCGCCTCGTCGATCGGATTGCCGAACATCTCCTTGCCGAAGTCCGGATCGTGCTTGGCCAGCGTGTACTCGTTGTACTTATTCACGGTCTCCACGAACGCGTCGACAGGCACGCCCATCTTCTCGGCCAGCTCCTCGAGGGTGTCCGCCAGATAGATGCAGCCGGTGGACTCGAGGGTCTCCAGACGGTCGGCATACTGGTCGACGATCTCCTTGTCGGCGATGATGAAGAACAGACCGTCCTCCTGCTCCAGCGCCGCCTTGGACAGCACGTCACGCTCGGCATACTCGTTCACAAAGCGCTTGCCCTGCTTGTTCACGAACAGCTGGGTCTCCGCGGAGCCCCACACGCCGGTGAACAGGGAGCCATCCACCGGATGGGAGGACGGCATCAGCTGCGCGAAGCCCATGCCGGTCACGTCGGCGCCAATGGCCTGCGCCATCACAATGCCGTCGCCGGTCAGGTTCGCGGAGTTGGTGGACGCCATGGTGTCGGACAGGCCCGGCCAGTAGTTGTTGTACTGGCAGACCATCGGAGCGTTGGCCGCGAAGCCGCCGGTCGCGATGACGACGGACTTGTTGGCATGCAGGGTCACGGTCGCCTCGCCGTTCTTGGCGATCACGCCGCTGACCTTGCCGTCAGCCATGGTCAGCTCTTTGCCGGCGGTGTTCAGCAGGATCTCCACGCCGTTGTCGCGGGCAGCCTGCTCGAGCGTCGGGATGATGTTGCCGGTCGCCAGGCCGTGGGAGCGCGGCCACATGGCGCCCAGGATGGTGGAGGTGGTGTCATTCCAGCCGCCGCCGATGGACTCGACCCACTTGAGGCCGTCCAGCGCATTGTGCGCGAACACGTCCACCAGCGCCAGATCCGGAGAGATCACGGTGCCGTCCAGGCCGGTGCGGGTGCCGCCCATGTAGCAGTGCAGCATGTGCAGCTCCGGGGTGTCAAACAGGGTGGTCTTGCCGGAGGCCAGGTACTCCTTGATCTGGCCCTGCACGGTGACCAGCGTATCGCCGAAGTCGCCGAAGTCCGCCGGATCGAGGTCTAGGTAGCCCTTCAGGGTCTCCAGCAGCGCGCTGTCCATCTCCATCGCGCCCTGGCGCTCCGGATCGGCCGCGTTGAAGCCCTGGCCGGCAATCAGGGTGTTGCCGCCCAGCGCGGCGGCCTTCTCGATCAGCACGACGCTGGCGCCGTTCTGCGCCGCGGTGATGGCCGCCGTCAGGCCCGCGCCGCCGCCGCCGATGACGACGACGTCATAGGTCGCCTCGACGTCCTCAACGGGCGCCGCCTCGACCGTGGCCGCCTTCAGCGCGTCCACATCGCCGCCGGCCAGCGCGATGGCCTCGGCCGCAGCGGTCAGGATGGCGTTGGAGGTGTTGGTCGCGCCGGACACGGTGTCAATCGCCAGGGACTGGTGCTCGACAATCGCCGCCGGGATATTGCTGATCGCCGGGTCGGACAGGCCCGGGGTCTCCGCATGCTCGGTGACCTCCACCGCGGTGATCGCGTCGGCGGACACGGTCACGCTGACCTTCACCGGGCCGTTGTTGCCGTTCGCCTCAGCCGTGTAGGTGCCCGCGGTGTAGCCCGCCGCCAGCGCAAGGCTGACTGTGAGGGTCAGCGCGAGGCAGAGCACCAGCGCGAGCAGCATCTTCATCTGCTTCATGTGTTTTCTCTCCTTTTCCCTTTGTCTTCCTTTTCGCAGACTTCTCTGCGTTAGGTGCATTATATGCCTCAAGTGCACTTTAGATTCAAGAGGAAAGCGGAAAGTTTGTCAGAAAATTTTCAATTATTGTCATAGGAGAATCGGAACCCATACCACGGCATAGAGATAGATCACGCGGTCCACGGTCTCCGAGGCCAGATGCTGCCCCAGCACCGGATGCGCGGGATCGGGCGCGTAGCCCGCAGCGCGCACGCGCTCAAGCAGCGGACTGAGGTGCTCCGGGTCCCACGGATGGCCCGCGATGCGCACATACGCGCGCACGCACCGGAAGGGAGGCACACAGATCGCATCCTCAAGCGGGAGCGACCAGGTCTCCGCCTCCTTTCTCCCCACGCCGAAGCGGAACTCCGGCTCGGCACTTCCGTCCATTCGGCAGATAAAGTACATGCTTGCTTCCGGCATCGCGTCCGCAAACGCAATGAACGCGGCGCGCTGCTCGTCCGTCAGGCCGCTCAGCTGATCGAAGGTCAGGTTCTGCAAAAAGACCTCCGGACTGAGCATGTCCATCAGCTGCCCCTCGAGCGCCTGCGCCTCGCGCAGCGTGCGCTCAAAGCCCCGGATGGCGCGTGCTCGGCGCAGCAGCATTTCGCTCTGCGCGATGAGCGCGTCGCTCTGCGCGTCCAGCTGGGTGACGAGGCTGCCCAGGCTGCCCTGCTTGAAGTGCGTGGCCACGTCCTGCACCGAGAATTCAGACAGCCGGTATTTCTTGAAAGCGAGCAGGCGGATGATCTCCGAGGTGGTGAAGTAGCGCGTGCCGTTTTCGCTCTTGCCGGGGACGATCACGCCCTCCTGCTCGTAAAAGCGCAGCGCCTGCGGGGTCAGGCCCAGCAGCCTGGCGATCTCCCCGATCTTATACCGTTTCATTCCGCTTCCCCTTTCCTTTCATTCGTCTCAACGCGCCCAGCGCGCCCCAGGCCAGCGCCGCGCCCAGCGTGTCGATGCAAACGTCCACGACGCTCGGCCCCCTGTCCGCCACAAACGCCTGATGTCCCTCGTCCGTTGCGGCGTAGCAGGCGCACAGGCACAGCGCTGCAAAGCCCGGCCTGCGCGCGCCGCTTGCATGCAGCGCCCGGCGGTACAGAAGAAACAGCACCGCGTACTCCGCCATGTGCGCGCCCTTGCGCACCAGCAGGTTGATCATGTCCGGCGAAACGCTCGATGCCGCATCCTCGCCAAAGAGAAAGGCCATCGCCCTGAGCGCCAGCTGAGCGATTCTTCCGCTCTGCGCCCCGGAGACGTCCCCGGGCATCGCGCTCATCCAAAAGATCACGCCCATCCATGCGAACGCGCCCAGCCATGCGCCTGCCCTCTTCATGCCACTTTCCTCCTCTGACGCGTCTGTTTTTTCTGTCCATAGGATACCATATTTGACTGGTTTTTGCAAAAAGTGCTTGAGTTTTCATCACCGTCTGGTATAATGAATAGAAGAACTCTCTTTGTCCGAAAAGAATTCCATGTCAAGCATTTTCTCATTTCTGGAGGTATGACCCATGAAAAAAAGAATGACTGCGGCACTCGCAGCGGCGAGTCTGCTTTTGGCCATCGGCGCATTGGCCGAGGACAATGCTGCGCTTCCGGGCACGCGCGCGGACGCCGTTGTCGCCGTGAATACCCCGGCTGCCGTCGCGGAGGCACAGCCCGCCGCGCAGGAAACCGAGGCGCCTGCCGAGGTTCCCGCCGAGCCGGCAGCCGCGCCGGAGGAGGAGGCCGCTGAGGTCGTCGCCGCCGGGCAGCCCAGGAGCGCCCTGGAAATCACCGAGGAATACCGCTGGTTCATCAGCCAGTACAACCACATCCGTGGCCGCACCGTTCGCTACTACGACGACGTGTACGCCTACAACCACGGCGAGTATGTCCTGACCCCGTTTGACAGCAATGTGCCCGAGGAGTACCTGACCGTCGACGAATCCGGCACTTACGCCATCGCGCCGATCGTGCTGGACATCACCGACGCCATGCGCATCGCCCTCTACGGCGGCGACCACGGCGAGGTCTCCATGCTCTATGGCCAGTACTGCGAGCGCCGCGGCGACGGCCACGGCCGCACGGGCTTCACCGGCGTGCATGAGGGCATCGACTTCACCAACGCGCCGGAGGCCGCGCTGTTCGCGATCCTGGGCGGCGAGGTCACCCGCGCGGGCGACAGCAACGGCACCGTTGCCGTCTACAACGCCGAGTACGACGTGACCGTGCTCTACCTGCACTGCGAGAAGATTGAGGTGCGCCGCGGCGACATGATTGAGGCCGGCGCCTACATCGCCCAGGAGGGCAAGAAGGGCTCCGACGGCACCTACACCCATGTGGAGATGCGCGTCGGCCGCCACACCACCTCCAACCCGTACCGCAATACGATTCTGGAGAGCGACTGCCCGTATCCGGTGATGCAGGCCGCGCTGAACGTCGTGGAATCCGGCCGCCAGCCGGTGACCGCCGCCGCCGTGATGGAGGCGCAGCGCATGCGTGAGGAGGCCGAGGCCGCCGCCCGCGCTCAGGCCGAAGCCGAAGCCGCAAAGCAGGAAGAGGAGAACGCCGAGCCGGAGATTGAGCTGATCGACGTGCTGCCCAGCGCCAGTGAGGGCTACGGCTTTGCCGAGCCCACTGCCGCGCCGGAAGCCACGCTGCCGCCGGCCACCAAGTAAAATCAAGCCCAATGAAGGGTCCTGTCGCCGCCAGGGCGTCAGGGCCCTTCTTTCCTACATTCCATGAAGGAGGGAAGCCATGACCCGGGTGCTCCGTTATCCGAAAATGAGCGTGCTGGCCTGCATGGGCGCGATGCTCTGCGCGCTCGCGCGCGACTTCTGCGTCAGCGCTTCCCTGCATGGCTGGGCGCGCGTGCTGCTGGTGGCCACGCTGGCGCTGCTGGCGCTGTGCGTCGCGCTGATGAGCTGCCGGCTCTTTGTCGACGAGGTCGGCATCGGCGTGGGCTTCCTGCTGCGCGTGCGCCGCACCTGCTGGGAGGACGTCGCCTCCCTCGGCCTGCTCTACTGCAACAGCCGCAGGCGCTATCTCTACGGCATGTACCGCGGCTCGACCGATTTCATCAACCTGATCCACCATGCGCCGCAGTGCGGCCCCTGGGGCTTCGTGGCGCCCGCCGGCAAAAAGCTGCTGCGCGCCGTGAGCACCTATTGCCCGTTTGAGCTCGATCTCTCGGCCATGCCCGCGCACAAGCGCAGCAGGCGCATGCGCGTCCAATGGCATCAGGCGGCCTTCTACGGCGCGATGATGCTGCCTGCCGCCGCCGTCGCGTTCATCACCGGCGTGCTGATGCTGCTGCGCGCGTCGCAGCTTGACCGCTATGTCCGCATCATCGGCCTCACGCTGTGCGCGCTGGCGCTCTTCGGCGCGGGGCTGACGCTGCTGTACCGCTTTGTGAGCACCCTGCTCACCTGCCCCGCGTTCAATGAGACCGGCGT
>SFFH01000072.1 GCA_004557905.1 Clostridiales bacterium | reverse complement strand
TTTCTGCAAAAAAGTATGAAAAAAGATCCAGGCCGAGTTTTCCCTCTCGTTCTGGATCTTCGTTTATTCTGTTACTGGCATTAACTTAATGACATTGGGGCACAGCCCGCTTTTTTTGCCCGGTCAGGTGCAGGCGGCGGCGTGCGCGGCCCATCGCGCTTGACGAACGCGCTGGAAAAGCGTATGATAAATAATAACAAACATGGTTTCATCGGACGAAAGGGGCAGCGCGCATGGCGGAAAACCGCGATCAGAGCCAGGAGGTCAAGATCGCCTTTGAATCGCTGAAAATCCTGATCAACAAGTGGTACGACGGCTCCATCGAGGAGACCATCGACGACTGGAAGTGGATTTTTTCATACAGCAAAAAGTACAAGTGGGCGATCGTGTACTCGACGGTCATGGGCCTGGTCAGCTCGACGCTCGGCGTCGTGAGCAGCCTGATGAGCAAGTACCTGCTGGACGTGATCACCGGCTACCAGACGGACAAGCTCTGGGTGCTGGTGACCGTGGCGGTGCTCTCGACGGTCTTCAACCTGACCATCGGCAACTGGCTTGGCCGCTTCAACATGAAGCTGGGCATCGACATCGGCAACGACATCCAGGCGGATATCTTTGACAGGATCATCGACGCGGACTGGTACGCCATGAGCAAGTACCCCAACGGCGATTTGCTCAACCGCTTTTCCAGCGACGTGAGCACGATCTCCGGCAACGCCATCGGCTGGTTCCCGTCGATCATCATCCTCGTGTACAATTTCATCGTCACCTTCTTCGTCATCATGCGTTATGACAAAATGATGGCGCTGCTGGCGTTTGTCGGCGCGCCGGTGGGCTTTGCCATGTCGGCCATCCTGATGAAGTACCGCCGCCGCTACGCCAAGCGCGCCAAGGAAATGAGCAGCCAGGTGACGAGCTTCCAGGTGGAGACGTTCTACAATTTCGACACGATCAAGTCCTTCGGCATCGCGCCGCATTACAGCAAAAAGCTGCGCGAGTGGCAGAAGAAGGTCAAGGACTTCCAGCTCGAGTACAACATGTTCTCCATCAAGACGGGCGTGGTCAGCTCGATCTTCGGCTTTATCCTGCAGGGCGTCATCTTCGGCTACTGCCTCTACCGCCTGTGGACGCGGGAGATCACCTACGGCACGATGACGCTCTTCATGCAGCAGCGCAACAAGCTCGCCGGCGCGTTTTCCAGCCTGGTCGGCATCATCCCGACGTTCCTGAATACGTCGATCTCCGCGCACCGCATCCGCGAGCTGGTGGATCTGCCGCGCGAGCCGCATGTGGCGCGCAGCAGCGAGCTGGACGCGTATGTTGACGACGGCTTTACCATCGAGATGCGCGACATGAGCTTTGGCTATGTCCGCGGCAAGCGCGTGATCAGGGATTCGCAGATGGTCGCGCGCCCGGGCGAGATCGTCGCGCTGATCGGCCCGTCCGGCGAGGGCAAGACGACGCTCATCCGCCTGATCCTCGGCCTGGTCCGCCCCAAGGGCGGCGAGGCGGTGATCCGCGCGAGCAACGGCATGGAGCTGCCGCTCAACGCGGACACGCGCCATCTGTTCTCCTACGTGCCGCAGGGCAACACGATCCTCTCGGGCACGATCGCGGAGAACATGCGCATGGTGAAGGACGACGCGACGGACGAGGAGATCGTCGATGCGCTCAAAATCGCCTGCGCGTGGGACTTTGTGAGCAGGATGCCGGACACGATCCATTACAAGATCGGCGAGCGTGGGCGCGGCCTGTCCGAGGGCCAGGCGCAGCGCATCGCGATCGCCCGCGCGGTGCTGCGCGACGCGCCGGTGCTGCTGCTCGATGAGGCGACCTCCGCGCTGGACGTGACGACCGAGCGGCAGGTGCTGCGCAACATCATCCGGCAGCGGCCGAACAAGACCTGCATCGTCACCACGCACCGCCCGAGCGTGCTGAACATGTGCCAGCGCGTCTACCGCGTGATGGACAAGCAGATCACCGAGCTTTCCGAGGAGGAATCCAGCAGAATGGCGATGGATTTCTAAGGTACAATACGGATTTCATGCTCAATTCCTTTTGTATGCGCGAAGCGAAGAAGGGGTTTGGGGATGAAATCCCCAAGCGGGGGTTGGGGCCTGCGGCCCCAAGGTATCCCAGAATCAGGAGGTCAATATGCTCAACGAACGCGTTCTTGTGCCGTCCTCGCGCGGCGCGCAGGTTTGCATGGATGTGTATGTTCCGCGCGTTTCCCGGGAGATCGATCCCGGCATCAAGCGCCCGGCGATTGTCATCTGCCCCGGCGGCGGCTATGCGTTTTGCAGCGAGCGGGAGGCCGAGCCGGTCGCGCTGCGCTTTCTGACGGAGGGCTTCAACGTGTTCGTCCTCTGGTACCGCGTGGGCGCGCAGCCGGAGGATGAGATTCGCGGGCAGGACGCGTCCGCCTGGTACGATAAGGCACCGGAAAACATCTTCCCGCTGCCCCAGCACGACGCGGCGGCGGCCGTCGCCTATGTGCGCAGCCATGCGGCACAGTGGCATACCGATCCGGACAGAATCGCGATCATGGGCTTCTCGGCCGGCGGCCACCTGGCGGCAAGCCTGAGCGGCCTGTGGCAGCATGCCGAGCTGTGGAAGGAGCTGGGGCTTGCGCCCGAGGACGTGCGGCCCAACGCCGCCGTGCTGTGCTATCCGGTCATCTGCGCGGACGAGGACGCGCATCGCGGCTCGTTCGTGCATCTCTCCGGCACGCAGGACGTGGCGGCGCACCAGCGTTACAGCGTGCTGAACTGGGTGAGCGGAGACTACCCGCCGACGTTCCTGTGGCATACGTTCACCGATGAGGCCGTGCCGGTCAGAAACAGCCTGCGCATGGCGCTGGCGCTGGCGGACGCGGGCGTGCTCACCGAGGTGCACATCTACCCGAAGGGCCGCCACGGCCTGAGCCTGTGCAATGACCAGACCGGCGCGGCCTGGGATGAGACGCTGCACCGGGAGGAATGCGCCGAGTGGCCGCGGCTGGCCGCGCGGTTCCTCAAGAATCTGTAAGCAATCAGAAAACGCTCCGGAGTTTTCCGGGGCGTTTTTGCATGGATATTCTGCATTTGTCAATGGGCAGAAATGACAAAAATGAAGTATTTTGGAACGGTTGTTTCACTTTTGATTGAATTACTATTAAAATTCGGTAAAAAGTGAAAGAAACAGGAAGATTCTCCCGAATTGTGTCTTGACAACAGGCGGACGCTCTGTTATGATTCATGGGTCAGAGCAAGGAGGCTGTGCCATGGGGGTGCGCCAGGCTCTTTTTTGTGTTGTTTCGACCGGATAGAAGGAGGAACAAGGACGGCATGAAAAAATACATCTTTGTGACAGGCGGCGTTGTCTCGGGTCTGGGCAAGGGCATCACGGCGGCCTCTCTGGGCAGGCTGCTCAAGGCGCGCGGCCTGAAGGTGGCCGCGCAGAAGCTGGATCCGTACATCAACGTGGACCCGGGCACGATGAGCCCGTATCAGCATGGCGAGGTCTACGTGACCGAGGACGGCGCGGAGACGGACCTGGACCTGGGCCACTACGAGCGCTTCATCGATGAGGACCTCAACAAGTTCTCCAACCTCACCACCGGCAAGGTGTATGCCAACGTCATCTCCCGCGAGCGCCAGGGCGGCTATCTGGGCAGCACGGTGCAGACCATTCCGCACATCACCGACGAGATCAAGCGCTTCATTTACAGCGTGGGCGACAAGACGGACGCGGACGTGGTGATCACCGAGATCGGCGGCACCATCGGCGACATCGAGAGCCAGCCCTTCCTGGAGGCGATCCGTCAGGTGGGCTTGGAGGTTGGCCGGGAGAACGCGCTGTACATCCATGTGACGCTCGTACCGTACCTCAAGGCCTCCGGCGAGCACAAGTCCAAGCCCACGCAGCACTCCGTCAAGGAGCTGCAGGGCATGGGCATCACGCCGGACGTGATCGTGCTGCGCGTGGATGAGAAGATCACGGACGAGAGCATCTTCCGCAAGATTGCGGGCTTCTGCAACGTGAAGCCGGACTGCGTCATCGAGAACCTGACGCTGCCCGTCCTCTACGAGGCGCCGCTGATGCTGGAAAAGGCGAACCTGTCCGGCATCGTCTGCCGCGAGCTGCACATCGACGCGCCCAAGCCGGACCTGAGCGAGTGGGAGGCGCTGGTCGGGCGCATCCGCCATCAGAGCCGCGAGACGAAGATTGGCCTGGTGGGCAAGTATGTGCAGCTGCACGACGCGTACCTCTCCGTCGCGGAGGCGCTGCGTCACGCCGGCTACGCGCTGGATACGAAGGTGACGATCGAGTGGATTGACTCCGAGCTGATCACGGAGCAGACCTGCGAGGAGCTGCTTTCGCCCATGGACGGCATCATCGTGCCGGGCGGTTTCGGTGACCGCGGCGTGGAGGGCATGATCCTGGCGGCGCAGTACGCCCGCGAGCATCATGTGCCGTACTTCGGCATCTGCCTGGGCATGCAGATCGCGGTGATCGAGTTTGCGCGCCACGCGGCGGGTCTCGACAAGGCCAATTCCCGCGAGTTTGACGAGTGCGCTCCGCACAAGGTCATCGATTTCATGCCCGGCCAGAGCGAGGAGATCGACAAGGGCGGCACGCTTCGCCTGGGCAGCTATCCCTGCGAGATTGCGCCGGACAGCACCATGGCGCGCTGCTACGGCGCGCAGCAGATCGCCGAGCGCCATCGCCACCGCTATGAATTCAACAACGAATACCGCGAGAAGCTTCAGGCGGCGGGCCTGACGCTCAGCGGCCTTTCCCCGAACGGACGGCTCGTGGAGGCGGTGGAGCTGACGGACGAGGCGTTCTTCGTTGGCGTGCAGTATCATCCGGAGTTCAGAAGCCGGCCGAACAAGCCGCATCCGCTGTTCATCGGCTTTGTCGGCGCGGCGGCGCAGCGCTGCTGACGGTGGGGCGAGGTGCCGTATGCACAAGGAATTCACGGGACTTCACGAGGAGTGCGGCGTGATGGGCGTCTACGCGCCCGGCCGTGCGGACGTCGCGCAATGCGCGTATTTCGGTCTGTATGCGCTTCAGCACCGCGGCCAGGAGAGCTGCGGCATCGCCGTGTCGGACGACGGCGTGTTCCGCCAGCACCGTGGCGACGGGCTGGTCGGCGAGGTCTTTTCGCCGGACGAGCTCGCACGGCTGGGGCAGGGCAACATGGCTGTGGGCCATGTGCGCTATTCCACGACCGGCGGCAAGAATCCCAACAACATCCAGCCGGTCGTCGTCTGCCACGTCAAGGGCAACATGGCGCTGTGCCACAACGGCAACCTGGTCAACGCCAACGCGCTGCGCAGGGAGCATGAGCTGAACGGCGCGATCTTCCACGGCACGACGGACACGGAATCCATCGTCTACACCATCGTCTCCGAACGCCTGCACACCGGCTCCACGGAGGAGGCCGTCGCCTGCGCGATGCCGCGGCTGGCCGGCGCGTATTCCTGCGTGCTGATGACCGCGACGAAGCTGATCGCCTTCCGCGACCCGACGGGCTTCCGGCCGCTGTGCTACGGGCAGACGAAGGACGGCGGATACGTCGTCGCGTCGGAGTCCTGCGCGCTTGACGCGGTGGGCGCGCACATCATCCGGGACATCGATCCCGGCGAGATCGTGATCTTCGGCGAGGACGGCGTGCGCACGGACAGGCGGCACTGCGGCAAGAAGCCGTCGCTGTGCGTGTTTGAATACATCTACTTTGCGCGCCCGGACTCGGTGATCGAGGGCCGGAGCGTGCACGCGGCGCGGCTGGACGCGGGCCGGTTCCTCGCGCGGGAGAACCCGGTGGAGGCGGACGTGGTCGTCGGCGTGCCGGATTCCGGCATCGACGCGGCCATTGGCTACGCGCAGGAGAGCGGCATTGCCTATGGCGTGGGCTTCCTCAAGAACAAGTACGTCGGCCGCAGCTTCATCGCGCCGAGCCAGCAGCTGCGCGAAAACGCCGTGCGCATCAAGCTCAACGTGATCGCCGAGACGGTGAGGGACAAGCGCGTGATCCTCATCGACGACTCGATCGTCCGCGGCACCACATCCGCGCGCATTGTCCGCCTTTTGCGGGAGGCGGGCGCCAAAGAGGTGCACATGCGCATCTCGTCCCCGCCCTTCAGGCACCCGTGCTATTTCGGCACAGACGTCGATTCCGAGGAGAATCTGATCGCCTGCCGCCTGCACTCCGTTGAGGAGATCGCGCAGGCCATCGGCGCGGATTCCCTGGCGTATCTCTCGGTGGAGGCCGCGCACGCGCTGGCGGGCGATTCGGCATGCCGCTACTGCGACGGCTGCTTCACCGGGCGCTATCCCATCGGCATTCCCTCCGGGCAGGGCAAGAACAGGTTCGAACAGCCGATTCACGGCAAGGAATAAAGAATAAGCACAGGAGGAAGAAAACATGAAGATCATGGAGCAGCTTTACGAGGGCAAGGCCAAGAAGGTGTTTGCGACGGATGATCCGGAGCTTCTCGTCGTGCGCTACAAGGACGATGCGACGGCGTTCAACGGCCTGAAGAAGGGCACGATCGCCGGCAAGGGCGTCATCAACAACCAGATGAGCAACCGGCTGATGGAGAAGCTGGCGGCCGCCGGCGTGCCGACGCACTATGTGCAGGAGCTCAGCACGAACGAGACGCTGGTCAAGCGCGTGTCGATCGTGCCGCTGGAGGTCATCATCCGCAACATCGCCGCGGGCTCCTTCTCCAAGCGCTACGGCGTGGAGGAGGGCGTGGTGTTTGACAGCCCGACGATCGAGTTCTCCTACAAGAACGATGCGCTCGGCGATCCGCTGCTCAATACCTATCACGCGCTGGCGCTCAAGCTGGCGACGCCGGAGGAGATCGAGACGATCAAGCGCTATTCCTTCGCGGTCAACGATTTCCT
>SFFH01000016.1 GCA_004557905.1 Clostridiales bacterium | reverse complement strand
TCCGCATACCAGCGGGTGCTCCAATCCTTGATGACGCCGACGCGGGCGCCATGCGGATTCACTTTCTGGCCCATCCGAAAACCTCCTTACTTCTGGTCGAGCACGACGGTGATGTGGCTCGTGCGCTTGAGCATCGGGGAAGCGCTGCCGCGGCTGCGGGCAACGTAGCGCTTGAGCGTCGGGCCCGGGTTGGCGTAGACTTCCGCGACGTACAGGGAGCCGCGGTCCATGCTCAGGTTGTTTTCGGCGTTGGCAATCGCGGAAAGCAGCAGCTTCTCCACCACGGGAGCGGCGGCCTTCGGCGTGTACATCAGGATCGCAAGCGCTTCGTCGACCTTCTTGCCGCGGATCAGATCGATGACGATCTTCACCTTGCTGGAAGAGATGCGCACGTAACGAGCGGTCGCGCGGGGACGCTTGTCCGCAGTTTCCTTGCGAACCTTCGCCTTTTCACGAATTCTGGTAGCCATGCGATTTCACTCCTTTACTTGCGGCCGCTGGCGCTCTCACCGGCGTGACCCTTGAAGGTGCGCGTCGGGGCGAACTCACCCAGCTTGTGACCAACCATTTCTTCCACGATGTAAACCGGCACATGCTTGCGGCCGTCGTGCACCGCGATCGTGTGACCGACCATCTGGGGGAAGATGGTGGACGCGCGGGACCAGGTCTTCAGCACGCTCTTCTTGCCGGATTCGTTCATTTCCTCGACCCTCTTGAGCAGCTTCGCAGCTACATAGGGGCCCTTCTTGACCGATCTGCTCATTGATGAGTCCTCCTATTACTTCTTGCCCGCACGCTTGACAATCTTCTTGTCAGAGTACTTCTTCGGCTTGCGGGTCTTCAGGCCGAGAGCCGGCTTGCCCCACGGGGTGACAGGCGCCGGAAGACCGACCGGGCTCTTGCCCTCGCCGCCGCCATGCGGGTGATCGCACGGGTTCATAACCACGCCGCGGACGCTCGGACGGATGCCCATGTGACGGGTGCGGCCGGCCTTGCCCACGCGGACGTTGCTGTGGTCCACGTTGCCGACGGTGCCGATGGTCGCCTTCGCGTCCATGGAAACCAGGCGAACCTCACCGGAGGGGAGGCGGACCTGAGCGTTCTTGCCTTCCTTCGCCATCAGCTGAGCGGCGTCGCCGGCGGAGCGGACGAGCTGGCCGCCGCGGCCCGGAACGATCTCAACGTTGTGGATCAGGGTGCCCAGCGGGATGTTGCGGATCGGCAGGGCGTTGCCCGGCTTGATGTCCGCCTCGGCGCCGGAGATGACGGTGTCGCCAACCTTCAGATCGATCGGCGCCAGGATGTAGCGCTTCTCGCCGTCGGCGTAGTTGAGCAGCGCGATGAACGCGGTGCGGTTCGGATCGTACTCGATGGAAGCGACCTTGGCCGGGATGCCGTCCTTGTTGCGCTTGAAGTCGATGATACGATACTTCTGCTTGTTGCCGCCGCCCTGGTGGCGAACGGTGATCTTGCCCTGCTTATTGCGGCCGGCCTTGTTCTTCTTGATTTCCACAAGAGACTTTTCCGGCGTCGTCTTGGTAACTTCCTCGAAGGTCAGCACCGACATGAAACGGCGCGCCGGGGAAGTCGGCTTATAAACGCGAATAGCCATGTTGCATTAACCTCCCTGTTACTGCGCCATGCCGTCGAAGAACTCGATGGTCTTGGAGTCCTCCTTCAGGGTGACGTAGGCCTTCTTGATCTCGGGGGTGCGGCCGGCGTAGCGGCCCTGACGCTTGATCTTGCCGAGGGTACGCAGGGTGTTGACGCTGGCCACCTTCACGCCGAAGACGGCCTCGACAGCCTGCTTGATCTCGATCTTGTTGGCGCCAATCGCCACCTCGAAGACGTAGCGCTTGTCCGCCAGGCCATCATAGGCCTTCTCCGTCAGCACCGGACGGAGGATGATATCATGAGGATTCTTCATTACGCGTAAACCTCCTCAACGAGCTTGACCGCTTCCTCAGTGATGATGAACTTCTCGTTGCCGAGGATGTCCAGCACGTTAATGGTGTTGACGTAGGCGGTCTTCAGGCCCGCGATGTTCGCGGACGCGCGGGTGATGGTGTCGTCCGGGCCGGCCAGGACCAGCAGCGCGGACTTGTTGACGCCGAGGTTCTTCAGGATGGTCGCAACTTCCTTCGTCTTCGGCGCGGTCAGCGCGATCTTGTCCAGCACGATCATCTCGTTCTCGGCAACCTTGCTGGTGAGCGCGCCCTTCAGGGCCAGACGGCGAACCTTCTTGGGCACGTTAATCACATAGTCGCGGGGCTTCGGCGCGAAGACGACGCCGCCGTGGGTGAACTGCGGAGCGCGGTTGCCATGGTGGCGCGCGTTGCCGGTGCCCTTCTGGCGATAGATCTTACGGCCGCCGCCGCGGACCTCGCCGCGGGTCTTGGCGGACTGGGTGCCCTGGCGCTTGGCCGCCAGCTGGCTGCGGACAACCAGGTGGATGACGCTCTCGTTGATCTCGGCAGCGAAGATCTCCTCGCTCAGCTCGATCTCACCGACCTTGGCGCCTTCCTGATTCAGCATTGCAATCTTAGGCATGGTGACGGTTCCTCCTTATCAGGCCTTGACGGAATCGCGGATCACGAGCGTGCCGCCATTCGGGCCCGGCACGTTACCCCTGACCAGCAGGAGATTGCGCTCGGTGTCCACGCGCACGACGCTCAGGTTCTGAACGGTGACGCGGTCGACGCCGTAGTGGCCGGACATGTGCTTGTTCTTGAACACGCGGGACGGGGTGGAGTTCGCACCCATGGAGCCGACGCCGCGGTGATACTTGGAGCCGTGGGCCATCGGGCCGGTGTGCTGGTTCCAGCGCGCGATGACGCCGGTGAAGCCGTGGCCCTTGGAGGTGCCGGTGATGTCGACCTTGTCGCCCGCGGCGAACACGTCAACCTTCACCTCGTCGCCCACATTGTAGGCGCCGCAGTCCTCAAGGCGCAGCTCGCGCAGCTTGCGGCAGGGGGCGACGTTCGCCTTGGCGAAGTGGCCCTTGATCGGCTTGTTCACGAGCTTCTCAGCGCGGTTGGGGGCATAGGCGTCGAAGCCCACCTGAATGGCCTCGTAGCCGTCCTTCTCCATCGTCTTCTTCTGCACGACCGGGCAGGGGCCTGCCTCGATAACCGTAACCGGGATCAGGCGGCCGTCCTCGGTAAAGATCTGCGTCATGCCGATCTTCTTGCCGACGATACCTTTCTTCATCTTATCTTACCTCCTGATCACAGTTTGATCTCGATCTCAACGCCGGCCGGCAGATCGAGCTTCTCCATCGCGTCGAAAGTGGCGCGGGTGGGGTTCTGAACGTCGATCAGGCGCTTGTGGGTGCGCTGCTCGAACTGTTCGCGGGAATCCTTGTACTTGTGGGTCGCGCGCAGGATCGTCACGACTTCCTTCTCCGTGGGGAGCGGGATCGGGCCGGACACCTTGGAACCGGTGCGGCGAGCGGTCTCGACGATGCGCTCGGCAGCCTGGTCAACGAGGCTGTGCTCGTAGGCCCAGAGCTTGATGCGGATTTTCTTGCTGGCCATTTCTTTTCCTCCTTGTTCGTACTCAAGTACGACTGCTTGGCTTTCTTTGCCCTGCATAACGGTCTTGAGCCGTCGTCCGATTCGCGGACATGGTCCGTGGCAGTTACCTCACCGGCCAGTGAGCAATCTGTCACTTCATCCCCTTTGCAGACATCCTCCACATTATATTCTAAAACCGGAAAATGTGCAAGCCCCTTTTTGAAGTTTTTTTCGACTTTTTTGCGTTTTTCTTCCCGGCGTCCATTTTTCAATTCCCTCAAAAAAACAAGCTCTGTCAAGGCTTTTCCAGACCGTCTTCCTTCGCCCTTCCGCTCGGGTTTATGTCCACATTTCCGGGCGTATCATTTTTGCAATTCGTGCACACTCTCCCGTGCGTATCATCCCTTGAGAAAAGCAATAGTTCACCAATTTTCAAGCGGTCAGGCGGCTTATTTTCGTCACTATGCACAACTCTCCACGCCGCAATCTATACCGGTTTACTGGTATACAAGTGGATTGCCCTTTTGCTTTAGCGCTTTAAAGCGTTTTACCCTCTCTCATCCGAACATCAGACGTCCGGCGTTCCCCCTGCCCCTCCGTCCGTCCGGTGCGTCTCCGCCGTTTCCCCATCCGGAAAGCATCGATCACGGCGTCACGCCAAAGGCCGGGTCTCCCCGCGAGGGAGGCCCGGCCTGCTTTATGCGCTTTTGCTGCCGCTCACGCCCTTCTTCTCGTCCGCATCCGCCTGACAACGCACGAGAGCGTGAAGTTGATCGCGAAGTACACGAGGAACGCGAAGCCAAAGAGCACGAACACGTCGGTGACGTGAATGGTGCCGCGGTTGAAGCGGTCCACCCAGGTGCCGTTGTAGCTGTTGGCCTTGGAGATGATCAGCTTGGTGCAGCCCATCAGCTCCACGGTCACCAGGCTCGCCATGTAGCTGGAGTCCTTGATCGTCGTGATCATCTGGGACAGCAGCGTCGGAATGATGTTGCGGAACGCCTGCGGCAGCACGATCAGCGTCATCGTCTGAAAGGTGCCGAAGCCCTGCGAGTACGCCGCCTCGAACTGTCCCTTGGCCACGGAGTTGAGGCCGCCGCGGATGATCTCCGCCATGATCGCGGAAGTGAACAGCGTGAACGCCACAATCGCCTTGAACAGCGTCTTGACGGCGACCGTCGAGGTGAAGCCCAGCAGCGCCGCAAAGCCCTTGCTCACATTCGGTGCGGGGCACATGACAAAGCAGACGAACATCCACAGCATCAGCGGCGTGTTGCGGAAGAGCTCGATGTACACCGAGGCGAGCTTCTGCAGGATTCTCGCCGGGCCGCTGGTGCAGTAGTTGCGCACGAGCGCCAGCACCGCACCAATGATGACGCTCAGCACGATGGTGATGCAGGAGATGCCCAGCGTGAAGGCCAGGCCCCCCAGCAGGTAACCGACGACGTCGGGGTTTTTGAGGATGCCGATGCTGCCCTGCAGCTCCGTCACGAACTGATCCATTACGCCGCCGCCTCCTTTGCCCCGTCGTCCGTCGGCTCATTCTTCACCTTGTCGCGTTCCTTGAGCCGCTGCTCCCACCGGCCCGCCATCATCGACAGCGGATAGCACACGCAGAAGAACAGCGCGCCGCCGACCAGGTAGGCCGGGCCGTATGCGCCGCCCGTGCTCGCGCCGGTCACGAAGTTGTAGGTCGTGGCGATCAGATCCGCGCCGCCGATGATGTACAGGCAGCTCGTGTTCTTGATCAGCGCGACCATCTGGTTGACCATGGGCGGCAGGATGATCTTGACCGTCTGCGGCAGGATGATGTGCCGCATGGTATCCACATAGTCAAAGCCCTGCGACTGCGCGGCGTCGAACTGGCCCATCGGGATGGACTGGATGCCCGCCCGCACCACCTCGGCGACGTACGCGCCGTGATACAGGCCCAGCGAGATGAAGCCGATGGTCACCACCGTGATCTTCACGCCCGAGTACGCCAGCGCGTAGTACAGGAAGCAGACCTGCAGGATCAGCGGCGTGTTCTGGAAGAACTCGACGTACACGCGTGCGATGACGCGCAGGCTCTTTTTGCTGCCCGTCGCCATCAGGCCCAACGCAAAGCCGATGACCATCGCGATGAGCAGGCCCACGACGGCGCTGCGCAGCGTGTTCATCAGGCCGCTCATGAATGTCGCGCGGTATTGCCACACTGTGGCCCAGGCCTTTGCGCTGAATACGGTCTCCATAGGTTCCTCCTTTTTGGGGCTCTGCCCCAAACCCCGCAAGGGACATTGTCCCTTGACCCCTCTTCGCTTCGCGCGGTTTCAAGTAAGTATATCAAGTAGAAGAAAACAGGCGCGCAGCCCGCGGCTGCGCGCCCTGATGTTGCCAGGTTTACAGGCCCCACTCGGCGATCATCGCGTCGATGGTGCCGTCGGCCAGCCAGCCGGTGATGAGCTCTTCCACCTTCGCGGACAGCTCGGAGCCCTTCTTGGTCGCCACGCCGTAGTCCTGCGGGGCGAAGGACGCGTCGATGAAGCTGCGGTCGTCGGTCTTGTAGTTGGCCAGGATAGACTTATCCACGCAGAAGGCGTCCACGTCGCCGGCATCCAGCGCCAGGCTGATGGCCGGATAGTCGTCAAACTCCTTGAACTTGACGCCCGCGCTGAAGGTCGCGATTTCAAAGGCGTCCGCGTCGAACGCGTCGATCACGCCGGCATCGGCCATCGCGGTGGCCAGGGCCTTGGCGGAGGTGGAGCCGGTGGACACGCCCACGGTCTTGTCCTTCAGGCCGGCCAGATCGGTGATGCCGCTCGCCGTCTCAACCAGCACGGTCACGGCGTCGGTGTAGTACGGGGTGGAGAAGTCCCAGCTCTCCTTGCGCTCGGGCTTGATGGTGAACGTCGCGATGACGCAGTCCAGCTCATCGTTGTCCAGCATCTGGCCGCGGGTCGCCGCGGTCACGGTGGTGTATTCCACGTCGTCATAGCCCAGCGCTTCGGCGATCTTCGCGCCCAGGTCGATTTCCAGGCCGGAGTACTCGCCCGTCATCTCATCGAGGTAGCCGAAACCGTAAACATCCTGCTTCACGCCGACACGGAAGGTTTCGGCGGAGGCCGCGGCGGTCATGGACAGCAGCATCACAGCGGCGAGGACGAGCATCAACATCTTTTTCATATAGGGTTTCCTCCTTTATGGAATTGTCGATATAGGTAACCGCAGGGCGGTTATCATCTGAGAATCTTGGAGAGGAACGCTTTGGTTCTCTCGTGCTCGGGGTTGGTGAAGAAGTGCTCCGGCGTGCCCTGCTCCAGGATGTGTCCGCCGTCGCAGAAGACCACGCGGTCGGCCACCTCGCGCGCGAAGCCCATCTCGTGCGTGACGACCACCATCGTCACGTCGTCGTGGCTCAGCTCGATCATGATGTCGAGCACCTCCTGCACCATCTCCGGGTCAAGCGCGGAGGTCGGCTCGTCGAAGTAGATCACCGGGTTCTTCATCGTCAGCGACCGCGCGATCGCGATGCGCTGCTGCTGGCCGCCGGAGAGCGTCGTCGGGTAGACGTGCGCCTTCTGGGCCAGGCCGACACGTTTGAGGTTTTCCATCGCCAGCGCCTCAGCCTCCGCCTTGGGCACCTTCTTGAGCTTCACGGGCGCCAGCGTCAGGTTTTCCATCACCGTCAGATGCGGGTACAGGTTGAACTGCTGGAACACCATCGAGGAGTACTGCCGGTTGAGCGCCGCGCGCGTCTTGTGCGTCATCAGCTGTCCGTCGATGTACACCTCGCCGCTGGTCACCTCCTCCAGGCCGTTCATGCAGCGGATGAGCGTGCTCTTGCCCGATCCGCTCGGCCCGATGATCACCAGCTTCTCTCCCTTGGGAACCGTCAGATCGATGCCCTTGAGCACCTCCAGGTGACCGAATCTCTTGTGCACGTTTTTCAGCTTTATCAAAAGGAACGCCTCCCGCCATCGATCCAGCACCCTGATCTGAATTTTCCGTTTCAGCAGAATTCAGTTTATCACTTTACCTCGCTGAAACAGTGTAGATGCAGTATATCACACTATATCCAGTAATGCAAGTTTTATTTTTCATAAATTCAAAATTTTTGGTTTTCACGCAAATCAGCCTTTTATTGAGAAGTTTTTTATTGCATTTTATTCATTTTCAAAATATATGCAGCAAAAAGGCGGATATGCTCTTGCATGATCCGCCTTCATTTTGTTCTTTTTTCGTCCGGCAACTCAGTTCACGCCGAAGATCGCCTTCACCTCGTCGGTGATTTCCGCGCCGATCTCCTGCGCCGAGGCGACGTAGCGGTTGTACAGCTCCCGCTTGGTCTGCGGCGCGCCGCAGTACACGCAGGGCGTCAGCTTGCTGAATTCGCTCCTGTCCAAATCGGCGTAGGTAAAATCACCGGTCAGCGGCAGGTACTGCTCCTTCACGCCGGAGCAGTTCTCGTCGATGTGGTAGTTGCTGCCGCCGTTTACGTTGCGGTAGAGCTGCAGATCCGGGTCCGGCAGTTCCGGCGCGTACATCTGCCGCCCCTTGTCCTCCCAGATGAAGACCTTGGTCTTGAGCGGCAGGTTGTTCCAGAACCACTCCATGTTGAAGCCGTCGGCGTTCTTCCTGCGCGGGATGCGGATGCAGCCGTGGCTAGCCTTGTAGCCCAGCTGCGGCTCGTAGTTCGTGTAGATTTTCGTCTTGCCGTCCGCGCCGACGTCGTGCAGCACCTCGTGCAGCAGCGTGCCGCCGTTGATGCGGATGGCAAACCGGCCAATGGTGCTCGAGCCGGCCTGGAAGTTGCCGACGCGGCTGACCGTGATGAACTCGCCCGCCGGGGTCTCGTTGTAGGGCTGGCTCTTGGTATTCTTGCCCGTGGACACGTCCAGCGACGTGACGATCCTGCCAGCCTCAAAGACGTAGAGCTTCTGGCGCAGCTTGTCAATCAGCAGTGCGTACTTGTCGCTGGGCGTCACCTGCTGCAGCCTGCTCGCCTTGATGTAGCCCTGCACCTTGCTGGCCGCGATGGACTCCATGTAGCTGTTTTCTGTCTTCGTGCCGTCGTTGGTGTAGGCCTCGATGAGCGCGTAGCCGTCCACATTCTCCTCCAGCACATGCACGCCCTGGCTCTGCCCGTGCAGCTCGCCCGCGCAGTTCTCCTTGTACGGGCGCGCGCTGATGCCCGGCTGGTTGGTGATGTAGATGTTCTCCGTCTGCTCGCCCTCAAGCACCGTGATCGGCTGCATCATCAGGTCCCAGATCGCCTGCTGGTGCTCCGGGTTGGTGAGGTCATAGTCGTCCGGGTTCATGTCCCAGAAGCTCGTCGCCTGCGGCACGCCGCCCGCATCGTCCGCCGCAGCCGGCTCCTCCCAGCTCGCCGCCTCCTCAGCCTCAAGCGTGCTCAGGTCGAGCACGTTCTCGCTGCGCGCGGCCTCGCTTTCAAAGATGTGCAGCGAAAAGACGCTGCTTTCGCTCTCCTCACCCCAGGCGTTTTTCAGCTGCACCTGCACCATATAGTCGCCCGGCGCCGCGGCGCTGCCATCCGGGAGCAGGCCGTTCCAGGCCATGCGCCCGCTGCCGGCCTCCACGCTCATCGCCCCCACGTCGCAGACGGCCTCGCCGGTGCTGCCGCTGAGCAGCCGCACCGCCAGCGTGCCGCCCTCCCCGGCGTAAAAGTGGAAGCCCCAGCCGTCCTGCCCGCTCACCAGCGTCACGTCGTCGGCATAGACGCTGCTGAGCACCGGCGCGGCAAAGGCCAGCGCGGGCAGAAGGCACAGCGCCAGCAGAAACATGCACATGCTTTTTTTCATGATCGTCTCCAATTAAATGAATGTCAGATACCAATTCGCAATGAAAACGCTTGACAGCCGAAGGGCACTCCCTCCGGCTGCTGCGGCAGCCACCTCCCTCTTGAGGGAGGCTGGGGTTGCACCAGGAAGCCAAGGCTCCCTCCTGAGGGAGCTGTCAGCGAAGCTGACTGAGGGAGTTCGTTCTCAATGTCAATCAGCATTCGTATCAAGCAGCCATGCAGGAAAAGGGGCTGTAAAGACATCCGCTTTACAGCCTCTTCTTTTGCAATCAGCCCGGCAGGTTCATGATGTCGTTCGGGCCCACGGTCGTCTCCGGGATCGGGGTCACGGAGGATTTCGTGTACAGCGCCTCCAGCGTCTTCTTGCCGGCGATGCCGTCGGCCTCCAGGCCCTGGTCCGTCTGGAACTTCTTGACGGCGGTCTGCGTGCCGGTGCCGAAGTTGCCGTCGGCCGCGCCGCTCAGATAGCCCAGCTCCGCCAGCGCCTGCTGCAGCGTCACCACCTCGGGACCCTCGTCGCCCTTGCGCAGCGTGGTGTAGGAGGCCTGCGCGGTCGGCGCTGGCGTCGGCGTCACCTCGATGGCCGGGGTCGGCGTCACGATGACCTGCGTACCCGGGGTCGCCGTCGCGCCGAAGACGATGAAGTTGGGCGTGTTCTGCGCCTCCACCACCGGCGTGTTGGCCTGGGCGGGCGGCGTCTTCTGGGTGTCGCCCGCGCCGAACATGGACCTGAAGATCATCACGATGATGATGACCAGAATCACGATCAGGCCAAAGGCGATGATCATGGGCGTCATGTCGGCGTTCTTCTTGCCGCCTCGGCTGCCCTTGGTATAGGCGGCCTTCTTCGTGCTCTTGCGTGCGGACGTCCTCGCCGGCGCATCCTGCCGCTCCGCGTCCTTGGGCGCGGCAGGGGCCTGCGGCTTCACGCCCGCCAGATTGGCATA
Organism: Clostridiales bacterium; assembly: GCA_004557905.1. Classification (GTDB taxonomy): domain Bacteria; phylum Bacillota; class Clostridia; order Christensenellales; family Aristaeellaceae; genus Ventricola. Next base: position 21,275 of record SFFH01000016.1, on the reverse strand, counting down.
GCACAGCGGACAGATGTTGCTTCCGTCCGGGATTTTGTTATGGCAGTGGGGACAAAACATGGTCAGCCCTCCTCAACTTTCCGTAGTTCTGCATGTAGTATAAACCACTTCAGAAGGATATTTCAAGGCCTTTTGGCAAATCTTGGTCGCAGCGGATTGCCTGTACATATATATGACGGGTGATCCGCCCTTCATGCTCCCGCCTTCATCAAATTTCAGGGCAAATCCTGCGCCTTGTGAAGCCTTATCCCGGAGATCGTAAGCTTCTGCGCCTCGCCGCTCGTCAGCAGCAGCATGAAGTACGGATCGTCCGCGTGAAGCGTGAACGTCAGCGCGTTCTCGCCCGGTACGATCGCCTGCTCGCCGATGACCTCAAAGTGCCGCGTCGCGTAGGCCGCCGCACGGCTGCCCTCGCCCGGCTCGCCCTCGCAGGTGAAGGACAGCACGTAGTCCCCCGCCTCGCGGAAACCCGTCGGCACGCGCATGCGCCCGCCCGCCTGCAGGGTGAACACGCCCTGATCGCAGTCCGCGTTCTCCAGCTTCATCTGGCCCAGCAGCATGAAGCCAATCAGCGCCTCCGAGCTGTCAAAGCCATAGGCCGCGTATTGGCCGTTTTCGTGGATGAGCGGCGCGCCGGTCATGGCAAGCCACGGCGCAAGCGTCTGCTCCTGCCCGCGTGTGAGCACCAGGAACGTCTTGCCCGGGCACGCGTCCATGTGCGACGCGTTCTGCGGCTCCAGCCAGCGGATCATCTCCAGCGAGACCGGGCACACCGCGCCCTCCTCCGTTTCGATCTGCCTGACGCCCGTAAACGTCAGCGTGCCGCCCGTGCGCTCCTGCATCACGCGCACGACCCAGAAGTCGCCGTAGCCGTGTGTATAGCCTTCCCCGATCAGGAAGTCCGCCGTGTCCATCATGTCCGCCTCGCGCTGCTCGACGCCCGGCTGCTGCGCGCGCGTCTCCATCAGGAAATGGCCGCCCGCCGTGCCCAGCATCATCACGAAAAACAGCAGGAACGCCCAGCGCAGCCGCAGGCTCCTCTCCCGCGCGACCACAATCGTCAGCACAGGGATGAAAAACAGCACCGCCAGGATGAGATAGCGGTTGAGGTACGCGCCCTTGATGAACACGAAGCAGAACAGGTTGACCCCCAGCGCGGCAAACGCGTACTGCAGCATGCGCTTCTGCATGCGCGATGCGCGCTCCCGCGTGTCAAGGCTCCGATACACGCGCACCGTCATCATGCCGGCGAGCACCAGCACGGCGGCGATGCACAGGTTCGCGATGCCCGGCAGGGAGAACAGCGCCGCGTCGCCCCGCCAGCCCAGCAGCTTGAGGAAGTCCGCAAAGACCGTCGCCAGCGAGGAAACCATCGCCTCCCCGTTCAGCGGGTTGAACACAAACGAGCCCGCCGCGCCCACGCCGCTCTCGAACAGCCGGGGGTAAAGAAGCTCCGAGGCCGCATAGCCCGCGGCGCACGCCAGAAAGCCCGCCGCCGTCACCCCGCCGAAGCGCAGGTGATGGTCCCGAAGCGAGCGGCTCGTCTGCGGCGCGAGCAGCACATTAAGGCCCGCCACAACCACCATCGGGCAGATAAAGCACAGCACATAGCGCACCGACAGCAGGCCCTCGAGCAGACACACAGCCAGGAACAGCGCCAGCGCCGCCAGGCCGCGCCGTCTGCCCCTTCCGCCCTCGGACGCGGCGAGCCACAGCGCCGCGCCGCCAAACGCGAAGGGCAGGTGGATAATGTAGTACCCGCCGATGGTCATGTTGGAGGCGTACAGCGTACCCGCCGCAAAGGGCAGCAGGGCCGCCGTGCACAGGCCCTTCGCCATGGAAAGCCCCAGCGTCCTGCACAGGAACACGCACGCAAGCATGCCGAGCACAAAGCCGATCGTGTTGCCGATGATGCGCGCGAGCATAAAGCTGTCCGTGAACAGGAAGGACAGCGCATACAGCAGATTCATGTGGATCGTGTGAATCTCCGTGGAGTAGATCCAGTCCATCTGAATCAGGCTGCCGGTGTCCGCCTGGCGCCGCGCGAGAATCATCTCCGAGGCCATGTCGCCGTTGAGGTAGGTGAGATAGCCCGCCTCCTGCAGCGCGACGGACAGCGCCAGCGACAGCACGCACAGCGCGATGCCCAGCACGAGCGGCCAGCGCCTCTTTTCTCCCTGCATGCCCGCGTCCTCCTTTGCATATATCGGTTCTGTCCGATCCATCTTCCGTTGATTATAGCATTGCGGATATACGCTGTCAAACCGACGCGCTCAACTTTGTCAAGATTGAGGCTTTACAAATGCCAAATGTTAGTGTAGACTATCTTTTGTCAGAAGTTATCCAAGGCAAACAATTGCACGAGGAAGAGGGAAGAGACATGACGCTCAATCAGCTTTCAATCGGCCAGTCCGCCGTCGTCACGCAGGTCGGCGGCGAGGGCGCGCTGCGCCAGCACTTTCTGGATATGGGCGTAATCCCCGGCGCGGAGATTACGCTGGTCAAATACGCCCCGATGGGCGACCCCATGGAGCTGCTGCTGGGCGGCTACACGCTCACCCTGCGCGTGGACGACGCGAAGAACATCGGCGTGGAGCCCATCCCCGAGGCCAGCCTGCGCGCGCCCGCGGGGCCGCGCAGCCGCACCCCGCACCCCGGTCTGGGCGAGGGCGGCAAGTACCACGTCAAGGCGGATGAGCATCCGCTTCCCGCCGGCACGATGCTCACCTTCGCGCTCGCCGGCAACCAGAACTGCGGCAAGACCACGCTCTTCAACCAGCTCACCGGCTCCAGCCAGCATGTGGGCAACTTCCCCGGCGTGACCGTCGACCGCAAGGACGGCGTCATCCGGGGCCACGCGAACACGCTGGTCACCGACCTGCCGGGCATCTACTCCATGTCCCCGTACACGGGCGAGGAGCTGGTCACCCGCCAGTTCCTGCTGGGCGACAAGCCCAAGGGCATCATCAACATCGTGGATGCGACCAACATCGAGCGCAACCTCTACCTGACCATGCAGCTTATGGAGCTGAATGTTCCCATGGTGCTCGCGCTCAACATGATGGACGAGGTCCGCGAGAACGGCGGCTCCATCCGCGTCAACGAGCTGGAAGCCCGGCTGGGCATCCCGGTCATCCCCATCTCCGCGGCGAAAAACGAGGGCATCGGCGAGCTGATCGACCACGCCATCCACGTCGCGCAGTATCAGGAGCGGCCCGGCCGCCAGGACTTCTGCGACGCGCAGGAGTGCAACGGCGCGGTGCACCGCTGCCTGCACAGCCTCATGCACCTGATCGAGGACCACGCTGAGGCCGCGGGCATCCCCGTGCGCTTTGCCGCCAGCAAGCTGGCCGAGGGCGACGCCCTGATTCTCGAGCAGCTGAACCTCTCCCAGAACGAGCGCGAGACCGTCGAGCACATCATCGTACAGATGGAGGAGGAGCGCCGTCTGGACCGCGCCGCCGCCATCGCGGACATGCGCTTCTCGTTCATCCGGCGCATCTGCGACGCCGCCGTCGTGCGCCCGCACGAGAGCCGCGAGCATGCGCGCTCTGTGGCGCTCGACCGCGTGCTGACCGGCCGCTACACCGCCATCCCCGCGTTCATCGCGATCATGGGCCTGGTGTTCTATCTCACCTTCAACGTCGTCGGCGCGGTGCTCTCCGGGTGGCTGGAGACCGGCATCTCGATGCTCTCCGGCGCGGTGGAGCGCCTGCTCACCGCCGCGGGCGTCAGCCCCGTCGTGCACTCGCTCGTCATCGACGGCGTATTCGGCGGCGTGGGCAGCGTGCTCAGCTTCCTGCCGTTCATCGTCACGCTGTTCTTCTTCCTCTCGCTGCTCGAGGACAGCGGCTACATGGCCCGCGTCGCGTTCGTCATGGATAAGCTGCTGCGCAAGATCGGCCTGTCCGGCCGCAGCATCGTGCCGATGCTCGTGGGCTTTGGCTGCACGGTGCCGGGCGTGATGGCCACGCGCACGCTCCCCTCCGAGCGCGACCGCAAGATGACCATCCTGCTCACGCCGTTCATGAGCTGCTCGGCCAAGCTGCCGATCTACGCGTTCTTCAGCGCGGTCTTCTTCCCGGAGCACATGGCGCTGGTGATGATCGGGCTGTACGCGCTGGGCGTCGTCTGCGGCATTCTGATGGCGCTGCTGCTCAAGAAGACGCTCTTCTCCGGCGAGCCGGTGCCGTTCGTCATGGAGCTGCCCAACTACCGCATGCCGGGCGCGAAAAACGTCGCCCTGCTGCTGTGGGAAAAGGCAAAGGACTTCCTGCAGCGCGCGTTCACCGTCATCTTTGTTGCCACGATCCTCATCTGGTTCCTGCAGACGTTTGACATGCGCCTCCAGGTCGTCGCGGATTCCCACGACAGCCTGCTCTCCGCCATCTCCGGCCTGCTCGCGCCGCTGTTCGCGCCGCTGGGCTTTGGCGACTGGCGCGTCGTCACGTCGCTGGTCTCCGGCTTCATGGCCAAGGAGAGCGTCGTCTCCTCCCTCGTGCTGCTCTACGGCTCCACAGAGGTCCTGCTCGCCTCGCTCACGCCTCTGGCCGCCGCGAGCCTGCTGGTCTTCAGCCTGCTGTACACGCCGTGCGTCGCCGCCGTCTCCTCGATCAAGCGGGAGCTGGGCGGCAAGTGGGCCGTGGGCGTGGTCGTCGGTCAGTGTGCGATCGCCTGGATCGCGGCGTTCATCGTGCGCATCATCGGTCTGGCGCTGGGAGGGATCTGAATGAATCTTGCCACCCTCCTCGTCCTGCTGATTCTCGCCGTGCTCGTCGCGCTGGCCGTCCGCCGCATCCGCAGGAAAAAGCTGCTCTTTTCCTGCGGCGGGGACTGTGCGCATTGCTGTGCGAATTGTCACAAGCGATCCGATCATCAAGGTGTACAGGAATAAAAGATACAGCAAAAACGCTGGCCGGTTTCCGGTCAGCGCTTTTCTTTATTCAAAAATCAATTTGCCAAAATCCTGCCGCCGGTGATAGTCCGGCGTATCGCTCGACAGCTTTGCCCAGGCCAGATAATGCGGGATCTCCGTCTCGTCGCCGCACTTGTAGAAGTTGCACGCCGCCTCGCCCCGCAGCTCGAAGTCCGGCATGTACATCTGAATGTACGCCTTCGGAATCCTGTATTCGATGCCCCAGCCGTCCGCGGTGTCAAAGGCGGCCGGCGCAAACAGCGCCTTCGGGTCCTTGAGAATCTGCCGCGCGCGGGTCTTTCGCGCCCCGCCGAAGCCCACATAGACACTTAACAGCCGGTTCCATTCAAAGTTGAAGTAGCGCGCGTCGTCCGTCTTCGGCGCGAAGAAGAACTCCAGGCAGCTGTCGTTGCACACCTGATCAAGCGGTCCCGTCAGCGTCGCGCGGATGTTTTTCTCCTTCGCCGTCATGCGCACATAGAGGTTCTCCCCGTCGTGGCACAGCTGCGCCGATGCCTCAATGTCACACGGCGCAAGCCACGGCTGGTGCGTGAGCGTCACCGCCGGGATCTTCTCCCACTCGGGCTTCTCCACGCGCACAGCCCTATACACATAAGCCATATCGTCTCCTCCTCTACAAAGCAATCCAGTACCGCTCCAGATCCACGTTCTCCTCCGGCTCGTGCACCGTGCATTCGTACACGCCGCCGTTTTTGAGGATCGTGCGCCGGCTGCCCTCGTTGTCCGTCAGGCAGGTGATCATCACCTTCTCAAGCCCCAGCTTGCGGCAAACCGGCAGAACCTCCTGCAGCATCCTTGCCGCATAGCCCTTGCGCCGCTCGTCCGGCCGCACGCTGTAGCCGATGTGCCCGCCGTACTTGGCCAGGTAATCGTTGAACTCGTGGCGCACCTGGATCATGCCGACAATGCGCTGATCGCTTGCGCGCACATAGACAAACTGCGTCGCGGGCACCCAGCCCTCCGGCACGGTCTCGCGCTTCATGAAGCGCGCGTTTTCATCGAGCCAGTCCGCAGGGTTTTCGCACCGGCGCAGTCCGCCCGTGCCGTCCATCGAGTCGCCGCTGTCAAGAAACGCCTGCCGGTACGCGGTTATCTCCTCCGCCATCGTCAGATCGGGAATCACCAAAGCACATGCATCCATGCGCATCACTTCCTTTGGGAGCATTGTAGTATACTTTCCCGTGAATTGCAAGCAAAAAGGACCGCAAGCCGTGCTTACAGTCCTTTTCCCGGCATTTGCTTGAATTCAAGCCCTGCGAATCAGCGCGTTTCAATCGCAGGCTGCGTCATCTTCAGGAGATATCAGGCTGCCGCCCAAGCCCCGCAAGGGATGTCATTCCTTGACCCTTCTCCGCTCTGCGCTTACAGATCGCCGATGTTTGTCCTTACTCGCAGCAGAAATCCTCTTCCTTGCTCTCCCTGCGCACGGCGACGTACAGGCAGAGCACCGTCACCACCAGCAGCACGCTGGCCCAGAACACGCCGTTCCAATCCGCGCGGGACATGCCCAGGAACTCCGGGCGAACCACGCGCATGGCCACCGCCTCGCCCAGCTGCATCGGCTCCTCCCCGACGCTCCACGCCAGGGACGCGCCGACCAGTTGCTCGCCGAGGTTGTCCTGCGGCGCGTCGGCGACCACCGGGATCTCGATCACCCGCGTGCTGGCGATCACGCCGTCGGCTTCCTCGCCGGCCGCGTCCATGTGCACGTCAAACATCAGCGTTCTGTCCTGTCGCGTCATCACGGGCGCCGCCTGCGGCTCACCCGGGACGGCCGTGCCGGTCATGGGCAGGTTGTCGCCGCCGTCCGTCGGCACAGCCTGGGTTTCCGCCGCCGTCGCCTCCTCCTGTTCATCCTCCGTGACAGCCAGGGACAGGCCCTCCGGCAGCATGCACGACAGGCGAACGTCCGCCGCGGCCAGGCCGCTGTTGACCACCACGACGCTCAGCGTCGTCTCCTCGCCGGCCTCCAGGCGCTCCGTATCCGCCAGCAGGCGCGCGTTGATCTTCGCGTCGCACACCTCGATGCGCTCCAGCGGCACGCGCTCGCCGTCCACGCGCAGCGTGCCGGCGATCAGCTTATGCGCATCCTCATCTCCCTTCAGCGCGTTCTGCGCGATCACCGCCGGCAGCGTGAGCACGACGCTGCTGGCTGTTTCTCCCTCCGCCGCCTGTGCGTGCACCTGGCCGCGGATCACGCTGCCCGCCTGTGCAAAGCCCTCGGGCAGCTTCTCCGTGAGCGTCACGTCCTGCGGCAGCACCATCTCCACCGTCACATCCTTGGGCGCGTCGCCCGCATTGGCGATCTCGATCCGGTAGGCAAACGTGTCTCCCGGCTGCATGCGGTGGTTGTCCGCGCCGTCCACGCTTGCGATGACGCTCACGTCCGGCACGCACAGCGCCAGCGGCGTCTGGGCGCGGTAAAAGCGCGTGCCCATTTCAAGCTCGCTGCCGATGACCGCCTGCTCGCTCCCGCCGCCCGGCAGAAGCGTCAGCTCGCGCGTGAACGTGGTCACGGACGGCGTCAGCTCGCCCGTCTCCTCGTCCAGCTGTGCGGGGGCCAGTGTCGCCTCCCACGCGGTCTCCTCAGAAGCGCGCAGGCGCTCCGGGAGCTCCAGCGCGACGCCGACACTCACCTCTCTGGCCAGCGGGTTGCCCGCCGTCACCGTGAGCACGACGGTCTTGCCCTCCTCCACCCGCGCGCTGTCCGTCGCCAGCGAGAGCGTCAGCTCCTCGCCCAGGCTGTTTGCCGCTAGGCCGGCGCCCTGCGCAAGCCCCTCGCCGATGCTCTCGTATACGTCCCCAAACAGCTCCGGCAGGTCCTGCGCGGAGCCAGCCGCCGGTGCAAGCGCAAGCAGCAGCGCCAGCAGCAGCATGTTCCTCTTTTTCACTGGGATCAACCTCCTTGTGCGCTTTACTTTGGCCTGTTTGCGCGGCGTTTATACCGCTGTCTGTGCACATTTCAGCGCTTGACAAACGCACAGGGATACGATACGATGAACGCAAGCAACGTCGCTTCCGGAGGTTATTTATGCAGGAAAATTCATGCAGCGCCTGTCTGCCCGTCGCGCAGGAGGTTCAAAGGAGCATGCCCGATGAGGCGGACATCGCCGCGCTGGCGGAGTTTTTCCGTGTCATCGGTTCGGATACGCGGCTGAAGATCCTGCTGGCGCTGGACGGGCGCGAGCTGTGCGCCGGGCACCTGGCCGAGGCCGTCGGCATGACACCCAGCGCGGTCTCCAATCAGCTCAAGGCGCTCAAGCAGGCGCGCCTGATCACCGCGCGCCGCGAGGGCAAAATGCTCTATTACAGCCTGGCCGACTGCCACCCGCGCGAGATCATTCACCTGGCGATGAGCCATGTGAAGGAGGAAGGGTGACGGGGGAAGCGTTGGGCCGCCGCCCAAACCCGCCTGAGGGATATTATCCCTCAGACTCCCTTCTTCGCTTCGCGGCGAATGAAACGCATCATCACGCAAAAGGAGCTCCGGCGCATGCCGAAGCTCCTTTGATATTCTGCGGATTATTCCTCTTCCCCGGTAAAGCCCTCGAGTGCTTCCTCGACGGCCTCCCAGACCTCCTCGTTCTCCTCGATGGTCTCCTCCTCGACCTCGAAGACGTCCTCCTCGCCCTCCAGCACGAGCACGTCGTCCTCGGCGGCGTTCTTCGCCTGGATGATCAGCTCCATGGTGTCCACGTCCACGGCGAAGACGGTCTCCGGAGAACCGGAGTGGTCCTTGATATAGCGGGCGACCGTCGCCGCCTGCTTGCGGTTCATCTTGAACACGATTGCGCGATGCTCGCTTCTGACAATCTCTTCCATATGCTTCTCTCCTCATCATGAATTGAACAGGAGCAGGATACCACGCGCGCAGCGCTTTGTCAAGCCGCGTCAGCGCATGGCGCGCATCGCGTTGAGCACGCAAATCAGCGCCACGCCCACGTCCGCGAACACCGCCGCCCACATGCCCGCCATGCCCAGCGCCGCCAGCACGAGCACCGCGACCTTGACGCCCAGCGCGAAGACCACGTTCTGCCGCGAGAGCTGACGCACCCGGCGCGCCACGCTCACCACCTGCGGCAGACGGTCCATCTCGTCGGTCATCAGCACGACGTCCGCGGCCTCGATCGCCGCGTCGCTGCCCAGCGCGCCCATGGCGATGCCCACGTCCGCGCGCATGAGCGCCGGCGCGTCGTTGATGCCGTCGCCGACAAACGCCGTGCCGCCCTCCCGGCAAATGTCCTCCAGCCTGGAGAGCTTGTCCTCCGGCAGCAGCTGAGCGTGCACCTCGTCAAGGTCAAGCTCCCTGGCCACGGCCTGCGCCGGGGCCTCGCGGTCGCCGGTGAGCATGACCGTGCGCGCGATGCCCTGTGCGTGAAGCTGCGTCAGCGCCTCCTTCGCGCCGGGCTTGATCACATCCTCCAGGCAGATGAAGCCGACGGCCCTGCCGCCCCTGGCAACGTAGATGCGAGCGCTGTCCCTGTCACAGACGAGGCCGCCCAGCGCCACACCGTTTTCCTGCATCAGGGCCGCGTTGCCGGCGAGCACGATCTCGCCGCTCTCCGTGCGTCCCTGCACGCCGCGCCCGGCGATCTCGCGCTCCAGCGTCACCGCCTGCGCCGCGATGCCGCGCGCCTCCGCCTCCCGGATGGCGGCCTGCGCCAGCGGATGGCTGCTGTCGCGCTCCGCGCCGGCGATCAGCGCGAGCACGTCCTCCTCCGCAAAGCCCGCCGCCGGGTGCGCATGGCAAACGCTGAAGTCACCCGTGGTCAGCGTGCCGGTCTTGTCCAGCACGAACGATTTCACGCGGCACAGCGCGTCCAGGCTGTCGCCGCCCTTGATCAGGATGCCGCGGCGCGCCGCCGAGCCGATGCCCGCAAAGTAGCACAGCGGCACGGAGATGACCAGCGCGCACGGGCAGGACGCGACCAGGAACGTGAGCGCGCGGTACACCCAGACGCGCCAGGTACCCAGGATCACGGACGGCACGATGGCCAGCACCGCCGCCAGGCCGACGACGATCGGCGTATACACGCGGGCAAACACGGTGATGAAGCGCTCGACGGGCGCCTTGCGCTCCTGCGCCTCCTCCACCATCGTCAGAATCCGGCTGACGGAGGACTCCGCCAGCGGCTTGGTCACGCGCGCGGTGATCACGCCGTTGCGCGAGACGAAGCCCGCGAGCACCGTGTCGCCCGGCTCCGCGTTGCGCGCAACGCTCTCGCCTGTCAGCGCGGAGGTGTCCATCTCGCTCATGCCGGTGAGCACCACCGCGTCCAGCGGCACGCGCTCGCCGGGGCGGATGCGGATCTCCTCGCCGACCTGTACCTGCGCCGGGTCGACCGCCGCATACGCGCCGTCCCGCAGGACGAACGCCTCCTCCGGCTTGATCGCCAGCAGCGCCTTGACCTGCTTGCGCGAGCGGCCCACGGCGTAGTCCTGGAAGCACTCGCCCACCTGGTAAAACAGCATGACGGCGCAGCCCTCGTCGATTTCGCCGATCGCAATCGCCGCCAGGGAGGCGACGGCCATCAGGAAATTTTCGTCCAGCATGCGGCCCCTGCACAGGGAGCGCACCGCGGCGCGCAGCACGCCGAAGCCCGAGACGACATAACAGGAGAGCAGCAGCAGCGTTTTCGCCAGCGGCGAAACCGGCAGCAGCATGCCCGCCGCAAAGAGCGCCAGCGCCAGAATCAGGCGCGGCAGCTCCTCCTTCGCTTCCTCATCGTCGCCGTGGTCGTGGCCGCAGCCGCAGCCGTCGTGGTCGTGATCGTGGCCACAGCTGCAGCCCTGCCCGTCATGATGCTCGTGACCGCAGGCATGTTCGTGCTCATGGTGATGCTCGTGGCCGCAGCAGCAGTCATGCTTCTCGTGATGCTCGTGACCGCAGGTGCAGTCCTGCTCGTCGTGATCGTGCTTGTGCTCACTCATCTGTCTGCCTCCTTCGGTATTCACCGTTCAACATTTCATTGAATGATGAAATGATAGCACGAAATGAGCGTCCTGTCAAGCGGGACGCTCAGATTTTTTATTCCTTCATCCGCCCGGCGATCTCGTGCAGCTTTTCGCGGATCGGGATCTGCTGCGGGCAGACGGTTTCGCACTTGCCGCAGCGGCGGCACTGATCGGCGCGTTCGGCCTCCTCCATGTCCTTCCATTCAAAGCGCAGACGGCCTTCGTTGGAATACTTGGCAAAGTTGTTCATCATTTTGAAGTTCTGCGGGATATCCACGCCGAACGGGCAGGGCATACAATACTTGCAGTTTGTGCAGCCGACGAACGTGCGGGCCTCGATCATGGCGCGCACCTCGGCCACCACCTGCATGTCCTCCTGCGAAAGCCCGCCGGGCTGTGCGAAGGTTTCCAGGTTGTCCGCCACCTGCGCCTCGTCGGACATACCGGAGAGGATGACCTTGCAGCCCTCCAGGCTCTTGACCCAGCGCATCGCCCAGGAGGCAACGGACCAGTCCGGGCGCGCCTGCCTGAAGCGCCGGCAGATGTCCTCGCTCAGCGTCGCCAGGCTGCCGCCCTTGACCGGCTCCATGACGATCACCGGGATGCCGCGCCCCTTGGCCAGCTCGTAGCCCTTCAGGCCCGCCTGAATGTCGGTGTCCATGTAGTTGAGCTGAATCTGGCAGAAATCCCAGTCGCGATAGGTCAGCACCTCCTCGAACAGCTCGTAGCTGTCGTGGAAGGAGAAGCCGAGATGGCGGATGCGGCCCTGCTTCTGCTGCTCGAGCAGGAAGTCGATCAGGCCGTTTTCAAGCGTCGTCTTCCAGTTCTTCTGGTTGATGCAGTGCAGCAGGTAAAAGTCGAAGTACTCCACCTGCAGGGACCTGAACTGACCCTCGAAGATCTCCTTCGCCTCCTCCAGGGAATGGATGAGCGACAGCGGCAGCTTGGTGGCCAGGTAGAAGCTCTCGCGCGGATACCGCTTGAGCGCGCGGCCGACGAATTCTTCGCTGGTCCTGTTGTGGTAGAAATAGGCCGTGTCAAAGTAATTGACGCCGGCCCTGTACGCGGTATCGAGCATCGCCATCGCGCGCGGTTCGTCGATTGTTCCCTCCGGCGTGGTCGGAAAGCGCATGCAGCCAAAGCCCAGACGGGACGGCCTGACGCCGAGCTTTTCCAGATTGACGTATTCCATAAGGTTTTCCTCCCGCATTCTTGCTTGTGGCTTTATCATAGCACGCGGCAAACCACGCTGCAAGCCGCCCGTGCAATTTCCTGTGCATAAAAAAGCGGCCTGCCGGAGCAGACCGTTTCCTGTGCGCTTAGTAGTTCTCGCCGCGGACCTCGAAGTAGCTCTGCGGATGCGCGCAGACCGGGCAAACCGCCGGGGCCTTGGTGCCCATGACAAGGTGACCGCAGTTGCGGCACTCCCACATGGTCATCTCGCCCTTCTCGAAGACCTTCTGCATCTCCACATTGGACAGCAGCGCGCGATAGCGCTCCTCATGCGCCTTCTCGATGGCCGCCACGCCGCGGAACTGCGCCGCCAGCTTGGTGAAGCCCTCCTCCTCCGCTTCCTTGGCGAAGGTGGCGTACATGTCGGTCCACTCGTAGTTCTCGCCCTCGGCGGCGTGCAGCAGGTTCTCAGCCGTATTGCCCAGCTCGCCCAGCGCCTTGAACCACATCTTGGCGTGCTCCTTCTCGTTGTCCGCCGTCTTCAGGAAGATCGCGGCGATCTGCTCGTAGCCTTCCTTCTTGGCGACGGAGGCAAAATACGTATACTTGTTGCGGGCCTGGGATTCGCCGGCAAAGGCGGTCATCAGGTTCTTCTCAGTCTTGCTGCCCTTGAGCTCCATATCATGATTCCTCTCTTTCTTTCAGCCGTACGGTTTTCTGGCCGTTAGTATTATATCACAGATTTTTCCATTCTGCAATCGGAATCGCGCCGGTCAGCGGCAGGGTACGGAAATCCTGCCTTCCCCTTCATCACCTGATGCAAAGCCGCGCGGAATGTGCTATACTGTCCCTGATCATCTGCTCGGAGGAAAACACCATGACTTCACCGATCATCCTGTCCGTCCGCCCCGGAAGCGGAGCCCTGCAGGCCGCGCTCGATCGCCTGCCGCAGGACGGCACGCCCGCCGTCATCCGCCTCGCGCCCGGCGTATACCGCGAAAAGGCCGTGCTTGCGCGCAGCCATACGACGCTCGAGGGCGCGTCCGCCGGGAGCACGCGCATCGTCTGGGGCGACGGCGCGCGCGAGATCCTCGAAGACGGCATGAAGCGCGGCACCTTCCGCACAGCCACGCTGCGCACGGACGGCGCGCACATCACCCTGCGCCGCCTGACCATCGAAAACGACGCCTCGCCCCGCGAGAAAGCCGGTCAGGCCATCGCGCTCTATGCGGACGGCGACCATCTGCTGGTGGAGGACTGCGTGCTCAGGAGCTTCCAGGACACGCTGTTCACTGCGCCGCTGCCGCCCAAGGAGATCGAAAAGAACGGCTTCATCGGCCCCAAGCAGCACGCGCCGCGCGTGCCGCAGCGTCACACCTATCGCCGCTGCCGCATCGAGGGCGACGTGGACTTCATCTTCGGCGGCGCCGCCGCGTGGTTTGAGGACTGCGACATCGTGGCCGTCGACGGGCGCGGGGACCGCAGAGAGCCCTTTGCCGCGTTCTGCACGGCGGCCTCCACGCCGGAAAACCAGGCCTACGGCTATGTGTTCAAGGGCTGCCGCTTCCTGAACGGCGGCTGCCCGCCGGGCAGCGTGTACCTCGGCCGCCCGTGGCGCGAATGGGCGAAGACCGTGCTGCTTGACTGCGAGCTGGGCGATCACATCGCCCTCGCGGGCTTTGACGACTGGGGCAAGACGCACGCGCACGGCACGGTGTTCTTCGCGGAATACGGCTCGCGCGGGCCGGGGGCCGCGGGAGAGCGTGCATCGTTTGTCCGAACGCTGCACGAAAGGGAAGCCGCACAGATCACTTACGAGAACTTTATGCAGTCGATACCTGAATAAGCGAAGGGATGGCACGCATCAGCGCGCCATCCCAAAATATTGTATGATTTCCTCGTGGATCAGGCCGTTGGAGGCGAGCAGCGGCTTGCTCCTGCCCGAGAGCACCGGCGTTCCTCCATCCAGCAGCGTGAGACGGCCGCCGGCCTCCGAAACGATCAGCCAGCCCGCCGCGAAATCCCACGGATACAGATAGTGAAACGCCACCGCGCTCAGCCTTCCGGCCGCCACATAGGCCAGGTCGATGGCCGCCGAGCCGGTGAAGCGCATGCCGCGGCACTGCCTGTGCAGCTCGAAAACCTTCGTCAGGAAGGGGCCCTGCTGCGCCAGCGTAGCCGGACCGGCCTCCATGCCGATCAGTGCGTCGCGGATCGTGTCATCCCCGTTCACGCGGATGGGCTGTCCGTTCAGGAAGGCGCCCTTCCCCCGTTCCGCCGTGAACATCTCATCGGTGAAGGGGTTGTAGATGACGCCCAGCAGAAGCTCGCCGTCCTCCGCGTACGCGCACGAGATCGCGCTCAGCCCCATGTGATACATCAGGTTCGTCGTGCCGTCGATGGGATCGACGATGAACAGCTTTCCCTCCAGGGAATCCGCGCGGGTGTCCTCCTCGCTGAGCACATGGCTGCCTGGCGCCAGGCGCACCAGCGCGTCCATCAGGAAGCGGCTGACCGCCAGGTCCGCGTCGGTGACAAAATCGCTCTTGCCCTTGACGTGCACCTGGGCGCTGAGCGCTTTGGATCTGGCCAGCTCGCCCGCCTCGCGGATCAATGCTTCAAGCGCTTTGATCATGCTGCACCTCACACGGTCTCCACCACGGAGAAGCCCAGCGCGCGCATCTGCTCGAGGTAATCTCCGTCAAAATGCATGCAGTAGACGCCCGACCGCTTCTCCGGCGGGAACGCCGCTTCCAGCCGTCTGTACCAGCAGTGGCTCTCGGACTCGTGGCTGGCGGTGTCATGGTAGATGCGCGCAATGCGCCCGTTCAGGTACCCCTGCGCGATGCTCTGCGGCACGTCCGCCGCGTCGCCGCTGAAGTAGATCGTCTCCTCGCTGTCGCTAAGCTCATAGCCGAAGCACTTCATATCCCGCGCGTGGCGCACCTCGACGGGTCTGGCCTGCACGGGGCAAGCATCGGGCAGCCGATCGGCGTAGGTATAAAAATCCCTGGAGATGCCCTCGAGCGTCAGCAGCTGCACGATGGTGTCCACAGGATGCACGACCGTCACCCGGATGTGCAGCACGCAGGCCGTATAGGAGAGGAGTGACGCCAGCGAACCGATGTGATCCGCATGCAGATGCGTGATGAGCACATAGACATGCCGGTAGGACGCCATGTCCAGCAGACGGACGGCCTTCTCAAAGGCGCTCTCGCCAAAGTCCAGGAAGAACAGGTCGCCGTCCTTCTCAAAGAACGCGTTGGTATTGCCAAAGGCCGGATAGAATGCCGCTCCCTTTCCCAGGAAACTGAGGTTCATCATGGTCGTCACTCCTTTACGCCTGCGCTGACAAAGCTGTCCATGAACTGCCGCTGCAGGATGAAGAACGCGATGAGCAGCGGCGCGATGATGATGAGCGTCGCCGCGCAGACATTGGACCACTGCATATTGGCTTCCTTCGATTTGGCAAAGATGGCCAGGCCCACCGTCAGCGTGCGGTTGGTCGGGGACTTCGTCACAATCAGCGGCCAGAGGTAGTTGTTCCAGTGATAGCTGACGGAGATCACCGCGAAGGACATGTACGCCGGCTTGGCGCAGGGCATGTACACGCGCCAGATCGTCTGCCACAGGTTCGCGCCATCGATCATCGCAGCCTCGCCCAGCGCCTTGGGCACCGTCTTGAAGTGCTGGCGCAGCAGGAAGATGGCCATCGCGCTGCCCAGGAACGGGAGCATGACGCCCAGCTTGGTGTCGTACAGGCCCAACTCCGAGAGGGTCATGAAGTTCGGGATGATCAGCACGTCATTGGGAATGATGATCTGCATGAAGATGACGATGAAGACGAGCGCCTGTCCCTTGAAATTGAAGAACGCCAGGGAATACGCCGCCAGCGTGGAGGTCACGAACTGGATGCAGAACGTGCCCACGACGAGGATGATCGTATTGAGATAGTACTGGCCGAACGGCACGGCGTTCCAGACGTACTTGATGTTCTCCAGCGTGAACGGCGTGGTCGGAAGGAACGTCATATGGAACGAGGTCTCGGTCAGCGCAGTGCCGATCAGCCAGATCAGCGGCATCAGCCAGACGACGCCCAGCACAATGGAAAACAGCGTGATCAGGACGCCTACGGCTTTCTTGCGGTTCATTTTCATATGCACTCCCCCCTCCTTACGCGTAATGGATCTTCCGGTCCTGGCTGAAGAAGCGCGGGACCGAGACGATCAGCAGGATGACGAGCATGATGACCGTCAGCGTGGAGGAAACGCCGTAATTCATATTGGTGAAGCCCTGCTGATAGATGTAGTACAGCAGCAGCGTGCTTGCATTGTTGGGTGCGCCTTCCGTCATGATGATGACATGGTCGGCCAGCTTGAAGCAGTTGGTAAAGGCGATGGTGGAAATAAACAGCGTCGTCGGCGCCAGAAGCGGAAGCGTGATGTGGCGGAAGGTCTTCCAGCCGGTCGCGCCGTCGATGGCCGCCGCCTCCAGCACGTCGCTGTTAATGCTCTGAAGGCCCGAGAGGAAGAACACCATCAGATAGCCCGATTCGCGCCAGACGTACATGACCGCCATGGCCGGCAGGACGGTCGACTTGTTGGAGAGCACATCCATCGGCGCGAGCCCCAGCGAGATCAGCATCTGATCAAACAGTCCGTTTTTGGCCATATAGATGAACATCCAGACGCTGGCAATGGCGATCATCGGCATCACGGACGGATAGAAATACGCCGTGCGGATAAAGCCGATGTGCCTGCCCTTGCGGTTGACCAGCATGGCCAGCAGAAGGCCGATCACCATGCTGGGGATCACCGTCATCAGCGCAAAGCTGACGGTATTGCGCATGACCTTCCAGAACGTGCTGCTGCCGAACAGACGGGTGTAATTCGCAAAGCCGATAAACTCCGGCGCTTCCATGCCCATCTTGTACTTCGTCAGGCTGAGCACGATGCTGCGGACAACAGGATAGACCGTGAAGACGCACATGAAGAGCAGAGCCGGCAGCAGCAGCGCCCATCCGATTGCAGTTTCGCGCCTTGCGCGCTTCGTCATTTTCTGTTTCATGAATTGACCCTCTTGCGCTGTACATCCTTCTGCCCCGCTCCGGCCTCGGCCGTCAGGCAGCAGATGTTCAGCATTTCGTCGGTGATGCAGCCGGCATCTTGCCGGTCAGACAGAATGAGCGGGGCCACAGGGTTGGCCCATGGCCCCGCAATTGACATGACTGACAGCTTACTGATAATCGGCCAGCAGCTCTTCGCCCTGCTCCTGCGCAGCCTCGAGCGCTTCCTCGGCCGTCATCTCGCCGGTGACCGCGGCCTGAATGTTGTCATTCAGGATGCGCCACATTTCGGCGGCGGAGTAGGTCGTCAGCTCAGGCTGGGCGTACTGCAGCTGCTCGTAGGCAACCAGCGCCTGCGGGAAGCCGGCATAGTAGTCCTTGAGCAGCTGAGTCTCGTAGCAGGACTCGCGGGTGGCCACATAGCCGGTGTCGATGGACCACTGCGCGGCGCGCTCGGTGGAGCAGCAGAACTTGATGAACTTCCAGGCCGCCTGCTGACGCTCCTCGGAGATGCCGTTGGTGATGTAGAAGTTGCCGCCGCCAGTCGGCGCGCCCCACTGCCTGCCGGCCGGGAGGAAGCACACGCCGAAGTCAAACGTCGCGTTGTTCTTGATGTTGGTCAGGTTGCCGGTGGTGTGATAGATCATCGCAACCTCGCCTGCCAGGAACTGGGTCGGCAGATCGGTCCACTGCACGATGCCCTTGTTCATGATCTCGTACTTGTTCTGCAGGTCGAGCCAGAACTGGAGCGCCTCGACGTTCTCCGGGGTGTTGAAGTAGATGTGCTTGCCGTCGGCGCTCATCAGGCCGACGCCGTTGGTGCAGTTCTGCAGGGAGAAGCCAGTGAAGCCCCACTGCGCGGAGCCGGAGTTGAGCGCCAGGCCCACGCCCTTGCGGTTCTCATTGGTCAGCTTCAGGCCGTACTCGACCAGCTCGTCCCAGGTCGTCGGCGGGGCGTCCGGATCGAGGCCCACCTCGCGGAAGGCGTCCTTGTTGTAGTACATGACCATCGTGGAGCGCTGGAACGGGATGGAGTAGATGCTGCCATCGACATAGGAGTCCAGCATGAAGCCGTCGATGAAGTCGTCGATAAACGCCTGTCCCTCCGGATCAGCGGCGATCAGGTCGTCCAGCGGCATGGCCATCTTCGTGTCCGCCATGGTGAAGCGCTGCGTCGCCAGGCTCACAAACAGGTCCGGCGCGTTGCCGCCCTGAATGGCGCTCTGGATCGCGGTGACGGTGTCGTCATAGTTGCCCGTGTACACGGCATCCACATGGATGTCCGGGTTCTCCGCGTTGAAGTCCTGCGTCATCGCGTCAATCAGCGCAGCCGCACTGCCGCCGACGTTGACCGGGAAGTACATGGTCAGATTAAGCGGCTCCGCAATCGCGGCCGTCAGGCTGAGGACCATGACCAGGGCCAAGAGGGTTCCTACCAGTTTTTTCATGTTCAGGTCTCCTTTTCTTTTATTGCAATACTCAGACCTCCATCCGGGTCTGATTACCACCGCCGGGACGCAAAGGAAAGCGCTTTTTCAAAATTGAATCGTTTCATTTTCCTTCTGGCTAAAATTATACCAGCCCTTTCGTGCGATGTCAACCAAAATCCACATCAAATTTTGATGAAATCCCGGACAAGTCTCCCGCCGTATGCCGGCCGGCCGCCAAACCGCCCGCCTCTTTTCAAGCTATTCCGTTCGGAAGCGGGAGCGGGCACAGCCCGCTTTTTCATTTTTCTATGGTGTTTGCGGCGCTTTATTGATATAATAAAGTATCAGATTGGATGCAAAGGAACGTGAAGCGCATGGCAACCATCAAGGACATCGCAAAAATTGCGGGCGTGGCGCAGGGAACGGTATCCAACGTGCTCAACGGCCGCGGCAACGTCAGCAGCGACAAGATCCGCCGTGTCCTTGACGCCTGCGAGCAGCTCGGCTATATCCCCAACGAGCAGGCCAAGCAGCTGCGCCAGACGCGCTCCCGGCTCATCGGCGTCCTCCTGCCGAACCTGCGGGACAAGCGCCCGATCGACTTCTACATCAGCTTCAAAACCTACGCCGAAAACCACGGATACCGCGTCCGCCAGTATCTCTCCTCGGAGCTGGACGGCCAGCAGTCCGAGGAGGCCGTTCAGCAGGAGGTGCTCAAGGACGGCATCGACGCCATGGCCGTCTTTGCGGGCAGCCAGCACATGATGTCCGTCCCCTTCGGCAAGCGCATCCCCGTCATCTACGTGGAGCACCGCCCCTCCTTCGTCGCCGACTTCATCGGCTTTGACTACCGACAGGCGGGCTCCAGCATTGCTCAGCAGGTCAGAAAGGACCGCTGTTCCAATGTCGTCCTGCTGACGGGAAGCCTCTGGGCGTCCAGCACCGCCGAGTTCTGCGCAGGCTTCCAGGCCGCCATGGCGGGCGCCTCCGCCCGGATCACCCATATCCAGACGGACAAGCAGAGCGAGCAGCTCAGCATTCTGGAAAGTCAGGAGCTCAGCTGTGCGGATGCCGTCGTCTGCTCGCGCATGGAGCTGGCGCAGGTGGCGCGCAATCTGCTCAAGAGCTTCAGCAGCCCCGCCCTGCCCAGGATCTATACGCTTTCGCCGCTCTTCACGCTGCCCGAGAGCGATTTCAACAAATACGAACTGAATTATCGCCTGCTGGGCGACGCCACCGCCAAGAAGCTGATCCAGCAGATTGAGGCGCAGACGCCCGCCGGCGATCAGATTCTCGAGAACAACGGCTTCCGCTCATTCACCCCGCCGCCCGTGGTGCATGCCGACGGGGAGGCGCTGAGCGTCATCACGCTGGACAGCCCCGAGGCCTACACGCTCCAGCACATCGCCAAGCTGTACACCAACCAGACCGGCGTGCCCGTCCATATCGGGATCTATTCCTACGATGAGATCTTCGATATTTTTGCCAGCGGCATGCGCGGGCATGAGCACTATGATGTGCTGCGCATCGACGTGACCATGCTCTCCTTCTTTGCCCGCAAGCTGCTCATGCCCCTGACCGACATCGACCCCTCGATTGCCGACTTTCTTTCCACGTTTCTGAAGGGCACCGTCGCGCCCTATTCCTATGTAAACAACACGCTCTATTCCGTGCCCTTCTCGCCCAGCACCCAAATGCTGTACTACCGCAGGGACCTCTTCTCCAACTCCATGATCCGCCGGATGTTTGTCGAGCGGTTTGGCCGAGAGCTGACCGTCCCCAAAACCTTCGACGAATACAATGAAATCGCGTCCTTCTTCACGCGGAGCCTGAATCCGGATTCCCCCGTGAAGTTCGGCACGACGCTGACCGTGGGCTCCATCGCCGTGGCCTCGAGCGAATATCTCCAGCGCCTGTTCGCCCTGCAGGAAAACCTGTACGACGAGACGGGCAAGGTGGACATGCGCGCGCCCAACTTTGTCCGCGCCCTTGAGCAGCTGCTCGCCGCGCGCCCCTACGCTGATCCCAACTATTCGACCTGGTGGCGCAATACGGTGTCCGCCTTTGCCGGCGGCGATATCGCGATGGCGCTGATTTACAACAACTTCGCCTCTCCCCTGGTCAGCTATCAGTCCAGGGTGCGCGATTCCATCGGGTATGCGCTGATTCCCGGCGGAAGGCCCGTCATCGGCGGAGGCTGTCTGGGCATCTCCAGGCTATCCAGGCATCCCGAGCTGGCGCTGAGCTTCATCCGCTGGCTCTGCAGCGAGCCGATCTCCTCCGCTTCCGCTTTCCTGGGCGGCGTCTCCCCCTGTACGGAATCCTACAACAACTACGAGATCATCAACACCTATCCCTGGCTGAAAAATGTAAACAGGAGCTTCGCCGCCGCGCGCGGCAGACGGGTTCCGCCGCACGTCGAAACGCCGTTTGACGAAAGAGCGTTTCTGAACATCATTGGCAACAGTGTCCTGCAGGCCTGCAGCGGCGCGCTCTCGCCCGAGCAGGCGATGGCGCTTGCCCATCGGCGCTTCCAGGAGAGATTTGGAGCGATCTATACGAATGGCTGATGTGCGTTTCTTTTGCGTCCTATCGCGGATAGGACGCTTTTTTATGAGATCCGGCAACGTCCTACTCTCCCGGGCGTTCGGCCATGGCTTTATTGCGCCCACTGGGCGCCGCCATGGCCGAACCTAACCAAGTACAATGTATGCAC
>SFFH01000071.1 GCA_004557905.1 Clostridiales bacterium | reverse complement strand
GGCGACCAACTACGCCGCCATCGAGGACTATGTGACCGGCAAGACCGTGGCTGAGGTGGAAGCGGCTTTCGCCGGCAAGACCGCTGAGGAAGCGGTTGACGTCATCTCCGGCTGCACCCTGGTGGACACGCTGGGCTATGTGAACGGCCTGATCGAGGCGGCCAAGAGCGTGAAGTAATCATCTGAAAAAGAAACCTAGGAAACAGAAGAATTCCCGTATATATTGGGGATTCTTCTGTTTTATGTTTATAACGTATTGAACATTTTAATGGGAAAATATAGGAAAATTCGAAAAGCCACACATTTGCCATAAATGGAAGGAGAACCACACCATGAAAAAGATTTTGACTGTTGTGATGCTCACCGCCCTGATGCTCGCGCTGGCGACCTCTGCGCTCGCCGCGACCGGCCTGGGCTCCGTGACCTCCGTGTCCGTGACCGCCGCCACCGCCGAGAAGGCCGGCTCCGTGTCTGCTTACACCACCATGTGTGCCGTGACGCTCGATGACGAGGGCAAGATCGTGGGCTGCCAGTTCGATGCCGTGCAGCCGAAGGGCACGTTTGACACGACCGGCGCTGCTGGCGAGTTCAACGCCGCGCCGCAGACCAAGAACGAGCTGGGCGCGGGCTACGGCATGGCCGTGGCTTCCCCGATTGGCAAGGATTGGTTCGAGCAGGCGGACGCGCTGGCGACCTGGTGCATCGGCAAGACCGTCGAGGAAGTGCTCGGCATGCAGACCCTCGAGAGCGGCGCGCCGGACGAGGCTGACCTGAAGACCGGCTGCACCATCGGCGTGGGTGACTTCCTCAAGGCGCTGGAGAAGGCTGCGGCTGCCGCGAAGTAATTTTCTATTCTTCTTTCTTAGCAAAAGAGCTCCGTTCAGGGAGCTCTTTTGCGTACCGCACAAAAGCATGCGAAAAACGTCCGTCCGGATGCTTCCGGACGGACGCTTTGGTTTTCATGCGTTCTCTGACGGGGACGTTTCCATCGGCTCAAAATAGCTGGCATACTTGGTGAACACCAGCGCGCCCATGCGGCGGATGCCGCCGTACAGGTGGCGGCGCATCAGCGGCTCGATGCCGCTGACGTCGTGCGCGTCGATCAGGCGGAGCATCTCCTGATGATCGCGCAGCACATCGGACACGTTGCTGCCCTCGATGATGTCCAGCGTGCAAAAGCGCGTGTAGCTGGCCTGCGTGCTGCTCAGCCGCTCCCAGAGGAAGCGCTTGTTGGTCGCCCGGAACCAGATCTCGTGCATGGACAGATCGGTTTCGCGGAACCGGTCCACGTCAAAATGTCCGGGGTCCGTGAAATAGGTCTGCCCAAGCGCCTCCAGCTGGGAATAGACAAAGCGCACGCGCTCCGCGTCCGTCGGGGAGCAGGAGAGGATGAAATCGCGCAGCACCATGGTTTCGACAGCGACGCGCTCATAGATAAACTGGTTGACGATGTCGTAGTCAAGCCGGGTAACGATGCTGCCCTTGCGCGGGACGATCTGCACCAGGCCATTCTCCTGCAGGCGCTGCAGGATGCTGCGCACGGGCGTCCGAGAGAGGGAAAAGCGCTGGCACAGGTAGTGCTCGCTGAGCAGATCGCCGGGCTTGTGCTCAAAGCGCAGAATCTCCAGCTTGAGCGTCTGGAAGATCTGCTCGTGGTCGGCATTGGTCTGGGCAATCATAGGCTCCTCATCCTTGCAGAAAGTGATGATACCATTATAAATGCAGGGTATGGGCGTGTCAATACGGTTTGAGCGCAGACGGCGGGAAAATTGCCACCTTGTATACAAGATGGAGAAAAATCGTGTGCCGGGCATCCGGAGCGCTCCATGGCGATGCGGGAGAATACATCGCGGACGGATTGTGCAAAGCGGAGAGAATTGGGAGAAAAGCGCAAAAAATCTGTCGGAGGATATTGTAATTGATTGACCGGTGTGGTAGTATATGTATACAAGATGGGCGCGATTGGATGCGCCGTCACAAATCTACAGGAGGTATCTCAGAATGAAGAAGGTTCTTGCGCTCGTTTTTGCTGCGCTGCTGGTCGTCGGCTGCGTCAGCGCGCTGGCTGACACCGATCCGTATGCGGATCTGGGCAGCTACACCATGATCGTGGGCCATGCCCAACCGGACGGCAACCCGCGCTACGTTTCTATGGAGCAGTTTGCTGCTGACGTGGCGGAGAAGACCAACGGCCACGTGACCGTCGAGGTCTTCGGCAACGGCCAGCTGGGCACCGAGAAGGAAATGCTCGAGCAGGTCGTGCAGGGCGTCACCCAGGGCATGCGCGGCGGCCAGTTCGACTTCAGCCCGCGGCTGCTGATGTTCACCCTGCCGTTCCTGACCAACACCCGCGAGGAGGTCACCGCGCTGCTGCAGAGCGACCTGGCCAAGAAGGTCTCCGCTGAGGCGGAGGCGACCACCGGCACCGTCATCATCAACCTGTGCGACGCCGGCGGCTACCGCCAGTTCTCCAACAACACCCGCCCGATCACCAAGCCGGAGGATCTCAAGGGCCTGAAGATGCGCACCAACGGCATGAAGACCATCGACATGACCTTCCAGGCCATGGGCGCCAACACCGTCTCCGTCCCGTACGCCGACCTGTACATGGGCCTGAAGACCAGCATCGCCGACGGCCAGGAGAATCCGTGGGTCAATGTCCAGGGCATGAAGTTCTACGAGGTCCAGAAGTACTTCACCCAGGTCAACTATCAGTTCCATCCGGATCCGTTCTACGTCAACGCCGAGTGGTGGAACAGCCTGCCGGAGGAGTTCCGCACCATCCTGAGCGAGTGCGCGACCGCGATGGGCGAGTACACAAGCAGGTCGTCATCGACGCCGGCTGCGAGGTCTACATCCCGACCGCCGAGGAGCTCGCCGCCTTCCAGGAGGCCTGCCAGCCGGTGTATGCGCAGGCTGTTGCCGAGGGCATCTGCACGCAGGAAGAGCTCAACGAGATGCTCGCCATCGTGGCTGCCGTCCGCGGCGAGTAAGCCACGCGCCTGAGAGGGTTCAAGAGAGGCGGGTCGGGGTCAAGGCCCCGGCCGCCTTTTTGATTTAACACGGTGTTAAGGGGGATTAACACACATGAACAAATTCAAAAGGCTCGGCGCGGCGGTCGAGAAGCTCTACATGGGCATCGGCGCGGTGGCCATGGGCCTGCTGGCCTTCATGGTCATCTTTACGGTCATCATGCGCTATTGCTTCTCCCTGAGCTGGAAATCCGTTTCCGAGTTCAACGTGCTGCTCTTCACGTTTACCACCTTCTGGGGCATGGGTCTGAACGTCCTGCGGGGTGAGCACGTCTCCATCAACATCCTCTACAACCGCATAAGGCCCTCCGTCAAGCGCTGGGTCAGCGTGTTCAACTGCGCGGTGATGCTGGTTGTGGATGTGCTGTTCATCAAGTACGGCTGGCTGTATGCCGTGAAGATGGGCAAGCAGATCAGCATGGGCATGGAGATCCCGATGTTCTACATGTACGGCCTGATGCCGCTGTGCGGCGTGATCTGCGCGGTGTGCATCGTCATCAAGGCGGTCGAGTCCGTGCTTGCGCCGGTCTCCGCCTTTGAGCCGGCGGACAAGTAAACGGAAGGAGAGTAGCTATGGCAATCGTATTTCTTCTGCTTGGCCTGATCGTCTTCGCGGCGATCGGCGTTCCGCTTGCGTTCTCCATCGGCGCGTCCTGCATCACCTATCTGTCCGCGGCGAGGCCGATGTTCCTGTCCATGATGCCTCAGCGCATCTGGAACGGCGTGTACAGCGAGCTGATGATCGCCATGCCGCTGTTCATGCTCGCCGGCGAGCTGATGAACACCGGCGGCATCACCAAGCGCATCATCAACTTCTGCATGGAGCTGCTGCGCCCGATCCGCGGCGGCCTGGGCGAGGTGAACATCGTCGCCTCCATGATCTTCGGCGGCATCTCCGGATCCTCCGTCGCCGACACCTCCGCGCTGGGCTCCATCCTGATCCCGGCGATGGAGAAGGAGGGCTATCCGCCGGACGCCTCCGCGGGCATCACGGTCGCCTCCTCCACGATGGGCATGATCATTCCGCCGTCCACGCCGATGGTCGTCTACGCGATGATCTCCGGCGCATCCATCGGCGCGCTGTTCATGGCGGGCGCTGTGCCGGGCATCCTGATCGGCCTGACGCAGCTGGTGCTGGTGTACATCATCAGCCAGCGCAAGGGCTGGCATCCGGAAAGAACGGCGTTCAACGCCAAGCGCTTCTTCAAGGCCATTCTCTCCGGCGTTCCGGCGCTGCTGATGCCGCTGTTCATCATCGTCTGCGTCTCCGGCGGCATCTGCACCGCCTCCGAGAGTGCCGGCGTCGCCGTGCTCTACAGCCTGCTCGTCGGCAAGAAGACCCTGATCTCCTCCTCGAGCATCATGATCATCATCGGCTTCACGTCCATCTTCACCTGGGTGCTCACCATCCAGAAGGTGCCGGACATGGTGGCGAGCTTCTTCATGAGCATGAACATGCCGGCGTGGGGCATCGCGCTGATGTTTGACGTGCTCATCCTCATCATCGGCACGTTCATCGACGTCAGCCCCGCAATTCTGATGCTCACGCCGATCATGCTCCCGGTGATGCAGAGCTATGGCTTCTCCGCGCTGCAGTTCGGCGCGATGCTGATCACCGGCCTGGCCATCGGCCTGGTCACCCCGCCGGTGGGCATGTGCCTGAATGCGTGCAACAAGATCAACCGCATGCCGGTTATCGACATCTTCAAGGGCGCGCTGCCGTACGTGACGTGCAACGTGCTGGTGCTCGTCGCCATCAGCCTCTTCCCGGTGCTGACCACCTGGCTCCCGGTCATCATGGGCTACTGATTCTCCCGCCACGGGCAAAGCGGATAAACAAACCGCCGCAGCATTCGCTGCGGCGGTTTTGTATGCGAGAAATGCGTCATTCTGCTTCGCCGGGTGTCGCCACAGGCGTGGCCGGGGCCTCCTGCGGCGCGAGCTCATCCAAGAGGAGCGTGAGGAGCTCCTCGGGCAGCAGTGCATACAGCGCGTCCATCGGGGCCTGGATGTTGGTCGTGGCCCGGAGCATCAGCGCCTGAATATCCTCTTCGGATGCGGTATCCAGCGCCAGCTCCGTCAGCGTGTTGTCGGGCGTATAGGGCAGCGTGTAGAGCCAGAGGCCGAAGGCGGCCTCGTCGATGCCGATCTGGGGCGAGGTCATCTGCTGGATGTACTCGCCCTCCGGACCGTCCTCGCCCGGAACGACGGCAAAGCCGGCTTGCGTGCTGGTCTGCTGGAGAAGCTCATCGCCCATGTACGTCTCGCTGACGCCGTAGGAGTAGGTGCTCTCGCCGCCATCGGCGGTCAGCGCGTGCTCCGCCTCGCCGTAGCAGGAGATGGTGACGGGGCCGTCCTCGCCGGGGATCGTCGCGGTATAGCTGTAGATGCCGCTGTATCCGCTCAGGCCCTCCTCGGTGATCATGGGCTCGGTATCGATGTCAATCGTCGTGCTGAACAGGCTTTGATCCCCAGCCTGGACATCGGCGGCGATGCTGAGGGCGATGACCTGTGGATCGGCCGGACCGGTGTAAACGCCCTCCGGGTCGGAGGCAAAGACCTGAAGCAGGCAGGAGAGGCCGTCCTCCGGCGTTTCCGCGCAGTCGATCAGGTTGAGGGCGGCGGTGGAGCCATCCTCCAGGACGGCACAGAGGCTGCCGTACAGCGGGCGGCCGTCCGCGTCCGTGCCGGTGACCAGGTACAGCGGGTATTCCTCGTCCGTCAGCGTCATCGCCTCCTGGCGCACGGCGGCGCACAGGGCGGCGGTGGTGGACGGAATCCCGCTGTCAGGCTCCGCCTGGGCCAGCAGCGCGTCGAGCATGGGCGCGAGCGCGGCGTCCTGCTCCAGCTGATTGCACAGCGTGACGAGAAGCTCCCCGACTGCCTTGCTGGTCACGATGACGGCGGTCTCCTTGGCGGCGGCAGGGAAGAAGCCCTCGGCGGCGACATTCTCCTCCACGCTGACGGGCTGCGCAGCGACGAAATCGGAGAGAATCTGCGCGTAGGGCGCGGCGAGCTGCTGCGCCATGAGGGTGAACATGCGGATGTACGATTCGGCGGCCTCCTGCAGCTGCTGGAGGCTCATGCTGCGCAGGGCGAGCAGCTGTCCGGCATCCTCCTCGCTGACGCCGAGCAGGGCGAGCAGCGTTTCCCAGGTGACGGTGACGCGCTCGCCGGGCAGAACCGTATCGCTGGTGAGCGCCAGACCGGTCTTGGTGATTTCCAGCTGTGCGTCGATGCTCACGGAATCCTCCTCCGTGAAGTAGGTACCGGCAAGCTCGAGCAGCACGCCGTCCTCAAGCTTCACGGCGGCTGCGGTGATCTGCGTATGGGACAGTGCGTCCATCACGGCGCTGAGAAGCTCGGCGTCCTCGCCGGTGAGGCCGAGCGCTTCGGCGTTCAGTGTGAGGGACTGGCCCAAATCCGCGCAGACCGCGTCGCCGCGCTGAAAGGCCTCAAGGAAGAGCGAGCGGGTGAGCGCGCCGGGCCGGTAGGGCGTGTGCTGCGCCTCGGCCAGCGCCACAGACAGCGGGCAGATGGGCAGCAGGATGGCGAGCAGCAGACAGAGCAGACGTTTCATCATGGAGGCGTTCCCTTCCTTTATGGTCGATGGGGAAATCTGACAGCTTGATTATACCCAATGGGCGCGGGAGCGTCAATGGCGGAATGTTTTTGAAAAAAACTTTGCGAGATACATTGACAGGCGAGGTATATAGTGATAGACTGTATCTCGTCGGAGGTGATGAAATGCTGAATGCATCGGATATCCTTCGCGGCTATACGGATACGATCATCCTTGCGCAGCTGGCGAAAGAGGACAGCTACGGCTACGTGATCAGCAAGAACGTGCAGGAGATCTCCCGGGGGGAGCTGCAGCTGAAGGAGGCTACCCTGTATACGACATTCCGCCGGCTGGAAAGCGCGGGCGTGATCGAGTCATATTGGGGCAACGAAAACGCGGGCGCGCGCAGGCGGTATTACCACCTGACGGACGCAGGCCGCGCACTGTATGAGGAAAACCTGGCGGACTGGCGCAAATACCGCGCCATCATATCAGCGTTATTTGGAATGGAGGATTCGCTCGATGATGAACAAACGGATTCGCAGCATGGTTGATGAAATTTTTTCCGAGATGAAGATGACGGCGGAGAACCTCGCGCTGCGCGACGAGCTGATGGCCAACGCGCAGGCGCGCTATGAGGACTCTGTCGCGCAGGGCAAGAGCGAGGAGGAGGCCTTTGTGGAGGTTGCCGCGTCGCTGGAGGACGTGTGCGGCCTGCTGGAGGAGATGAAGCGCATGGACGAGCAGCAGTCCGGCGATGCGCCGCAGGAGGAGACCGTCCCTGAGCTGAAGACCGGCACGGAGCCGGAGGAGGACGCCGGAGAGACGGCCGGGGAAGACGCCGGCAAGGACGCCGGGGAGGCGCCCCAGACCGATCTGGGCGACGCGCTGAACAAGGCGTTTACCGCGCTGGGCGACTTTGGCCAGGCGATCATGCCTGAGGCGAAGAAGCTCTACGGCCAGATGGACGACGCGACCGGCGGCGTGCTGGGCAAGCTGGGCCGCGCGGCCAGGAAGGGCATGCGCGATGCGCAGAAGGCCGCGGAAGAGGCCATTGACAAGTTTGCGGGCGAGGACGGCGAGCTGGTGTTCGACTTCGGCGCGAACAAGGAAGCTGCGCCGCAGGAGACGGAGCAGGGAACGGAACAGGAAAAGGAGGAGCCGCAGGAAACGGCTGCCCCGGAGAACGACCTGGAAGATGCGATGAAAGACGCGATGGAGGATGCGCGCCGCGAGGCCGAAAGGGCTGCCCGGGAGGCGGACGGAGAGGACGCGCAGGAGACGGAACCGGACGGGGCGCCGGCAGCGGAGCCGTTTGGGGACGGCGAACCGGACGAGGAGGCATTTTCCAAAGCCGTCGACGAGATGACGCGCGAGGCCGAAGAGGTGATCCACCAGGCGGCAAAGGCCGCGCGGGATGCAGCTGAGGGCGCGGCGGAGTACGTCGTGCGCGACGCGGGCGAGCCGGTCAGCGGAAGGCAGACCTTCCCGGCGGCGGGCCTGCACAAGATCGATATCCAGCTGGACGCGGACGACGTGGAGATCGTCCCGGCGGACGGCACGGATGTGGAGACCCTCTGGGAGGCGCAGAATGCCGACAGCGAGCCGGTCGTCACGATGTCCGGCCACACGCTGACCATCCGCCGCAAGAATCCGGATGTGTTCAAGACGTTCTTCTCCGTCTTCCAGAAGGCGGGCGGCAGAATCACCGTGCGCGTGCCGCGCGGCTATGCGGCCGGCTACGCGATCACCACGACCAGCGGCGACGTGCGCATCGGCGAGCTCGACCTGGACGACGTGAAGGTGACCACCACCTCCGGCAGCGTGCGCGTGGAGCCGGACGCGAAGACCCGTGCGGGGGACATCGCCGTGACGACGGTGTCCGGCCATGCGACGGTCAGCGCCTGCGCGGACACGATCGCGGTGACGACCGTCTCCGGCGGCCAGTTCATCTCCTGCGACGCGCACAAGGTGGACGTGAACGTGGTCTCCGGCCGGGTGCACGTCGAGGGCGCGTGCGACGAGTGGGAGGTCAGCGCGGTGTCCAGCGACGTGGAGCTGCTGTGCACCGTCGCACCGACCAAGAAGGTGCAGATTTCCTCGGTGCACGGCGACGTGCGCCTGGCGCTGCCGGGCGACATCCGCGGCTTTGTCGCGGAGAGCAGCGGCGCGCTCGGCTGCGAGATCGTCAACGAGTTCGGCCCGAACCGTTACGGCACCTGCGGCCTGCCCATCCGCATGGAGACCATGCGCGGCAAGCTGATCATCACGAGACTGTAAGGAGCGAGGTTCATGGATAGGGTCAAGGAATACCTGGGCATTTTCTTCGGCGGCAGGCTGACCGTCGAGGGAAACGGCCGCACGTTTGCCAAGCTGCCCGTCTGGCTGGCCGCGCTGCTCGCGGTGGCGAGCATCCGCCTGGCGGTCATCACGGTGCTGCTGATCGTGGCCTTCGGCATGAAGGTTCGCGTGACGAAGGCGTAAGGAGGGCGGACAGATGGATTTTGAGCAGATCAGAGACAACCTGATGAACGCAGCCGCCCAGCTGCTGTCCCTGCGGGTGATCGTCACCTCGCCCAGCGAGAAGGCGGCCGATCTCCCGGCGCTGTATGTGCTGCTGGCCGCGCTGCTGGCCCCCGGCGCATGTGCTTTTGTGGTGGTGCTGGGCTTCCTGCGCCGCTACGCCGTCCGCTTTGAAAAGGACGCGTCCAAACGCTAAAGCGGCTTTGTGCAGCGCGAAGCGAAGAAGAGGTCTGGGGATGAAATCCCCAGGCAGGTCTTAGGGCGGCAGCCCTAACGTATCCCAAATCATCATGAAGACGCAGTTTCAGAGCAGACCGCGCAGCGGTCTACGATTGAAACGGGTTGGATTTGCAAGCGTTGATTAGCCGCAGAGCTTCTGCGGCTTTTCTGATGCACAGGTTTGTGGTATACTGATTCCATCAGGCAAGATCAAGAGACGACGGAGGAACAGAGGATGGAATCCCTTTTCGGCAGAAAGAAGGAGCGCAAGCCCGGCGGCACGCTCGTGCTCTACACGACTAAGCACGGCGCCACGCAGCGCTATGCGGAGCGCATCGCGCAGCCGCTGGACGCGCTGGTGAAGGAGGCGGCCTACGCAAAGCTCGCGCAGGCGAAGACGTACGACGCGATTGTGCTGGGCTGCCCGGTGTACGCGGGCAAGCTCAAGGGACTGGACTTTTTCGCGGACAACATCGCGGAGCTGGGGGACAAGCGGCTGGTGCTCTTCACCTGCGGCCTGTACGATCCGGCGGAGGCAGATGTGCGAGAAAGCCTTAACAGCCAGATCCGTCAGGCGCTGGGTGACGCGGCGGACCGCGTGGCGGTCTTCCATCTGCGCGGTGCGCTCCGTTGGAGCAGCCTGGGCCTGATGGAGCGGATGCTGATGAAGGCGCTCCTGTCCCAGGTCCGAAAGAAGGAAGCGTCCTCGCGCAGCGAGACGGAGCGCCTGATGCTGGAGGCGGAGGGCGGCGTGCTCGACTTCTCGGACGAGGCCGATCTTGCGCCGATCGTCCACGCGGCGCACTTTGGCCGGGAGGCGGACGCATGAACGGACAAAAACCGAACATTCTGCCCGTATGGGCCGAACCGATCGTCCGCTTTCGGGCGGGAGATGACCGCGAGGCGCAGGAGCAGCGAATGATCCTTGAAATGATTGACCGCCTCGGCGACGCGATCCTCACCCGGGAGAGCGAGATCGCGCACATGACCGCGTCCTCGATCATCGTAAGCAAGGACCGCCGGCGCACCCTGATGGCGTTCCACCGGATCTACAACAGCTGGGCCTGGACGGGCGG
Organism: Clostridiales bacterium; assembly: GCA_004557905.1. Classification (GTDB taxonomy): domain Bacteria; phylum Bacillota; class Clostridia; order Christensenellales; family Aristaeellaceae; genus Ventricola. The sequence goes on along the minus strand of SFFH01000071.1, from coordinate 2,113 downwards.
CCACGCGGACGGCGAAAGCGATTTCGAGGCGGTGGCGCGGCGGGAAGCGCGGGAGGAGACGGGCATTTCGGGCCTTACGCGGCTGGGCGGCGGCATCGCGTCGCTCGAGATCCTGCCGGTCTGGGCGCATGTGAAACGCGGCAAACCGGTGGGCAGCCACCTGCACCTGAACGTGTCCTACCTCTTTGAGGCGGACGACAGCCTGCCGCTCTCTGTGCGCGAGGACGAAAACAGCGCCGTCGGCTGGATTGCAGTTGACCGCCTTTGCGAAAGCGTGAGCGAACCGCCGATGCTGCCGGTTTATGAACGGCTGCTCAGACGGGCGAACGATTGTTAAATACTTACAAATAATATGCGAAAGCGCTTGAATCCCTTCACAAAAGCGGCTATACTAAAGCCACCAGAAAGGAGAACAAGCATCATCAGCAACCCAGGATGACCGAGAATCAGGCAATTCCCTTGTAAAGGAGGCCGACCGTATGATCGTACGTTTTGTGATGAAAGACGCGCACGTCCCCGCTTCGATTCAGGAGACCATGAACAAGCGCTGCCACCAGCGCATGGACGCATACTTCAAGGATGAAGCGCCTGACGCGACCGTGATCACGGTTCGCGTCACCGAGCAGAAGAACACGTACAAGGTCGAAATGACGATGCCCTACCTCGGGCACACGCTCCGAACGGAAAACCAGGAGCGGGAGATTTCCCTTCCCGCGCTGGATAAAGGCATAGATATCCTGGAACGCCAGATGAAGAAGCTTCGCACCCGTCTGGGACGCGACCTTCGCAAGAAGCCTGCGGTGGCGGAAGATGCCTCGGTTGCTGCCGGGGAGGAAGCCATGGAGGAGCAGGAACAGAAGGTCCTGCGTGTCAAGCGCTATGCGGCCAAGCCCATGAGCGTGGACGATGCGATTCTGGAGATGGACCTGCTGGGACATTCGTTCTACATGTTCTCGAACGTGGAGACCGGCAACGCAGCGACGGTTTATCGCCGCAAGGACGGCGGCTGCGGCCTGATCGAGCTCGAGAATCTGTGAGAATCCAAACCTGAGCGGTCCAAGGACAACGAGTAAGCGCCCCTCAAGTGAGCCGTGAGGAGCGAAAGAGAAAGGGTGGTACCGATGGATCCGGCGATAAAGAAAGTGGTGGCTGTGCTCGCAGCTGCGCTGATCGTGGTCATCGGCGTGATACTGGTGATCAACTTCGCAGGCAAGGATGCGGCAGTCACCACGGGAAATGAAAGCAAGACCCAGGAAAATCAGAATATTGAAGAAACCAAGCAGGCGGATGCGGACGCGGAGCCAAACGCAGAAGAGAAGCCCACTGATGAGGCGAAGGCCGGCGAAGCAGGCGTGACCCAAGAGGCGCAGAGCAAGGATGCGGCGCAAAGTGATGAAATGTATGAAGGCGCACTTGCAGGACTGAGCGAAGAAGAGATTGCGAAGATGGCGCTTGCCGAGGAAGAATCCGCTGCCAGAACCGAAACGACCGGCGCAGAGGACGCCGTTGACTGAAACCTTTGCACAACACGAGGAGCAGGGCTCCTGACGTACGCGGCTGCGTACGAGAGAAAAGAGGGAAACATATCGACGAATCGATTGCACCGGAGCTGTGAGGCGCTGAAGGCGAGCCGATGATGCAGCTCCGGTGTTTTTATGCCCGGGCCGGCCGTGCCGGGACGCCCGCTCAAGACGCGGCCCGCTTTTTTCAGCAATCGCCGGATGTATACAGAAGCGTGCACGAAATTTACATTTATTTTGAAAAAAGCATTGACAAATGCGCGGCTCTAGTGTATTATATACCACGTCGCCGCGCTCGACACATTCAAGCGATGCGGCGGACCCCGGGAGCATAGCTCAGCTGGGAGAGCATCTGCCTTACAAGCAGAGGGTCACAGGTTCGAGCCCTGTTGTTCCCACCAATTTCATAGTGGCGCGGTAGTTCAGTCGGTTAGAATGCCAGCCTGTCACGCTGGAGGTCGAGGGTTCGAGCCCCTTCCGCGTCGCCACTTTTATGCCTTGGTAGCTCAGTCGGTAGAGCAGTAGACTGAAAATCTACGTGTCGGTGGTTCGATTCCGCCCCAAGGCACCAGATATGCGGTAGTAGCTCAGTG
>SFFH01000070.1 GCA_004557905.1 Clostridiales bacterium | reverse complement strand
GCGCCACACTGCGCACAGGTGGTCTCGTACATTTCGCGCTGCTGAGCCTCACCGGTAGCCGGGCGGCTGTTCTTGCGGGCGATGCGGCAGGCCTTGCAGCGAGTCGGCTCATTCTGGAAGCCCTTCTCCGCATAGAACTCCTGCTCACCAGCGGTGAACACAAATTCCTGGCCACAGTCTCTGCAGGTCAAAGTCTTGTCCTGATACATGGGATATTCCCCTCCGAAAAAAATAGAGATCGGTATGACGCTATCGGCTGACCTGGTCTTTGACCCCACACTCGCCGTCTGGAGCGTTCGCTCATACACATGCTGTGCCCCACTACTGACCCTCTCAGGAACTCCTGGACGGACTTACTTCTAAGCCGCACCATGCTCACCGGCGCTTTGGCCGCCTTACGTGGATCGTTTTGCCTGCGACTGGCATCGACTTGCAACCACAGACCCGACAGCTCATCCGTCCATCATTATAAGCGCAACGGGGAAAAATTGCAAGCGCTTTTACAAAGTTTTTCCCCAAATCCCGTATATTCTGTCAGGATTTTCCGGTTTTTTCCCATTGGTTTGCGCCTTTTCCGTCAATTCAAAGGGGTCCTCCGTCCCGTCAGGGCTGCCGGCGCGCGCCGCGGCGAACATGCCGACGCTCACCGCGCCCGCTGCGCGAAGCGCCCTGACCGCCTCCTGCGCCGTCGCGCCCGTGGTGTACACGTCGTCCACCAGCAGCACCCGCTTCCCATTAACCGCCCCACTGGCCGCCATGCAGCCCTCAAGGTTTTTGCGCCGCTGCGCGGCTGTCAGCCCCGTCTGCGGCCTTCGGCTGTCCACGCGCTCAAGCGCCGTACAGACCTCCATGCCCAGCTCCCGGCCGACGTGCTGTGCCAGCAGCGTCGCCTGGTTGAAGCCGCGCTTTCTCTGCCGCTTTCTGTCCGTGGGCACCGGCACGATGATCTCCTCCTCACCCGAGGGCAGGAAGACCATCTGCCTGGCCAGCGGCACGGCTGCCGCGCGCACGCTCTCGTACTTGAGGCGGTGAATCAACGTGCGCGCCTGACCCTCGTAGGGGAACGCCGCGTGGACATAGTCAAGCCCCTCGGGCAGCGCCACGCCGTCCTCCGCCTCGCGCGCCTCCTGCGCCTGCGCCAGCTGCCCAAGCGCGCGCATGCACGATGGACAGATGCCGTCCTGCGCGTCCTCGCCCAGCGCGTGATCGCAGCACAGACAGAGCACATCCTCCGGAAACAGCAGATCGTCCAGCGCCTCAAGCAGCCGCTTCATCATCCTTTGTATCGCATGTTTCATAGGTTCATCAGCTGCGTCAGCCGCCAGCACAGCGCGCTGTAGCGCCTTCTCGTGTTCACATTGGCGATCATCTGGTCAATCGCTGCCTCTCGTCCGACGATCATCACCAGCCTGCGCGCGCGCGTCACCGCCGTGTAGAGCAGGTTGCGCGTCAGCAGCATCGGCGGCCCGCCGACCGCCGGCATCACCACCACCGGGAACTCGCTGCCCTGGCTCTTGTGCACGGAGATGCAGTACGCCAGCTCCAGATCGTCCACATCCCCGCCCTCATAGGTGGCGATGCGCTCGTCGTCAAACTGCACCTCGACGGTGCGCTCCTGCATGTCGATGGCCGTGATGAAGCCGATGTCGCCGTTGAAGACGCCCTGCCCCTCCTCCCAGGCAAACACGCCCTCCTTCTTCCACTTCAGCTGGTAGTTGTTGCGCGTCTGCATCACCTTGTCGCCCTCGCGGAAGGTCGTGTCGCCACGCACGCGCTCGTTTTTGTGGGGTGCGGGCGGGTTGAACTGCGTCTGCAGCATCTGGTTGAGCATCCACACGCCGCAGTCGCCCTTTTTGGTCGGGGAAAGCACCTGCATCTGCTTCACCGGGTCGAGGCCCAGGAAGTTCGGCAGGCGCGTCGCGCACAGGCTCACGATCTTTCGGGCGGCGTCGGCCGGCGAGGCGGCGCGCTCGAAGAAGAAGTCGCTGCCCTTCGCGTTCAGCCGCGGCGCCTCGCCGTGGTTGATGCGATGCGCGTTGTAGACGATCATGCTCTTTTCGTCCTGGCGGAAGATCTCCGTCAGCTCCACCGCCGGGATGGCGCCGCTGTCCAGGATGTCGCGCAGCACGTTGCCCGCGCCCACGCTGGGCAGCTGGTCGCTGTCGCCGACCATGATCAGCCGCGTGCCCGGCACCAGCGCCCGCAGCACGCTGCGCATCAGGAAGATGTCGACCATCGACATCTCGTCGATGATCAGCGTGTCCATCTCCAGCGGATTGTCCTGTCCGCGGGCAAAGTCGCCCTCCTCGCCGCCGTACTCGAGCAGCCGGTGCAGCGTCTTGGCCTCCATGCCGCAGGCCTCGCTCATGCGCTTGGCAGCGCGGCCCGTCGGCGCGGCGAGCGCGATCTCGCCGCTCACGCTCAGCAGACGGATGATGCATTTGATGATCGTCGTCTTGCCGGTGCCGGGGCCGCCGGTGATCACCGTCATGCCGCTTTTGACCGCCGTTTCAATCGCGCGGCGCTGCTGGGGATGGAAGGTCACGCCCTCCAGGCGCTCCAGCTCGTCGATCTGCGCGGACAGATCCGTCGCCATCGTGCCGGGCATGGCGTCGATCATCTCGCGCAGCCTGCGCGCCACCTCCACCTCGGCGTGGTACGTCTGCGGCAGGTACACCGCCACGATGTCCTCGCCCTCGCCGGGCAGCATCTGCGCGATCAGCCGCCGCGATAGGATCAGGCTGTCGATCGTGTGCTCAATCAGCTCCGGCTCGTTGCCCAGCAGCCGCTGCGCGTACAGAGAGAGCTCCGCGCGCGGCAGGTAGCAGTGGCCGGAGCCGTTCGTCGCCTCCGCCAGCGTGTGCTGCACGCCGGCGCACAGCCGGTATTCGCTGTCCATCCCAATGCCCAGCGACGCGGCGATCTTGTCCGCCGTCTTGAAGCCCACGCCCTCGATGTCCTCCACCAGCCGGTAGGGGTTCTGGCGGATGACCTGCTGCACGTTCTCGCCGTACTGCTTGAAGATCTTCACCGCGAGGTTTGGCGTCACGCCGTAGCTCTGCAGAAAGACCATCGCCTCGCGCTGCTGTGCCTGCTCGGCATAGCTCTCCATGATCATCTTTGCGCGCTTGGGGCCGATGCCCGGCACGTCCATCAGCTTTTCCGGCTCGGAATACAGCACATCCAGCGTCTGTTCGCCGAAGGCCTTGATCAGCAGCTTGGCCGTCGCCGGGCCGATGCCGCGGATCATGCCGCTGCACAGGTACTTTTCGATGCCCGAGAGCGTCGTGGGCTTCTCGATTTCGCAGCGGCTGACCTTGATCTGCCGGCCGTAAACCGGGTGTTCCGTCCATTCGCCGGTGATTTTCAGCTTCTCGCCCGGCGCGATGGGCGGCATGATGCCCACGGCGGACACGCGCGTCTTGCCGGATTTGACGACCAGCACCGTATAGCCGTTGTCGTCATTCCGGAAAACGGTCTCGTCCGCAAAGACCTCGATTTCTTCCATCCGGGCACCTCCTCTTCAAGTACGATGGGATACGTTAGGGCTGCCGCCCTAAAACCCGCCTGGGGATTTCATCCCCAGACCCCTTCTTCGCTTCGTGCGTACAGTCCACCGCTGTGCAGGCACACGCTTACGCTCTGTTCCTCACCGGGCCGCGCAGCATATCGCCCTTGCCGAGCTTTTCGCCGCACGGAATCCGCACCAGCGTATTCGGCACGTTGACCACGCCGACGTGCTCGCCGGTCGCGTCCAGCACGATATCCTCGATGACCAGCGGCTCACTGCCCTTCGGCGTGACGGTTTCCAGCCGGTCGCCGACGAAGAACCGGTTCTTCATCTCCACCAGCGCGTCCCCGCCGGACACATCCACGACGTAGCCCATATACTCGGCTGCCTGCTGCGTGCCGACGGCCTCGCCGCAGACCTCGGGCTGGCCGAAGTAGAAGCCGGTGTCGTAGACCCTGTGGCTGATCCTGTCCAGCTCCCCGCGCAGCTGCCGGCGCAGCGCTTCATCGGCCTGATACGCCGCCGGATCGGCCGCATACGCGTCCATCGCGCGCCGGTACGCGCCAACCACCGTGCCGATATACAGCTCGTTCTTCATCCGGCCCTCGATCTTGAAGCAGCGCACACCGCTCTCCATCAGCCGTGGCAGATGCTCCATCATGCACATGTCCCGGCTGGAGAGGATCGCCGTGCCGCGCGCATCCTCCTCGATGGGCATCGGCTCGTCCGGCCGTGTCCGCTCGGTCAGCGTGTAGGTCCAGCGGCAGGGCTGGCTGCACGCGCCGCGGTTGGCGCTGCGCCCGGTCAGGAAGCTGGAGAGCATGCAGCGGCCCGAGTATGACATGCACACCGCACCGTGGATGAACGATTCCAGCTCGATCTCACCGTCAAGCGCCTGCGCCATCGCCTCGATCTGCGAAAGCGTCATCTCCCGCGCCAGCACCACGCACTTCGCGCCGAGCGCCCGGTAGACCCGGGCCGTTTCACTGTTGGTCGCGTTCGCCTGCGTGCTCACGTGGATATCCAGATCCGGCACCTCGCGCGCAATCCTCGCAATCGCGCCCAGGTCGGAGACGATTGCCGCGTCCACACCGAGCTCGCGGGCCTGCTTTGCCGCGCGCACCATGCCCGGCAGATCGCCGTCAAAGGCAAAGATGTTGAGCGTCAGGTTCACCTTTGCGCCCGCCGCATGCGCCAGCTGCACGGCCTGCGCCAGCTGCGCTTCGTCAAAGTTATTCGCCTGCGCGCGCAGGCCATATTGCTTTGCCCCACAATAAACGGCGTCTGCGCCGAAGCGCAGCGCCGTCATCAGGGGCCGCATGCTGCCCGCCGGAGCGAGCAGCGTCGGCATATTCTTCATCAGGTTTTCCCCTTCGGATCACGGGCTGAGCCCGCGGCTCCTGTCGTATTCTTCCCACAGCGGGCGGTACATTGCCACCGCCGCATCGTGCTCCTCCTGCGTCTTGGAGAAGTACAGCTCGCCGGAGTTCGGGTCCTTCGAGCAGAAGTACAGGTACTTCTGCGCCAGATACTGCTCGTCCGGGTACAGCGCGGCGACCACCGCGTCCATCGACGGATTGCAGATCGGGCCGACGGGCAGGCCCTTGCGCGTATAGGTATTGTACGGCGACTCGACGCTCAGGTCGCTTCCGGAGAGCACCATCTTCTCCGAGCCGGACGCATACTTGACCGTCACGTCCGAGCCGAGCGTCATGTTCTGCTTCAGCCGGTTGTGGAAGACCGAGCTGACCTTGGCAAAGTCCGCCGTCTTGGCCTCCTTCTCGATCATCGACGCGAGGGTGAACACCTCGTCCATCGTCATGCCCAGCTCCTGCGCGCGCTCATCATAGCTCAGGCTGTACGCCGCCTCGGTCTGGGAGAGCAGGCGCTTGATGATCGTGTCCGCGCTCGAGCTGGTGTAGATCTCGTAGGTGTTCGGCGAGAGATAGCCCTCCAGCGCGTACAGGCGCTGATCGCTGTCCGCCTTCTTCAGCATGTCCTCGATGAAGTAGTACCCGCTGTACGCCTCGCCCGTTTTGCACAGGCTCAGGAACTCGTCGGCGCTTTTCAGGATTTTGTGCTCCACCAGGTAGTTTGCGATATCCTCCACCGTCCAGCCGGGGATGATCGTGATCTTCGCCGTCAGCGGCTTGCCGTCGCCGGAGATCAGCTCGTCCAGGATATCGGTAGCGCTCATCGCGCGGGTCAGCTCATAATCGCCGCTCTGGATCTTCTGCCCCATGCCCATGAAGTCGGCCATGTACTTGAAAACGGAGTGGTTGCGGATGAGGCCCGCCTCCTCCAGGTTTTTGGAAACCGTCGACAGCGAGCTGCCGGAGGCGACCTCGAACTCCACCACGGTCGTATCTTTGGCGTCAACCGGCGCGAAGAACATCGCGTCGATCTTTCTGTATCCCGTGTAGACCAGGCCGCAGACGATCACGAACGACGCCAGGAACACCAGCGCCGGCCGCAGGATGCGCCACAGCCAGTCGTACCAGAAGAAGCCGTAGCGGCGGCGCTCATGGAGTTCGCGCTCCGTCAGATGGCCGCTGCGCTTTTTTTTCTTCGCCAAATTTCCGTTCCTCCCGTTACGCGTTTTCCGGCAGATCGAAGCTCACGCCGGCCGCCTCCGTCAGGATCTTGAATACGTCCGCCAGCGTCTTCTGCATCTGCATCTCCGCCAGCAGATAGGCCTGCACGTCGCTGTTCATGTACAAAAGCGACGCCAGCTGCTGGAAGCGCTGCATGTCCTCGCCCGGCATCTGTCCGGCCGCACCGGCCATGCTCATCTGCAGCTTGAGCTGCAGGCGCTTGTATTCCTCCAGCAGCACGCGGTTGGTGTCGTCCGCGTAGGCGCGCTCGCGCAGCTCGCGCAGGCGCACGCACTCCTCGCTTGCGCGGATTTCACCGGCGAGACGGTGCGCGGTATCATAAATGTTCATATTGGCCTTTCCTCTTTATTCGATTAAGTTATAAACGCGTCGGCAGCCTTTGACGGCCCGCTCTGCCGGCAGCATGCCGGTCAGGTTTCCATGATGATCGGCAGGATCATCGGATTGCGCTTGATCTGGGCCAGCAGGTAGGTGTGCATCTCGTCCTTGATGCCGTTCTTGATGCTCGTCCAGTCGCTCTGCTCGATGCGCTCATAGCGCGAGAGCACGTCCATGGCCACGCTGCGCGCGCCGGAGATCAGCTCCTCGTTTTCGCGCACGTACACAAAGCCGCGGGAGATCAGCTCCGGGCCGGAGGTCACCTGGCCCGTCTCCTTGCTCACGCCGACGATCACGATGATCAGGCCGTCCTGGGACAGGTGCTTGCGGTCGCGCAGCACGACGTTGCCCACGTCGCCCACGCCCAGGCCGTCGACCATGACCGAGCCGGTCTGAATCGGGCCGGTGATGTTCGCCTCGTCCTGCGAGAGCTCCAGCACCTGGCCCAGCTCCAGGATGATCGCATTGTC
>SFFH01000069.1 GCA_004557905.1 Clostridiales bacterium | reverse complement strand
ATGTCCGACTGAGGGAACATGGAGAAACCGCATCGGATATCCGTTCCGAGTGATTGCGCGGATGATTGCAATTGCACAGGAGGGAAAACAGGACATGTCACAGGAACAAATGGCGGGAATCACGTTGTGCGCAATCGGTCTGGCGCTCTGCGCAAAGCCCATGCTGGTCTGGCGGATCACGGAAAGCTGGAAGGCCGAAAAATCGAGCGCCCCTTCTTATCGCTACAGGAGGGTCCTGCGCGTCGTCGGCGGAGCCGCGCTCGGCGTGGGCGCACTGCTGCTGACCGGGATTCTGAAATGAGCGCGCGTGTGGCGGCCGTCGCGCTTCGCAGGTTCCGGATGGGGGATGGGGCTGCGGTATCGTCATCTGCAGGCATTTTGATCGCATCCGGATATTGCTGATCACGGGAGGGGAAAAGCCATGATGGAAAAAAGCGTTTCTTCTGAGCGTGGCAGGACAGTTTACTGGGTGGAAAAAACAGACTCGCCCCTGACGCTGGTGTTCCTCTCCGGGCTGACGGCCAACCACCACCTGTTTGACAGGCAGGTGGAGGCCTTTTCCGGGCAGTACAGCCTCCTTATATGGGATGCGCCCGCGCACGGGAAGTCCCGGCCGTACAGGGACTTTACCTATCCGCATGCCGCCGCAGAGCTTAACAGCATCCTTGACGCGGAGGGCATCCGGCGGGCCGTGCTGATCGGACAGTCGGCGGGCGGCTTTGTGGCGCAGTCGTTTTACAGGGCGCACCCGGACAGGGTGGCGGGCATCTTTGCCATCGGCACCTGCCCCTATCCTCCGTCGTACTACAGCCGGTCGGACCTGTTCTGGCTGCGGCAGACAAAGTGGATGTTCCGGCTCTATCCCAACGGCATCCTGCAAAGGGCCATGGCGAGGATGTGCGCCAGCACGCCGCGCGCAAGAGAAAATATGATGCATATGCTTTCGGACTATACAAAGGACGAGCTGTGCACGCTGATGTACCTGGGCTTTGCCGGGTTCATTCCCGAAATCGGCGACATGAATATCCAATGCCCCCTGTGGCTGCTGGTGGGCGAGCATGATCATACGGGGAAGGTCATGGCGTACAACAAGCTGTGGCACGAAAGGGAAGGGTTCCCCCTGCATATCATCCGCGGCGCGGCGCACAACGCAAACGACGATCAGCCGCAGCAGGTCAACGCGCTGCTGGGCGCGTTTCTCAAGACCCTGTAATACTGATTCGCAATTAAACCGGCATGATGCCGGTTGCATTACCGACGAAGTGATGTAAGTCCCGTCGCTTAGTGGTCGAGTCCGGCGCTTTGCAGAAGGACTTACAGAGTAAATGCTTAACAGAGTGCATCAGATTTTTCTCTCTGACGAAGCCAAGTGAAATGAGGCGTTACTTAAGGGAAGCAAAAATGGGGCTGTCGGGCCAAGAATCCGGGCATTCAGATCCTCCATAGCACAATGGCTTTGGAGGAATGCTCAGACTTGATCCGACAGCCCCTTCTGCACAGGACCCGGCAGAGAATGGGTCACGGCGACTGCATCCGGTCGCCGGACGCGTCCCCGCGCGCAAGCAGCGTGAAGTGGCTGCGCGTGCAGGAGAGCACGCCCTCCCGGCGCAGCCTGCTGATCTCGGCGGACAGCCCGCTGCGATCCACGCCCAGATAGTCCGCCAGCTCCTGGCGGTCAAACGGGATGTCAAAGCTGCGGCTGCCCGCCCGCTTGGCCTCCAGCGTCAGGTAGGTCAGCAGCTTGCCGCGCGTGGTGCGCTGGGCGGTGATCTCCGTCTTCCGGTGAAATGCGAGGTTCTTCGTCGCCAGAATGCGCATCAGGTTGTAGATCATCCGGTGGTGAAAGCCGCACGGATGCTCGCAGGGGTGCAGGATTCTTTCGGCGGAAAGCAGCAGCACGTCGGCCTTCTCGGCAGCCACGACGTCCACGGGCATCGCCGCCATGCCGGCGCACGCAAACGCCTCCGCGAACAGCTCGGCGGGGCCGAGCTTGGAGAGGATGCTGCGGCTGCCGTCGTACCCCATGCGGACGATCTGCACCGCGCCGGAGAGCACGACGCCCAGCCAGCGGACGGGCTCGCCCTCCAGGAGAATCGCTTCGCCCTTTTCAAAATGCCGCGGATACGCGCCCAGGCACGAGAGTGTGGCGGTCAGGTCGCTTTCGCCGATGCCGGCAAACAGCGGACAGGCTGTGAGGCAGTCCATATATTTCTGCATTCATTTCCACTCCTCATGTTGAAATTTCAACATACGTTCTGCGTCCAGTATACTATAATGGCCTCGCGAAAACAAGCGGGCCGTGCCCGCTGTACGATGCTTCGCGCAATTTTCTATGATACAGGAAAGACCCGACCATCGGGATGGAGGTATAGAATGCTGAGAAAGATCATTCGCATTGACGAGGAAGCGTGCAACGGCTGCGGCGCGTGTGCGTCCGCCTGCCATGAGGGCGCCATCGACATGGTGAACGGCAAGGCCAGACTGATGCGCGAGGACTACTGCGACGGCCTGGGCGACTGCCTGCCGGCCTGCCCGGTGAACGCCATCTCCTTTGAGGAGCGCGAGGCGCCCGCCTACGACGAGGCGGCCGTGCTCGCTGCCAAGCAGAAGAAGCAGGCGGCGGCGCAGTCATGCGGCTGCCCGGGCGCCCGATCCGCAGCCATCCGGCGCCCGCAGACGGCAGAAACGCCCGACGCGGCGCGCACGGAAAGCCAGCTCACGCAGTGGCCGGTGCAGATCAAGCTTGCGCCGGTGAAGGCCCCGTACTTTGACGGCGCGCACCTGCTCATCGCGGCGGACTGCACGGCGTACGCCTACGGCAGCTTCCACCAGGACTTCATCCGCGGCCGCATCGCGCTGATCGGCTGCCCCAAGCTCGACGCGCAGGACTATGCCCAGAAGCTGGCCGCCATCCTCGCCGGCAACGACGTCAAAAGCGTGACTGTCGCGCGCATGGAGGTGCCCTGCTGCGGCGGCATCGAACAGGCGGCGCGCCGCGCCATCGCGGCGAGCGGCAAGGACCTGCCCTGCCGGGTTGTGACCATCACCACCGACGGGCGCATCCGGGAATAAGCGCCATCCAAGTGACAGAAGCTAGAACGCAAAGGAATGCAGGAGGAATGATGAACATGCACAAGACAAGCGACATCCGGTACATCGGCGTCAACGACCATGAAATCGATCTGTTTGAGGGGCAGTACGCCGTGGCAAACGGCATGGCGTACAACTCCTACGCGATTGTGGATGAAAAGATCGCGGTGATGGACAGCGTGGACAGGCATTTTGCCGGGGAATGGCTGGAGCATATCGCTCAGGCGCTCGGCGGACGCACCCCGGATTACCTGATCGTGCAGCACATGGAGCCGGACCACTCCGGCAGCATCGAGGCGTTCATGGACGCCTATCCGCAGGCAACGATCGTCTCCTCCGCCAAGGCGTTCTCGATGATGCAGGCGTTCTTCGGCAAGGATTATGCGGACCGCAGGCTCGCCGTCAAGGAGGGCGATACGCTCTCTCTGGGCCGGCATGAACTGCGCTTCTTCACCGCGCCGATGGTGCACTGGCCGGAGGTCTTCGTCACCTACGACGCCTGCGAGAAAGCGCTCTTCTCTGCGGATGCGTTCGGCAAGTTCGGCGCGCTGGACGTTCAAGAGGACTGGGCGGACGAGGCACGCCGGTACTACATCGGCATCGTGGGCAAATACGGCGCGCAGGTGCAGGCACTGCTTAAAAAGCTCGCCGCGCTCGACGTGCAGACCATCTGCCCGCTGCACGGCCCGGTGCTCGAGGACAATCTCGCGTCCTACCTGGCGCTGTATGACTGCTGGTCTTCCTACCGCCCGGAGAGCCACGGCGTGACCATCGCCTGCGCCTCCATCTACGGCGGCACGATGAAGGCCGCCCGGCTGCTCGCCGATCAGCTGCACGCGCAGGGCGAGACCGTCGTCCTCTACGATCTGGCCCGCTGCGACATGGCGCAGGCCGTGAGCGATGCGTTCCGCTATGACCGCCTGGTGCTGGCGAGCTCGACCTACAACGCCGACGTGTTCCCGTTCATGCGGACGTTCATCCACCATCTGACAGAGCGCGGCTTCCGCAATCGCACGGTGGCGCTGATGGAAAGCGGCGCCTGGGCCCCGATGGCGGCCAAGGTGATGCGCGGCATGCTGGAGAGCAGCAAGGAGCTGACCTTTGCCGAAACGGCGGTCAAGATCACCTGCGCGCCGAGCGACGCCAACCTTGCGCAGATCGACGCGCTGGCCGCGGAGCTGCACGGCGCCTGAAGGCAGCCGCGCCGGGGATGCTGCGGCTGAGCCGCTGGCTGCTCAGGTGAAGGGAGTACGCGAACCTTACAAAATCGACGGATGAATTCGTATATTTGATTTGATATAGACAGCCTTAATCGCTCTGTATTGGATTGTTTTTACAAATATCGCATGATGTGCAGAAAATTGGTCTGATGACTTGATTTCAAAAGGGTCATCGTGTATAATAATGGCAAAACTGAGGGAATTTGCAGAGGATTTTTCTGCATGTTGCCTCAAATAAAATTCAGGAGTGATTACCAATGGCCCGTATTATTACTTTCGGCGAAATCATGCTCCGTCTGAAGAGCCCGGCGCTGGAGCGCTTCTTCCAGAGCCCGTCCCTTGAAGCCACCTTCGGCGGCGGCGAAGCCAACGTGGCTGTCTCTCTGGCGAACTACGGCATGGACGCGGCCTTCGTGACCGCGCTGCCGAACAATGCGATCGGCGAGGCCTGCCGTCGTGACGTCCGTTCCTTCGGCGTCGACGTGTCCAACATCAAGATGACCGACGGCCGTATGGGCATCTACTTCCTGGAGACCGGTTCCAACCAGCGTCCGTCCAAGGTCGTCTATGACCGTGCGGATTCCGCGATCGCCATCGCGCCGATCGACCTGTTCGATTGGGAGAAGATCTTTGAGGGCGCCGACTGGTTCCACATTTCCGGCATCGCTCCGGCCATCTCCGCCTCCGCTGCCGAGCTGTCCCTGGCCGCCTGCAAGGCCGCCAAGAAGTGCGGCGTGAAGGTCTCCTGCGACCTCAACTACCGCAAGAACCTGTGGAAGTACGGCAAGGAAGCCAAGGAGGTCATGTCCGAGATCGCCAAGTACATCGACGTGGCCATCGCCAACGAGGAGGACTTCCAGAAGTCCCTGGGCATCACCGCCGATTCCGACGTCGAGTCCGGCTCCCTGGACCGCAACGTCTACGAGGGCATCGCGAAGAAGGCCATGGCGCTGTATCCGAACCTGGAGCGCGTCGCCATCACCCTGCGCGAGTCCAAGAGCGCGGACCGCAACGACTGGGCGGCCTGCATCTACGACGGCAAGGAGTTCTATGTTTCCCGCAAGTACGAGATCACCGATATCGTGGATCGCGTCGGCGGCGGCGACTCCTTCTCCGGTGGCCTGATCTACGGCCTGCTGACCTTCGAGAAGCAGAGCGACGCGCTGGAGTTCGCCGTGGCGGCCTCCTGCCTCAAGCACACCATCTCCGGCGACTACAACCGCGTCACCGTGGCGGAAGTCACCTCCCTGATGAAGGGCTCCGGCTCCGGCCGTGTCGAGCGCTGATTCGTCAAACAGCAAAAAGGAACGTGGGCAAGCGCTCACGTTCCTTTTCTGTAATAGAATACCTTCTTGCGATGTATCCTGCGATATGATAGAATGAAGCCGTGTAGGCAGGTAGGGTCTACAGGTGGTTTCCTCCGCAACATCGTACAGAAGCGGAGGTGATGCGCATGAACAATGTTGAGCTTTTCAATATGCTCATCGCAGTCGCCGGTCTGGTCTTCGCGGCTTATGTCGCGGGCACGCAGAACAGACGATAAAATAAAAACCGCCGGCAGCTCGACCCTGCATTTGGCGGTTTTCTAAAATAAGGAAAACAGCGGTGAGAAATCACCTGTAGGCTATCACCCCTACCTGCCTACATTGTACGATATCCCCGGAATCTTGTCAACCAGGATTTCGGGGTCTTTATCATCTGTCTTGCAGGCCGACAGAAATCGTTCTGCCGATCTGTGAGTTATGCTTGTCCACAATTGTTTTCCCTTTGTGGATAACCGTGGGAGGGAATTCGATGAACATGTCCACCGACACCATCGCCGCGCAGGCGACGCCCAGCGGCGAGGGCGGCATCGCTATCGTGCGCCTGTCCGGCGCGCGCTGCGAGGAGATTCTCCTGCGCGTGTTCCGCCCCAAAAACGGAAAGCCGCTCGCAAGCCGCATGCTGACCTTCGGCCATGTGATGGACGGAGACGTTGTGGTCGATGAGGCGATGGCCGTGCTCTTCCGCGCGCCGCACAGCTATACACGCGAAGACGTGGCCGAGATCCACTGTCACGGCTCGGACGCGCTGGTGCGCCGGATTCTGCTGCTGCTGCTTGATCACGGCGCGCGCATGGCCAGGCCCGGCGAATTCACCTGCCGCGCCTTTCTGAACGGGCGCATCGACCTGGCGCAGGCGGAGGCCGTCATGCGCATGATCCGCGCAAGCAACGACCGGGCCATGACCTCCGCCATCCGCCAGATGGAGGGCGGCGTATCTGCCTTTGTGCGCACGGCACGGGAGGAGATCGTGGCGCTGCTGGCGGAGATCGCCGCGGCCATCGACTTCCCGGACGAGGTAGAGGAGAGCGAGACGGCGCAGCAGGTGCATGCGCGCTGCGGGGCCATCCGCGAAAGGCTGCTCGCCTCCTGCGATCCGCGCGCGGGACGCATCGAGGATGAGGGGCTGCGCGTGGTGCTCTGCGGCCGCCCGAACGCCGGGAAGAGCAGCCTGCTCAACGCGCTGCTGGGCGGTGAGCGCGCCATCGTCACCGACATCCCCGGCACGACGCGCGACACGCTGACAGAGTCCATCCAGATCGACGGGCTGAAGATCTGCCTGACGGACACTGCCGGGCTGCGCGAGACGGGCGACGCGGTAGAACGCATCGGCGTATCGCGCGCAAGAAAGGCGCTGGATGAAGCCGACGTGCGCGTGCTGGTGCTGGACAGCTCCTGCGCAACCTCGGCGGAGGACAGGGCGGCGCTGTGCGATCTCGCGCCGCACATCGTCGTGCTGAGCAAGGGCGATCTGCCCCCTGTGGTCTCTGCATCCGCTGCAGCGGAAGAATTCCCGGGCGCGCAGGTCATCACCGTCTGCGCGCCGAGGGGAGAGGGGCTGGATGCGCTCAGGAAGCTGCTCGTCTCTTTCGCGCCGCAGGACGGCGCGGAGTCGTCCATGCTCTCCCAGACGCGCCATGTGCAGGCAGCGATGCACGCGTGCGACGCGCTTGCCGAAGCTCAGCGGGCCATCGAGGAGGACATGCCGCTCGATGTCTGCGCGGTGGACCTGTCCTACGCGCTCGACGCGCTGGGCGAGATCACGGGCGAGACGCTGAACGAGCAGGTGATCGACGAGGTGTTCGCGAGGTTCTGCGTGGGGAAGTGAAGGAATTCGGCTAAGCGAAGAAGGGTCAGGAGACGAAAGCTCCCGACCCTTTTTGGCTGTCATATGAATTCGCAATGGGGGGATTTTGTTAATTAACAGAAACTGATACTCGAATTTGCAGCTTTGGGGGGAACGCGCTCCGCTGGGGCCAGAAGGGTCGGGGAGGGTTTCGATGCCCTC
>SFFH01000015.1 GCA_004557905.1 Clostridiales bacterium | reverse complement strand
CGACAACCCCGACCTGATGGGCCGCATCACCAAGGAGCTCTACCCGGGCATCGCGCACCGCTTCGGCACGACGTCAAGCAAGGTGGAGCGCGCCATCCGTCACGCCATCGAGGTCGCCTGGAACCGCGGGCGCATCGAGGCCCTGGACGAGGCGTTCGGCAAGAACGTGTGCTCGCTGGACGACAAGCCGACCAATGGCGAGTTCATCGCGCTGGTCTCCGATCGGCTGCGGATCAGGGAGTCTGCCTGACCAATCAGAAAATCAATCAACTCAGGACACAGGAAACACCTTGCCCGTCCGCTGTCCGGAATCCGAAAAAGGATACGGAAGCGAACGAAGCAAGGTGTTTTGTGATGCAAAAAGGCAGGAATTGCTTGAGATTGACGACGCTTGCCGGTCCCCGGCCGGCAAGCAATCAAAACTGCAGCTGTGCTGCCACGCTGCCGTCGCGTCGGTCCACCGCACGGATCAGCAGGGTGCTTTTGCCGCGCGTGCCAAAGGCTTCCAGCGCCGCCTGCTCGGCGCGCTCGCCCGTATACTCCGTCACGGCGCCGCCTTCTCTGTTCAGATAGTACGGCTTCTCTTCACAGATGGCTTCATCCAAGCCGGAAAGAGGGAACATCATGTTGGACCACTTGGCATATTCTTCGCCCGCGAGCACATGCTCGCGCGCGATATTCTGGATCAGGACAAAGGCGCAGTCATCCTGATAAACGGGCGAAGGCGGGAAGAGCGCCAGCGAAACGTCGAAGTCCTTGTCGTGCAGAAGCATCAGGGCGTTGTGTATGTCCTCCTGTTCGGCAAGCACACGGATTTTTTCATCCTTATAGGTGTCCAGCTGCCTGTACCAGTGGGCGTAGTCAGGATCGCCGCGCCGGTCGGGAAGGTGATAGCGATCCCGCAGATAGCTGCCCAGATAGTCGGTCATCTTCTGCGTGCCGGACAGATTGAGGTGCGGGTCCGGGTCGTAGCAATCCACCGCATAGTCCACAATGCTGTCCAGAGACGTCGCATCGATAAAGTCGATGCCGTATTCATCCGCAATGCTTCTCGCGGTATTGGCGTGCCGCTGGGAATTGATGATTTGCGGATTCGGCAGATGGATCAGCAGCACGTCGATTCCCCGACGCTGGCATTCTTCGATGGATCTGCGCAGATAGGCATAGGAATAGCCGATCTCCTCAGCATAATTCTCTTCATCCACGAGCTCGTAATCCCAGATCGGATAGACGCCCACAAGCGTTTCGCCGCCCTTTACATACGAGCGCCGTCTGGAAAAATCGTCCTTCGTCAATTCATGCCAACGGCTGTGATACTTTCCGAGCGGGAAGAGGAACTCTCCTTTCAGCTCGCGGTAAAGGCTGCCTTCCGCATCCTTGAAATCCGGGTCCTCCGGATCGTCGAGCAGATCGTCCAGCATCCGCGCCTTGTTGACCGTCAATGGCCAAAAATCCGTCGCCATATGCAGATCAGAGCTGAAACGGGATATTTTATGCGTATCATTCATGCCGGTCACGGCAATCACAACCAGTTCAGGCTGCGCGTAATCAAACGCATTGATCATCATCCAGTAGGACAATGGCGGCGAGTTGCCGTAGCTGGAAAGATTATAGCCGGCTATGCCGTAGGCCTCCCACATTTCCAGCGGAATCATCGCGTTCATGAGCTGGCTGTCGCCAAAGAACAGCACGTCGTACAGTTGAGGCTCTTCAAGAAATCCGCCCAGCAGGTTCCGGCTGTTCTTGCGTTCCAGCAGTCCCGAAACCATGACCATGACGACCCACAGCAGCAGCAAAAACACACAGGATTCAAGTATGCGCAGCAATGACCTCTTTTTCATGCCTCTTTCATCCGCCTCATCTTCCAGCATGTCGCCCGGAGACTGCCTGAGGTCCCTCCGGGAAGAGACAGGAAATGCTCCGGGTTCATTCATTATAGCAGGTTGGGTACGAAAAATAAACAGTTTGTCGCGCTGCAGGACGGCTTTGCCCGGGAACCCGCTGCATGCACGCTGCGCGATGCTTTTCGCTATCTCCAATGATGCAAAAAGAGAGCCGCCTCCTTGCAGAGACAGCTCCCGAAAAGGCCGGGGGAATTACTTCGCGAAGACCTTCTTCAGGTGCACGAAGCGCGGCAGGCCGTCTTCCTTGACCATGCCGGTTTCGCCCTGGATGAGCGGCATGCAGTAGTCGATGAAGCCCTGGGTCACGCCGTTGTGGGCCTCGTTGATCCACTCGAGCGGGACCTTCTTCTCGGTGTTGGCGACCAGGCTCAGGTCGAAGAGCTTCGGCTCGCACTTGTAGCCGTTCTCGTCGCGGGTGCAGGCGAAGCCGACCATCTTGTCGGTCGCGCCGGCGACAGCGGCCTCAACCGCAGTCTTGCCGGACATGAAGGACTCGGCGATGTCGGTGCCGGAGGCGCAGTGCGCGGCGCAGCGCTGCAGCAGGCTCAGCTCGATCGGACGGACCTTCACGCCCATTTCGGCCTTGATCACATCGGCCAGACGGGCCGCCAGGCCGCCCAGCTGGGCATGGCCGAAGCCGTCGGTGCCGGAGGTCTTCGCCTCGGAGACGAAGGTGCCGTCCGCATAGTGGACGCCCTCGGAGACGGCGACGATGCAGTTCTTCTTCTCGGCGTAGACGCGCTTGACGTCGGCGACGAACTGATTCATGTCGAAGTCAACCTCCGGCAGGTAGATCAGGTCGGGACCGTCGTTCTTGACGCAGGCCAGGGCGGCGGCAGCGGTCAGCCAGCCGGCGTGACGGCCCATGCACTCCACGATGGTCACCATGCCCTTGTCATAGACCTGGCTGTCGCGGGAGACCTCCATGAAGGAGGTGGCGATGTACTTCGCGGCGGAGGCGAAGCCCGGGCAGTGGTCGGTGCCGGCCAGATCGTTGTCGATGGTCTTCGGCACGCCCATCACGCGGCATTCATAGCCCACGCGGGCCATGTACTTGGAAATCTTGTTGCAGGTATCCATGGAGTCGTTGCCGCCGTTGTAGAAGAAGTAGCGGACGTCGTACTTCTTGAAGATCTCCAGGATGCGCTTGTAATCGGTATCGTCCACATCCGGATCGGCGATCTTGTAGCGGCAGGAGCCCAGCGCGGAGGACGGGGTGTGGAGCATGTTCTCCAGCTCCTTGGCATCCTCCTCATCCATGATCATCAGCTCGTCGTTCAGCACGCCGACGATGCCGTGATGCGCACCGTATACCTTGGTGATATTCGGGTTCTCCAGGCCGGCCTTGATGACGCCGTACGCGGAGCAGTTGATGACGGCGGACGGGCCGCCGGACTGGCCGACGATCAGCGCGCCGACAAGGGCTTTCTCAGACATGTATGTTCCCTCCAATTCATGATAAACCGGTATAGGCTGGAAATTCTCAGGAATTCCCAAACATTGTTACTATATCATAAAGCGGTCAAAAGTGCAATTATTTTTTGAAAAATGCCAAAAAAGCAAAGAGCGCCCGCGGGCGTTCTCTGCTTTGACTGCGTACTGCTTTTGTTACTCAGGCGTTCCCAAAGTGAATGAAAGCGCCGACAGCCACCGAGAGGCTGAAGGCCAGAAAGAGATACGCAGCCACAACAACGAGGGTGGATGCAGCCTTAAGAAGCATGGGACGCGCCTCCTATCGTGTGAATCCTCATGGGATTCATGAATACGTAACAGATGAATGCTCACTCGTTTTTTACGAAAAAAACTAACTTTAGATAGAATTATAGGGCACAATTTGAAAATGTTCAATAACTATTCTTGAATTTAATAAATTTGTAAAAATAAATAAGATGATATTATTAAATAATTAAGCATTATTACGAATTGCGCGATTTATTTTACAGTGAACGTAAAATGTCGTATAAACATGAAGAAGAGGCGTCGAAAATGTGCTTTTAAATCGCGAATAAATACGGTATAATAGAGGATAAAGGAGAAGCAAACGAAGGAGTGATGGCTTTGAGCGATTACATCATTGAAATGCTGAACATCACCAAGGAGTTTCCGGGGATCATTGCCAACGATAACGTCACGCTGCAGCTCAGGCGGGGCGAAATCCATGCGCTGCTCGGTGAAAACGGCGCGGGCAAATCGACCCTGATGAGCGTGCTCTTTGGCCTGTATCAGGCGGAAAAGGGTGAGATCCGCAAGAACGGAGAGGTCGTGCGCATCAAGGATCCCAACGACGCGAACGCGCTGGGCATCGGTATGGTGCACCAGCACTTCAAGCTGGTCGAGGTGTTCTCCGTGCTGGACAACATCATCCTGGGCGTGGAGCCGGCGACGAAGCATCTGGGCTTTCTGCAGAAGGCAGAGGCGCGCAAAAAGGTGCTGGAGCTTAGCGAACGCTACGGTCTGAAGGTCGATCCCGACGCGATGGTGGAGGACATCACCGTCGGCATGCAGCAGCGCACCGAGATCCTCAAGATGCTCTACCGGGACAACGAGGTGCTTATTTTCGACGAGCCGACCGCCGTGCTCACCCCGCAGGAGATCGACGAGCTGATGAAGATCATGAAGGGGCTGGCCGCAGAAGGGAAGTCCATCCTGTTCATCACGCACAAGCTCGACGAGATCAAAGCCGTCGCAGACCGCTGCACGGTGCTGCGCAAGGGCCGCTGCGTCGGCACGGTCGATGTGGCGACCACCAGCAAGGAAGAGATGAGCGAGATGATGGTCGGCCGCAAGGTGCAGCTGGTCATGGAGAAAGCGCCTCAAAAGCTGGGCGAGAGCATTCTGAGCGTGCAGAACCTCACGGTCAGGAGCAAGCGCCACGGCAAGCCGCTGGTCAACAACGTCTCCTTCAACGTCCGCCGCGGCGAGATCGTGTGCATCGCGGGCATCGACGGCAACGGACAGAGCGAGCTGGTCTACACGCTCACCGGCCTGATGAAGGCCGAGAGCGGCAAGATCTACCTGGGCGACAGGGACATCTCCCACATGTCCATCCGTGAGCGCAACCTCTGCGGCATGAGCCACATCCCGGAGGACCGCCACAAGCACGGCCTGGTGCTGGATTACACGCTGGAAAACAACCTGGTGCTCAAGCGCTACTTTGACAAGCAGTTTTCCAGCCGGGGCTTCCTTAAATTCAATGAAATCCGGGCGTACGCCGAAAAGCTCATCGAGCAGTACGACGTGCGCAGCGGTCAGGGTCCGGTGACCGTCGCGCGCAGCATGTCCGGCGGCAACCAGCAGAAGGCGATCATCGCCCGGGAGATCGACCTGGGCAACGACCTGCTCATCGCTGTGCAGCCCACGCGCGGCCTGGACGTCGGCGCGATCGAGTACATCCGCAAGGAGCTGCTGCGCCAGCGCGACAGCGGAAAGGCCGTCCTGCTCGTCTCCCTGGAGCTGGACGAGGTGCTCGAGGTGCCGGACCGCATCCTGGTCATGTACGAGGGCGAGATCGTCGGCGAGCTCGACCCGCGTCACACCACCGCCAAGGAGCTGGGCCTGTACATGGCCGGCGCGCAGCGCAAGGGATAAGGAGGAAGCAACATGGACAACAAGAAAACCTCTCTTGGCGGCCGGCTCGCTTCCTCGGAAGCGTTCCTGTCGGTTGTCGCATCGCTCATCTGTATCGTCATCGGCCTGCTGCTGGGCGTGGTCGTGCTGGCGATCATCAACGCGGAGCACGCCTTCGGCGATGGCCTGCTGGTCATCCTGCAGAGCGGCATCAAGAGCCCGCGCAACATGGGCACGGTGCTGGCCAACGCTGCGCCGCTCATCATGACGGGTCTCTCCGTCGGCTTCGCGTTCAAGACCGGCCTGTTCAACATCGGCGCGGCCGGCCAGTACACGCTGGGCGCGTTCGGCGCGCTGTACTGCGCCATCGTGCTGCAGCTGCCCTGGTACCTGTGCCTGCTGGCCGCGATGGTGCTGGGCGCGCTCTGGGGCGCGATTCCGGGCTTCTTCAAGGCCTATATGAACATCAACGAGGTCATCACCTCGATCATGTTCAACTGGATCGGCCTGTACATGGTCAACGACATCATGTACGGCAAGGGACAGAGCCCCATGTATGACCTGGCCACGACCAAGACGTACAGCCTGCGCAAGGTCGCTCCCGGCTCGATGATTCCCAGCTGCGGCATGAGCGATCACTTCGGCAAGCTGCAGTCGGTCACCATCGCCATCTTCATCGCGCTCTTCTTCGCAATCGTCGTCTACGTCGTGCTGAACAAGACGACCTTCGGCTATGAGCTCAAGGCATGCGGCTTCAACAAGAACGCCGCACAGTACGCCGGCATCAACGACAAGCGCAACATCATCCTGTCCATGACCATCGCGGGCGCGCTGGCGGGCGTGGGCGCGGGTCTGTACTATCTCTCGACCGTGGCGGAGTGGAACCCGCAGGTGTCCACCGCGCTGCCGGCCATCGGCTTCAACGGCATCAGCGCCGCGCTGCTGGCCTGCTCCAATCCGATCGGCACAATCTTCTCCTCGCTGTTCATCTCTTATATCACGGTCGGCGGCACGAAGCTCTCCACGCAGTACTACACCAAGGAGATTGCCGACGTCATCACCGCGCTGATCATCTACCTGTGCGCGTTCTCGATGCTCTTCAGGAGCAAGATCCGCGCGCTGCTGACCGGCAAGACGCGCCGCACCGGCCTGGGGAAGGGAGGGAACAACTGATGTTCCTGCTGCTGAAATACACGCTGCTGTATACGGTTGTTCTGATGATGGTCGCGCTGGGCGGCATGTTCTCCGAGCGCAGCGGCATCATCAACATCGCGCTGGAGGGCATCATGGTCATCGGCGGCCTGATCGGCGTGATCGCCATTCAGCTGATGCCCGCCGGCTCGAGCGCTGCAGCCATCGTCCTGTGCTCGGTGCTCGCCGCAGCGGTTGCCGGCATGCTCTACGCGGCGCTGCTGGCGTTTGCCTCGATCAACCTGGGCGCGGACCAGACCATCGGCGGCACGGCGCTCAACATGCTGGCGACCGCGCTGGCCATGGTCATCGCCAAGGGCTTCAACGGCTCCGCGAGTGCGAAGCTGGACTACAGCAACCGCCCGTTCGTCTACGAGATGGGCCCGCTGACGGTAAACGTCTTCCTGTTCATCGGTATTGTGGTTCTGATTCTCTCCTACGTCGTGCTCTACAAGACGCGCCTGGGCCTGCGCCTGCGCGCGTGCGGCGAGCATCCGCAGGCGGCCGACAGCGTCGGCATCAACGTCTACAAGATGCGCTACATCGGCGTGCTGATCTCCGGTGCGCTGGGCGGCATCGGCGGCATGGCGTACATCATCCCGTCGGTGTCCAGCTGGAACTTCGAAGTCGGTGTGTCCGGCGCGGGCTTCCTGGCCCTGGCGGTCATGATCTTCGGCCAGTGGAAACCGTTCCGCATCTGCTTTGCGGCGATGTTCTTCGCGCTGTTCAAGTCCCTGGCGAACATCGCCAGCTCCATCCCGGCGATGGCGGCGCTCGGCTGGACGCAGAACATGTACAACATGATCCCGTTCATCGCCTCGATGATCATCCTCGCGTTCACCAGCAAGAAGTCCCGCGCCCCCAAGGCGGAGGGCATTCCCTACGACAAGGGAAGCAGGTAAAAGACAAGGACGCCCGGAATCGCTTCCGGGCGTCCTGATCTTTGGAAACAAAACGATATAAAGAAAGTGGGCTGCCGATTGCAGTCCACTTTTACAATAGGGAATTGCGTAGGGAATCGTTCAGCGAGCACCGAACAGCATAAACCTGTCAAGCTGTTCGGAAGTGGGTGCGGCCACCGGCCGCTCAGAATTCCTTGTTCTCGTAGCGGCGGCACCAGGTGTACTTGGAGACGGCGCTGCGCTGCGCGGTGATGCCGCTGAGAATCGATTGGATGTAGCTGGGCAGGAACTCGTCGTACTTGACCTCCAGGATCTCCACCGGGTCGTCAAAGACCGGATAGGTGGGCAGATCCTTATTGAACATGTCGCTGGAGAACAGGCCTGTGCGAAGCTGCTTGTCAAACGTCACGCGGACCTCCTCGGCGTTGTGGATGTACGCCTCACGCACATAGTCGACGATGACCGCCGGACGCAGCAGACGGGTCTTCATTTCGCGGTACACGTCGTGGAAGAGCGGATGGCGCATGCGCTGCAGCCCCTCCGGATCGCCCGCGATGAGCTGATCGGCCAGCTCGCGGGAGATGGTGACGGACTGCTTGGAGATCAGGTCGCCGTACTTGCTCTTGCATTCCAGCTTGATCACTCTGTCGGAGAAGTTGTAGATGCGGATGCGGTACTTCTTGCGGTTGCCCACGCCCGCGATCTTCTCTTCCAGCGCGTTGTCGTTGATCGTGTCGAAGTACAGCGAGCGGATGTGATACTCGTTGTGCTCGTTGCCGTTGGGATCCAGCTGCATCACCGGGGTGAGTATGCCGCGCAGGACGGTCATTTCGGCCGGGGTGATGAAATACTTGAGCTCGTGCCGCAGCGGGATGTTGCGTGTGATCATAGGGCACTCCTTTAAAACGAATGATCGCTTACGCGCTTCGCAGGGCCTTCTGTCCTAACGAAAGCTGCGGCCTCGGCTGTATGCGCCTGAAGACCGCAGTCTTGCGTCGGAACATGGTCCAGCGGAACGCTGGTTAGTTGCCCGCTTCAGACTGGCAGGCGATCAAGGTCGCATTGTGCACACCCTGGGTGTCCAGCAGCTTGTTCACGATGTCAAAGCGCTCGCGCAGCTGCACCTCCACGGTCAGCTCCACGCCGCCCGGGGTCACGGTCTTGCTGCGCAGACGCTGCACCTTGATGCGGCGGATGAAGCTCATCACGTCTTCCTCGGCCTCGGCGTCATAGTGCGCCACGAGCAGGAAGGTGTTCGGGGAGCGCAGGCGGAAGAACGCCATGGCCAGCATCGCAATGGAGATGCCCGCCACGACGACCAGCGCGATGGTGTAGAGCTCGGCGCCCAGCAGGATGCCCATGGTCAGGGACCAGAACATGTACGCGGTGTCCAGCGGATCCTTGACCGCGGTGCGGAAGCGGACGATGGACAGCGCGCCGACCATGCCCATGGACAGGGCGATGTTCGACTTGATGCACATGACGACCGGCGTGGTGATCATGCACAGCATGATGAGCGTGGTCGCGAAGGACGGGGAATAGAGCACGCCGCGGAACGCCTTGCGGTAGACCAGCGCGATGATCAGGCCGACCACGAAGCCCATGGCGAGCGCCAGCACCATCTTCATGGGCGTGAGGCTGGCCATCTGCTGGGAGAACCACTCGTTGATGCTCGCGTCGTTGATGATCTTGTTCATGATTGTGAAACCTCCTGAAACATGTTTTTATTTGTACTCATCAGGGATGACAGGACAGGGGCCGAAGCGCTCGGTCATCTCCGCATCGCTCAGACCAAAGTAGGACTGGATATCCAGCCAGATGAAGTGGGGACGGCGGTTCATGACGCGGATGGCGCGCTCGCAGCGGGTAACCCAGTAGTTGTAGCCGCCCTCCGCGTTCTTGGGCTGGTCAAAGCTCACCTGCGTGGGCATCTCGGCCGCCCAGCGCTGGTTGTGCATCTGCATCTCGGGCTTGATCTCAAGGATCATCTCGTTGAACAGGGAGACCATGTTTTCCGTCGTCAGAACAGAGTTGAACAGCTCCGCATAGCGGGTGAGGAACTTCTCGCGGTACTGCGGCACCTCGACCAGCTTGCGCAGGAACAGGTTCGCCTTGATCTTCTGATCGCCGGCGCCGTTCGGGTTCATATAATAGGTGACGCCGCCGGTTGCGTATTCCACGCCGTTCTTTTTGGAGCTGGAATTGAACAAACCCCAGTCCAGATCGTAGAACAGGTAGCGCCACTTGCCGTCGCCGCTCTTGGCGTTGCGGTAGTAGCGGATGTTGCCCGGGTCCGTGTTGCCGAAGAACGACTCGAAGATGTAGTAGTCGAACATGTTGTCGATGTCAAAATTGGCCTCGACCTCGGCCAGCAGCGCGGCGTCCTTCGTCAGGTCGCCCTCCTTGACCTTCTCGTACAGCTTCACATAGTCCTTGCTGCTGCCCTGCACGATCTGCGAGGAGGAGAGGCCGCTCGATTCGAGCATGTCGATGTCGTCGGAATTAGTCCAGCCCTCGTGCTGCGCTGCCATCTTCACGCCTGCGCGCTCGCGCATGTTGTAGTGGCCCCAGTATTCGCCGTTGATGTAGACGATGACGGGCTTCCACGCCTGGTTGGCCACGGTGGAGCCGGCCTGATCGACCAGCCTGGCCTGCATGCCGTCCAGCACGCGGGTGAACTTGCCATCCTGGCCGCCGTTGCGCAGCACGAAGCTGGCGTAGGATTCGTAGGGGCGGTCCTCAAAGAGCGCGTAGTCAAAGCTGCTCTTGCCGTACTGGCCGTCCGCCTTGATGTACAGGCTCTTCTGCGGCATGTCCAGCGAGTACTGGCCCATGACGCGGAACGTCATGCCCTGGCTGATCTGCTGCACGCCGTCGTCGTCATAGTACTCCACCCAGCCGCCGAACCAGTTCTTCTGGCCGTAGGTCGCGTACTTGAACCACGGTGTGGGCTGGTTGATGTCCACGTTCGGGCCGTACGCGAACATGCCGTTTTCCTCGTTCCACAGGTGGTCCGGGTCCGTCGTGATGCAGATGACGGGCATCGTGTGGTAAACGGAGATGAGGTAGGTCTGGGAGACGATCTGCGAGGGCTCCACGCCGTCGCGGAACGCGCGGGCGCGCACGACGGTGTTGGCGCGGATCTCGATGGGGCCGGTGTAGAGCGTGGAGGATTCCGTCGGGTCCGTGCCGTCAAGCGTGTAGCGCACCTGGGAGTTCGCTGGAACGGAGATCGTCAGCGCGCCGTCGCCCTCAAGCGGACGCTCGTACAATCCGCCGGGGACGTTGAACGCGGGCTTTTCCGCAAAGCCGGTGAAGCCGCCCACATTCTGCTCGCCCGGGGTGGGCGTGGAGTAATAGAACAATCCCGCCTGGCCGAGCGTGCGGCCGTAGGCGATATCGTCGTAGAGCTGGGGGACGACCACCTTGTCAAGAATTTCGCCGGAAGGGGTGGAGAGGCAGACGGTCTCTCCCGCCTTGGCCAGGTTGAAGTTCGTAAAATAATAAACGCCGTTCTTGGTCGTCTGCGTGGTGTCGCAGTAGATGACCAGATAGCTGTTGTTTTCGAGCGTGATGTCAGGGAACTGCCATTTGCGCGGCTTTTTGATGTTGTCGGACAGGCCGTAACCCTTGAGGTTGACGGCCTGTCCGCTCATGTTGTAGATCTCGATGTAGTCGTACGGGTTTTTGACGTTGGGTCCGATGACGCTCTTGTTGCCGGACATGACTTCCGTGATGTACAGGCCGGAGGTGTTGGCCAGGCACAGACTCGTGTCCATGGCCACCTCGCCCGCGCGCGTGTTGGGAAGGCCCGGCGTCGGCTGGGTGAAGCGCTTGAAGCCGCTCATGCCCTCCTCGTCGCGGCCCCAGGAGGTATCCGCCTCGAGCAGGTCGTAGGTGACCAGATCGACCATGCGGCCCTGAATGTCCGAGAGGATGACGGTCTCGCCGTTGGAGCGCAGCTTGAAGCCGGCGTGCGGCCAGCCGGTGCTGTCCGGCCCCTTGTCCTTGCCCGAGGCGAAGACGACGTAGTAGCCGCCCGGCTCGATGACTGCGCCCTGCGGGAAGCGCCACTTGACCAGGGAATCCGGATCGTCGCTCAGCGCGTAATTCGACAGGTCGATGGCTTTGCTTGAGGTGTTGTGCAGCTCGATCCAGTCGGGATAATCGCCGTCGCCGTCCTTCAGCGTGGTGATGGAGGAAGCGCAGATCTCGTTGATGACCAGGGTGCCGGCCGTCAGCAGCGTGGATGCGCGGAAGGCCGCGTAGCCCTCCTGCGTGTTGTCGTAGCCGGGGGTATACTGCTCGGTGATGATGTACTCGCTGCTGCCGATGAGGCAGTAGCTCATGTTGCGGTCCATCGCCGGGATGGCGAGTTCCTCAAAGGCGATGCCGTCGCTGCCGAAGAGGAAGAGCGTGTCGCCGGAGGAGGAGAGCTTGAACTTGGCGTGCAGCGTCTGCCCGGCGGTGTTCTTGTTCTCGTCCGAGGCGAATACGATGATGTGTTCGCCGGGCGCGAGGGTGATGTCCGGGAAGATGAAGGTGATCTTGTCCGCGCGGTCAGACAGGCCGTAGCCCTTGAGCGCGATGGATTCTTCGCCGGTGTTGGTCAGCTCCACCCAGTCCGGGAAGGCGCCGGTCTCGTCCGGGAACGCCGTGCGGTTGGAGGACATGACCTCCGAGATGCGCAGATGCCGGTCGCCGGTGGAGACGTCCGCGGCGGGCACCTCGGTGCCGGAGAGGTTGGCCGCCGGCGTCAGCTTCAGCCCCGGCGCAAAGATGATCAGCACGACCACCAGGACGATCATGCCGATGAGGAACGGCAGCGTTCCCTTGCGCGGCTTTGCACGCCGAAGCATGCGGCGCTTTTTCCTTGGCGGGCTGGAATGGATAATCCGTTTGGAACGCATGGGTGACTTCCTTTCAAAATTCGACAAAATTGCCGGACTCATTATAGCATAAAAAGACGGGCAGGGAAAGAGAAAGAAAAACTTTCTAGGCCGGTTTGCGTGCGATTTTTCCTTTTTGCATATACTATCGGCAGAATGGATGGAAGGAAAGGGGCGAAGGCATGCGCCTTGGCGTGGTGATGACGGGCACGGGCGCGCATGCGGCGGCGTGCGTGGGCGTGATGAAGGAGCTTGAGCTGCGGGGAATCGCGCCGTACGCGGTGTGCGGCATGGGCATGGGCGCATGGCCGGCGGCGCTGTTTGCCGCGGGGCTTGACGTGCAGGACATGGAAAAGGCGCTCCATCAGGCTGCCGGCATGGGCAGAAAGATGATCGCGCCTACGGCGTATGAGCGGCTGGGAAGGCATGCAATGCCCGCCGGCGTGCGGCTGAACCACCTGCTCGGCGCGCAGACGGGGCAGCGCGTGCTCTCGCTCTGCCCTGGGGCGGCGCTGTTTCCCTGCCGGATGGCGCGCAATGGCCAGCGCGTGCTGTTTTCCACCCGCGCCTTCATGCAGGAGGCCAGCGCCATGCTGGCCATGCAGGCGACGGTGGGCTTTGCCGCGCGGGCCTGCCTGGCCGCGCCGCCCTTTCTGGCGCCGGTGCAGTTCATGGGCTCGCCGCTGCTGGGCGACACGGACATGTCTTTTTGCGTGCGCCAGCTTCTGCTGCTGGGCGCGCACCGCGTGCTGATCATCGCGCCGTTTCCGTCGCCCAGGCGCGTGCCGGACGCGCTGGACCTGACGGGCACGGCGCTGCGCCTGGCGGGCGAGCAGCCGCTGGGGGAGGAAACCGGCGTTTTGCGGATCATCATGCCCGAGAGCGCCGGGGCGCTCTCCCTAGAGCAGCTCGAGGCGTGCAGCGAGGCGGGCAGGCGCACGGCCGGGCAGGAGCTTGACAGCGTGTTTGATCAGATGGGCATGGCGTTTTGCCGGGTGCTGCCCTTCAGGGGACAGTCGATGTGAGCGTCATGCGCCGCCGACGACCGTCTGTGCCGTAGCCTTCAGGCGGGCTGCGCCGACGCGCGTCTCCGCGGCGATGGTGTATTCGCCGGGCGCAACGGCTTCACCGTCTGCGTCGCGTCCGTCCCAGTAGAGATGGGTGACGCCGTCGGCGGAGGGACGGGTGAGCTGGCTTGCGAGCAAGCGGCGGATGAGCACGCCCTCCGCGTCGAACACGGAGACCGTCAGCTCGGCCGGCACGGAGAGCGCCACGTCGATGGGCAGCTCCTCCAGGCCCGGGCGGCGCAGGTCGCCGCGGCACAGGAGGCGAAGCGCCGTCTCCTTAAGCTGCGGCTGTACGGCGATGAGCCGCTCGGAGCACAGCAGCACCTGCTCATCCACGATGGAGAAGACCTGAAGCATCAGATAGCCGCCCTCCTCGGGCATCAGCCCGTCAAGCGACAGCGTGCGCTGCTTGCGGCCGGGGCACAGCGCGCCGCTGCCGTCGTCGCCGCCGTCCAGGAACGTGCGGGCGCTGTTCCAGTCCCAGGCGCCGTCCGCATAGTCCACCAACCGGTACTGCACGCTGGCGGCGTCCCGGGTGACGGTGAAGGAGAAGTCGAGCGACGGGTCGTCTGCGGTGAGCAGCGACGTGCCGTAGGAGAAGCCCATCAGCGGACGGGTGAGCATGGCACCCTTGGCCACGGGCAGCATGAGGCTGTCCGCACGGGTGGAGAGCAGCTGGCTGGAGGAGGAGGGCACCGCGACGCCGAGATACCGGTGCAGCTCCGAGAGGGTGACGAGGCCGTCGCCGCTCAGGTCCGCCTCGGGCGCGCCGTACAGGCCCAGACCGCTGGAGAGCGCGGAGGCGAAATAGGACACCGCGCCGGTGGAGAGGCCCTCACTGTCGTAGTACCAGCTGGACTCGCTGCCGCTGGCCGAGGTGAGCACATGCACGCTGGAATCGGCCAGGAAGGGGGAGAAGAACGCCGGCTCCGCGTCCCGGCTGCCGGGCAGATGGCCCTGCCGGGGCATGCCGCGGCCGATGAGCGCGCCGGAGTAGCAGGCGTCCACGATGAGCAGCTTTTCGCCCTGGATACCGCTGACGAGGTCGTACAGGTCCTGCGCGCCCAGCGGCGTTTCCGTCTGGCCGTCGCCCAGGAGCAGATAGACCTGCCCGTCGTCCGCGGAGGAGAGGATGCCGTGCGTGCACAGGTAGAGGATGGAGAGGTCGCCCTCGACAGCCTCGTCAAAGGCGTCGTGAAGCGCTGCGCTCAGGGCCTCCTGCGTGCCGATGGTGCCATCCTCGATGGACAGGCTGCCCAGACCCACGCCCGCGCTGAGGAACGCGGAGCCGATCATGTGCAGGTTGCCGGAGATGGCTGCGCCCAGGTCCATCTGGGAGACGAAGTCCGAGCAGGCGACCAGCAGCGCGCGCGTATCTGCCAGCGCCGGGAAGGACAGGGAGAGCAGCAGAAGCATCGACGCGGCAAACGCGCGGATTTTTTTCATGCGTCTTCCTCCCTTCCTTTGTGTCCTTTATGAGGCTCTATTCTATAGACGGCGCAGACGGCGAAAGATTTCACATCTTTACAGATTTTTTTGCAGCAGGATCATTGTAGCGGATTGCGCGCGCGGACGCAAGGGCGTGGGAGGCATTTCCAGAACTGTGTGCGGCGGGTCAGTGCCATCATTTTACCCGGCAAAGGTGAAGACAAGGTGAAGAGAACGTGAAACAAAGCCCAAAAGCGGGCCGTGCCCGCACCCACTTCCGAACCGCTTTTCAAAGTCAAACTGCTCGGTGCTCGCTGCACGTTTTTTCACGCAATTCCCTATATAGCAAAAAACAAAAGAGAGCGCGAGGCTCTCTTTTGCCATGTGATTGGATTAGTACATGCCGCCCATGCCCGGGTCAGCCGGGGCCGGCGCCGGATTCTTCTCCGGGATGTCGGCCACGAGGGACTCGGTGGTCAGCACGGTCGCCGCGACGGACGCTGCGTTCTGCAGCGCGCTGCGGGTGACCTTGGTCGGATCGATGATGCCGGACTCGACCATGTCGACGTACTTGTCGTTGTACGCGTCGTAGCCGAAGGACGGCTTCTTGGTGCGCTTGATCTTCTCCACGACGACGGAGCCCTCGATGCCGGCGTTCTCGGCGATCTGGCGAACCGGCTCCTCCAGCGCGCGCAGCACGATCTGCACGCCGGTCCTCGCGTCGCCGGTGAACTTGGTCAGCAGAGCCTGCACATTCGGGATCACGGAGAGCAGGGCAGTGCCGCCGCCCGGGACGATGCCCTCTTCCACAGCGGCGCGGGTCGCGGCCAGCGCGTCCTCGATGCGCAGCTTGCGCTCCTTCATCTCGATCTCGGTGGCAGCGCCGACCTGGATGACGGCCACGCCGCCGGCCAGCTTCGCCAGGCGCTCCTGGAGCTTCTCGCGGTCATAGTCAGAGGTGGTTTCGCCGATCTGCGCGCGGATGGACGCGACGCGGGCAGCGATCTCCTGCGGATTGCCGGCGCCCTCGACGATGACGGTGTTGTCCTTGTCGACCTTGACCTGACGGGCGGAACCCAGCATATCCATGGTCGCGGTCTTGAGCTCGTAGCCCAGCTCCTCGGTGATGACCTGGCCGCCGGTCAGGATCGCGATGTCCTGCAGCATGGCCTTGCGGCGGTCGCCGAAGCCCGGCGCCTTGACGGCGACGCAGGTGAAGGTGCCGCGCAGCTTGTTGACGACCAGGGTCGCCATGGCCTCGCCCTCAACATCCTCGGCGATGATGAGCAGCTTGCGGCCGGCCTGCACAACCTGCTCCAGCAGCGGCAGGATCTCCTGGATGTTGGAAATCTTCTTGTCGGTGATGAGGATGTACGGGTTGTCGAGCACGGCCTCCATCTTGTCGGTGTCGGTCGCCATGTAGGCGGAGACGTAGCCGCGGTCAAACTGCATGCCCTCGACCAGAGACAGGCTGGTCTGCATGGTCTTGCTCTCCTCGACGGTGATGACGCCGTCCTTGCCGACCTTCTCCATCGCCTCGGCGACGAGCTTGCCGATGTTCGCGTCCGCAGCGGAGTTCGCGGCGACGTTCTCGATGGCCTGATTGTCCGCAACCGGGACGCTCATTTCCTTGAGGCCCTCGACGGCGGCGGCGGTGGCCGCCTCAATGCCGCTGCGCAGGATCATCGGATTCGCGCCGGCAGCCAGGTTCTTGAGGCCCTCACGGATGATGGCCTGCGCCAGCAGGGTGGCGGTGGTGGTGCCGTCGCCGGCCACGTCGTTGGTCTTGGTGGCGACTTCCTTCACCAGCTGCGCGCCCATGTTCTCAAAGGCGTTCTCCAGCTCGATTTCCTTGGCGATGGTCACGCCGTCGTTGGTGATCAGCGGCGCGCCGTACTTCTTGTCGAGCACCACGTTGCGGCCCTTCGGGCCCAGGGTAATCTTGACGGTATCCGCCAGGGCGTTGATGCCGCGCTCCAGGGAGCGGCGGGCCTCTTCGCCGAAGATGATCTGCTTAGCCATAATCGTTACCTCCAAATTCTACTCACAAAAAACAGTTGTCAGCGCGTCGGATCGCGAGGCAGGCATTCGAGGCCCATCCGGCCGAAGAATGCGTGAAAGCCGCCGCGAAGCGAAGCGGGTGCGGGCTCGGCCCGCTTATTCGACGATCGCGAGGATGTCGCTCTGACGAACGATCTTGTACTCCTCGCCGTCAATCTTGATCTCGGTGCCGGCGTACTTGGAGTAGACGACCTTCTGGCCGACCTCCACCTGCATGGTGACATCCTTGCCATCGACGACGCCGCCCGGGCCAACGGCCACGACGAACGCATACTGCGGCTTCTCCTTCGCGCTGGACGTGAGGATCAGACCGCCCTTGGTGGTTTCTTCCATTTCCGCGTCCTTGATGACGACGCGATCGAACAGGGGTTTCAGACTCATCTTATTTGACCTCCTTCAGGTTGCTTGTCGCTTTTGTTAGCACTCGATTAAGAGGAGTGCTAATAACGAGATATAATATACGCGACTTGTTCATTTCAGGCAAGACGTAAAAATATCCAAATTTTTCATCCGATCTTTATTCTGACCGAATTTTTCAAAATAATTCCTCCAGACAACGGAACGCATCAATTTTCTTTGATTTTCTTTCCGAACGGAAGTATGCATGGCTGAAATGTCGTTTTCATGGTATAATTGCAGCATGGAGGAAGACTATGAACCGCAAAAGCTTTACGCAGACCATCCTCAGCTGGTACGATCAGGGGCACCGCGACCTGCCTTGGCGGCGAACGCAGGACCCGTACCGCATCTGGATTTCCGAAATCATGCTTCAGCAGACGAGGGCCGAAACGGTTGTTTCCTATTATGAGCGCTTTCTTGCCCGCTATCCCACCGTGCAGGACCTGGCGTCTGCGCCGGAGGAGGAGCTGCTCAAGGCCTGGGAGGGGCTGGGGTATTATTCCCGCGCCCGCTCGCTGCAGAAGGCGGCGAAGGAGATCGTCGCCCGATACGGCGGGCAGCTTCCGGCGGACCTTGAGAAGCTGCGTGCGCTGCCCGGCATCGGGGATTACACCGCCGGCGCGATTGCCTCGATCGCCTTCGGCATACCGGCCGCCGCAGTCGACGGCAACGTGGAGCGTGTGCTCTGCCGCTGGGACGCGATCAAGGACGAGGTGGGCACGCCCGCTGTGCGCAGGCAGATCGCCGCGCGCGCGCAGGCGCTTGTGCCGCGCGACCGGCCCGGCGCGTTCGCCAACGCGATGATGGAGATGGGCGCGACGATGTGCACCCCCAAAAATCCCAAGTGCCTGCTGTGTCCCGTGCGCGAGGGATGCATGGGCTTTGCGCAGGGGATTGCGCAGGAGCTGCCGCGCAAGGCAAAGAAGAAGGCGCAACGCGTGGAAAACCGCGCCGTGCTGCTCGTCTTCTGCGATAACCGCGTACTGATCGTCAAGCGGCAGGAGAAGCTGCTGGGCGGGCTGTTCGTCTTCCCGGACGTCTTGGAGGAGAGCGACCCGGCGAGGCTCTGCCGGGCGCTGGAGGCGCTGGGCATCCGCGCGGCGTACGACGAGAAGCTCGGACACGCCCGGCATGTGTTCACGCACCTCATCTGGGAGATGGACGTGCACGCCGTTGTCGCCGATGAGATGACGCAGGTGCCCGGCGGTCAGTGGGTTTCGCGTCAGGAGCTTGCCGCGCTGCCGCTGCCCACGGCGGTGAAGGCCGCCAGGCAGTGGGCGATGGAGAGGCTGACCGAATAAGGAGAGAGAAAAATGGTGTGTATTCTGGTCTGCGGCCTGCCCGCTACGGGCAAGAGCACGATGGCGGCGTATCTGTCGAAGCAGCTGGGCATTCCGATGTTCTCCAAGGACGCGATCAAGGAGCGGCTGTTTGACACGCTGGGCTTTTCCTCGCGCGAGGAGAAGGTGCGCCTGGGTGTGGCGGCGATGGAGATCATGTATGACTGCGCGGGCGCGTGCCTGGCCTGCGGGCAGAGCGTCGTTCTGGAAAACAACTTTGAGGATACTTCTCGCGAGGGGCTGGCCGCGCTGCTGACCAAGTACCCGTGCGACGTGATCACCGTGCAGATGACGGGCGACCTGCGCGCAATCTACCGGCGCTTTGCCGCGCGGGATCAGTCGCCCGATCGCCATCGCGGGCATGTCGTCAACGACTGCTATCCAGAAAAGCCGGGCAGCGCCGCGACGCACAGGACGATGTCCTATGAGGCGTTCGCCGCCTCCATGCTCGGCCGCGGAATGGATCGCCTGCCGTGGGACGGGCCGTGCCTGCGCGTGGACACGACGGATTTTGAAAAAGTGGATCGTGAAGACGTGCTGCAAAGCGTGAAGGCGCTGATGGCAGAATAGAAAATGCAGTGAGACGGAGGAAAGCGCATGTGCGGACGCTACTTTATCGACGATTCACTGGAGGGCTTTGAGCCGCTCATCGAAGCGCTGAACCGCGGAAAGCCCGGCGGCACGCCTGCCGTGCAGATCAAAACCGGCGAAATCCGTCCGACGGATGTCGCGCCGGCGATCGCCAACAGCCGGGCGCGCAGACAGCGGCCGTTTCTGATGCGGTGGGGCTTTGGCGGGCGGGACAGCCATGTGGTGATCAACGCCAGAAGCGAAACGGCGCTGGTTCGGCCGATGTTCCGGGACGCGATGCTCGAGCGGCGCTGCCTGGTGCCGGCGTCGTACTATTTTGAATGGCAGGCGCAGGGAAAGCGCAGGATCAAGCATGCCATGAAAGCGGACGGGCCGGTCATGTACATGGCGGGGCTGTACCGCCTGGAGGCCGGCGAGCCGCTCGCCGCATTCACGATTCTGACGCAGAAGGCGGATGAACGCATCGCGCACGTCCACGACAGGATGCCCGTGCTCCTGCCCGCGCAATGGGCGGAAGAGTGGCTCTCGCAGACGGCGGACGCCAAGGCGCTGCTGGACCGGGCGCGCGGCGCGGTCGGGATCCATGCATGCCCGATGTAGAGCGCGTCAGAGCGGCATAACAAGAGCACCGGTTTTGCCCCGGTGCTCCTCGCATGCGTTCACTTCTTCCATCTTCTGAGCGTCGGCAGATACGCGGCCAGCTTTTCCTTCGCCGCCGCCTCGTCAGGGTGCAGGCCCATCTTCGTCTCGATCTTCGCGCACGTCTCGATCATCTCCTCGAGCGTGCCCTGCATCTTCTCCTCGCCCTCGGGGCAGCAGTAGATGCAGTACTCGGGGTTGGCGCTGCCGTCGGCGTGCCTGCCGACCTGCTCGGGGCTTTGCATCGGCATGCCGCAGCTCTGGCAGATGGGGAGCTTCATATACTCTTCGCTTGTCATGGATTTGTCCTCCTTGTGTTTTGAAGTGACCCCATTATCGCACGGATAAGTGGACACAGACCTGTCAGGTATTGTAGCGCGCGAGCAGATTTTCTGCGGCTTTTTGGATTTCCTCGCGCAGCTCCGGCGGCTCGAGCACCTGCGCGTGCGGGCCGTAGCTGAGGATGATCGAGACGATCCACGCACCGGGCGGGAAGCTCGTGTCGATCAGAAAGCTGCCGTCTTCGCGCCTTGTGATGGCGGACTCGGAGAAGTCGTCAAAGACGCGGTAGGCCATACAGGCGTCCGCAAGCATCCGCAGATGCACGGTTTCCGGCTCCGGCCAATGCACGTCAGGCGCGTCTTCCTCCCGCGCGGCAAGGGCTTCCGGCGGAAACACACCGGGGACGACGCGCGGCCGCTTGAGCCTGGACAGCTTGAACGTGCGCACGGCGCGGCGCGCGAGGCAGTACGCCCGAAGATACCACGCCTGCCCCTTGAACCAGAGACGCAGCGGGCAGACCACGCGTTCGGTCTTTTCCCCGGATTCACCGTAGTAGTCAAAGGCCAGCACGCGGCTTGAAAGAATCGTCTCCCTGAGCAGGGCGACGTCGTGGTTCTGTGTGCCGCTCCAGTCCGAAAAGTCGATCTGCACCCAGTCAAAGGCATCCGCACCAAAGAACGCGCGCAGCTTGCGCAGCACGGCCTCGTCCTCCGCGCCGGACTGCGCAGCTGCCTGCAGCGAGGCGAGGATGCTGCGGCGCTCGGCCTCGCTGAGCAGGGACTTGCTGAGCTTGAAGGAGGGCAGGATGGAGATGCCGCCGCCCTTGCCGCGGTCCGCGTACACCGGCATGCCCGCCTCGGACAGCGCCTGCACGTCACGGTACACCGTGCGCACGGAGACCTCGAGCCTTTCGGCAAGCTCCGCTGCTGTCAGCTTGTCGCGCTCAAGGAGCATGTACAGCATTTCAAACATCCGGCTGGCCTGCATCGTCATCCCTCCCTTTGCGCATAGCGTACCACAGCGCGGGGTGTTTTGCAATCTTGAAAGCGGTGCCCGTTCACGCTATAATAGATGAACTGAACGTGGGGAGGAATCGCGCATGCCGTTTTGCCAGGTGATCGTGGATATTGCGCACGAGGATGTGGACCGTGTGTTCACCTACCGCGTGCCCAGTGGGCTTACGCTGTGCCCCGGCATGCGCGTGCACGTTCCCTTCGGCCGGCAGCGGCAGGTGGAGGGCGTGGTCGTGGGCCTCTCGGAGGACTGCGACCTGCCGGAGAGCCGCGTGAAGGATGTGTGCGGCACGCTGGAGGACTATCCCGCCGTGCTGCCCGCGCTGCTCGACCTGGCGAAGGCCATCAAGGAGACGTCGTTCTGCACGCTGGCGCAGGCGCTTCGGCTCATGTTTCCGGCGCAGATGCGCGGCGAGCGCATCGCAGAGAAGACGCAGGAGATCGCGGTGCTGACCGTGGACCCGGCTGTGCGCGCACAGGTGCTTGCCGCCCAGAAGCGCGCGCCCAAGCGTGCCGCCATATTGAGCCTGCTCATGGAGAGCGAAGGCGGCGAGCTGCCGTGCGAGACGCTGCGCGCGAAGTTGGGTGACGTGCGCCCGGCGCTGAACGCGCTGCGTGAAATGGGCTTTGTGAAGCTGGACAAGCGCGAGGTGCTGCGCAGCCCGTACGGCGCGATGGAGCGCCTGGCTGCGCAGGACCCGCAGCTCACGCGCCAGCAGCAGGACGTGCTTGACACGCTCCTGCCTGCGGTGACGGCGGGGAAGGGCGCGTTTCTGCTCTACGGCGTGACGGGCAGCGGCAAGACGGAGGTGTTCATCCGCGCCGTGCGCCACGCGGCCCAGCTGGGCAAGACGGCCATCGTGCTCGTGCCGGAAATCGCGCTGACGCCGCAGATGGTCATGTGGTTCCGCTCGCGCTTTGGCGAGGACGCCGCGGTGCTGCACTCGCGCCTGTCCCCGGGCGAGCGTTACGACGAGTGGCGGCGCATCCGCCGGGGCGAGGTGCGCGTGGTCATCGGCGCGCGCTCGGCGATCTTTGCGCCGCTGGAGAACGTGGGCCTCATCATCATCGACGAGGAGCACGAGGGCAGCTACATCGCGGACAACACGCCGCGCTACGACGCGCGCGAGCTGGCGCGCATGCGCTGCGAGCGGGAGGGGGCTGCACTGCTGCTGGCCAGCGCCACGCCGAGCATGCGCTCCTTTGCGCTCGCGGGCCGGGGCGACCTGACGCTGCTCACCATGCCGCGCCGCGTCAATAACCGGCCGATGCCGGAGGTGCACGTCGTTGATATGCGCAAGGAGCTGGCCCAGGGCAACCGCTCGGTCTTCTCCGGCGCGCTGCTGGACGGCCTGAAGCGCTGCCTGGACGCGGGCAAGCAGGCGATTCTGTTCGTCAACCGGCGCGGCTACTCGACGTTCGTCTCCTGCCGCAGCTGCGGCTACACCGTCACCTGCACCCAGTGCGACGTCTCCATGACGTACCACAGCGCGGAAAACACGCTGCGCTGCCACTATTGCGGGCAGGAGCAGGCCGTACCGACGGTCTGCCCGGAGTGCGGAAGCAAGTACATCAAGTACTTCGGCACGGGCACGCAGCGCGTGGAGGAGGAAGTGAAGCGCTTCTTCCCGGACATTCCGGTGCTGCGCATGGACAACGACACCACGCGCCAGAAGGACGCGCACGAGCGCATCATTGGGCAGTTCCGCCGGGGCGAGGCACGGATTCTGGTAGGCACCCAGATGATCGCCAAGGGCCTCGACTTTCCGAACGTGACGATGGTCGGCATCGTCGCCGCCGACGCGATGCTCAAGCTCCCGGACTACCGCTCTGCCGAAAGGACGTTCCAGCTGCTCACGCAGGTCGCGGGCCGCGCCGGCCGCGCGGATACGCCGGGCGAGGTCTTTTTGCAGACGTACGATCCGGAGCACTACGCGATTGAAACGGCCAGCCGGCAGGACTACCGCGCGTTTTACGAGGCGGAGATGGTGCGCAGAAAGCGCGCGCTCTATCCGCCGTATACGCTCATCGCCCGCCTGCTCTACGAGGCCGACCGCGAAGCGGACGCCCAGTCCGCCGCGGAGAGCGCCATGCGCCAGATGGAGGCATTCCTTGAGCGACGCGCGTATCTGCGCAAATACGTCGTCTCCCTGCGCGTGATGCCCTGCCCGGTAAAACGCATCAAGGGCAAGAGCCGCTGGCAGGTCGCGCTCAAGATCGTGGACAAGTCCGTCTGCCAGGAGGCGGTGGGCAAGATGAGCGAGATCGCCCGGACACCGCTGGAGCACTGCGCGTGCGTGTGCCAGGTCAATCCGGGGAGCATGATGTGACCGGCACCCCGAACCCGCCGAACACATGCGACAAATCGCCCGCGTCCGCGGCGCTGCGGATGCGCGGGGCGAGGTCGCGGCACAGCGCGAGCAGCATGTCCGCGTCCTGCACCTCGTGAAGATCAAGCGTATCCAGCAGGCTGGTGCACGTACGCATCAGCCTGTTTTCGATGTCCAGCGGGTGCAGGGACGCAAAGCGCTGCAAAAGCGCCTGCCGCTCGCTTTCGCGGATGTGCAGGCGGCGGGGATCCTCGCCCAGCAGCGCGAGGCCCAGCGCGTTGGCACCGACGGGCAGGCAGAGGCTGACGATCTCCTCGCGCCAGCCGGGGTTCGTGCCGTCGAGCAGGGCGAGCAGCCGGTGCTGCGGAAAGCGGGACAGAAAGCGCATCTCCGCGCGCAGGCGCGACAGGTAGAGCAGGATGTAGTCGATGCCCTGGACGCTCTCCGGCACGGGCTGGATCAGCTGGTAGTCGATTTCGCCGGGGACGCGGTGGGCGAAGAAGCGCGCATCGTAGCGATCCAGCGAGGCCAGGATGCTGCGCACGGTGTCATTGAGGGACATGCAGTCCAGCGGCGGCGTTTCCCGGCAGAGCGCCTGAATGAGCGCGCGGGCCTGATCCGTCTTGCGAAGCAGCGTGCGGCAGCCCGCTTCATAAAGCGGGCGCAGGTCCCTGCCGTACAGCGGCGCAAGCGTCTGGGACTGCGCGGGATCGACGCCCAGCGTATACAGCAGCGAGGCAAGCAGCTCCAGCATCACCTCGGCGGGCAGGCTGTCGCTGTCGCCCTGCGTGTAGGCGACGGCCTGCATGCGCAAAAGGGCGAGCAGCTCCGTGCGCAGGTCGTCGTTTTCCGCCTGGGTGAGCAGGCGCGTCAGGTCAGGCTTCATCGTCGTCCTCCTCCGGCTCGTCGGGCATGAAAAAGAAATCGGTCAGCAGCGTCGTTGAGCCCTGCGCGGGGCCGTCGAATGTGCGAACCATACGCGCAGTCAGCTCCTCGTCACTGAGCGCATCCTCCGTTTCGCGCTTGAGGACGTAGAACAGGTCGGTCAGCTCGCCCAGCGTGTCCGCCCAGTCGCAGGCCTGAATGTGCGCCGAACCGGCGAACGCGGCGGCCAGACGGGGCAGGATGCTTTTGCCGAAGCACACGCGGCCGGTGCGCGAAAGCGCCTGACCTTCCTGCCGTTGCAGCGCGGCGATCTGCGAGGGGGAAAGACTGAGGCCAAAGGGCGCGGTCTTCTCGTTGAGCACCGCGCCCTCAACCCGGGAAACGGGAAACAGCATGAAATTCACCTCCGCCATTCTCTATACACCCGCGCGGGGAAAAGCGAAAGACTTGACTTTTTTCCCGTTTTGTGGTAATATAAGCATGCAAAAACGAAAAGAATTCTGAGCGTGCCGAAGCATCGGCATGCTTTTTCTGTATAATTGTCCCTTCCCTTTTGACGGAAGTTGCTTTATAATGATGAAGATTATGGAGTATTATGCCTGACTGTGCGTTGAGCGCGCAGACGGGCCTGAACCTGTCCCGGTGTGTATAAAGGAGAGAAGATCATGGCGCTTCGCAAGATGGTGTATATTGAGGACGAGCTGCTGCGCAAGAAGAGCCGTCCGGTGGAGAAGTTTGACGAGCGGCTGCACAAGCTGCTGGACGATATGGCCGAGACCATGTACCATGCCAACGGCGTGGGCCTGGCCGCCCCGCAGGTGGCGGTGCTGCGCCGCGTGGTCGTGATGGACTGCGGCGACGGCCTGATCGAGATGGTCAACCCGGAGATCGTGCAAACCGAGGGCGAGCAGGACGGCCCGGAGGGCTGCCTGTCCGTGCCCGGCCGCCGCGGCATGGTCAAGCGGCCGATGGTCGTGCGTGCGCGCTTTCAGGACCGCAACGGCGAGTGGTATGAGATCGAGGCGGAGGACCTGCTGGCGCGCTGCATCATGCACGAGACCGATCACCTGGACGGCGTGCTGTATGTGGACAAGATGTACCGCGAGATCTTTGACAACGAAGAGGAAGAAGAGGGCGGAGAAGCGTGAGAATCGTATTCATGGGCACGCCGGACTTCGCCGTGCCGTCGCTCAGAGCGCTTGTTGACCATGGCTATGAGGTCGTCGGCGTCTTTTGCCAGCCGGACCGCCCGAAGGGCCGCGGCCACAAGCTCGCCGCCTGCCCGGTGAAGGAGCTGGCCCAAAGCGCGGGCATCCCGGTCTTCCAGCCGGAGCGCATCAAGCGCGAGGAGGGCGTGGCCATGCTCAAATCCTGTGCGCCGGACCTGTGCGTCACGGCGGCGTTTGGCCAGCTGCTCTCCCAGGAGATCCTGGACATCCCGCCGCTGGGCACGATCAACGTGCATTCCTCGCTGCTGCCCAAACATCGCGGCAGCGCGCCGATTAACTGGAGCATCATCAAGGGCGATGCGGTGACCGGCGTGACGACCATGTTTACCGACAAGGGCATGGACACCGGCGACATTCTGCTCATGCGCGAGACGCCGATCGGCCCTGCGGAAAACGCGGGCGAGCTGACCGACCGCCTGGCCGTGATGGGCGCTCAGCTGCTCATCGAGACGATCCGGGCGCTTGAGGCAGGCACGCTTGCGCGCACTCCGCAGGATCACGCAGCGGCCACCTATGAGCCGAAGATGGACAAGGAGCTGGGCCGCATCGACTGGAGTAAGTCTGCGCAGGAGCTCGACTGGCTGGTGCGCGGCACGACGCCGTGGCCGGGCGCGTTCACGACGCTCGGTGAGCAGACGATCAAGGTCTTTGAGCTCGACATTCTGGATGGCCCGGCCAGCGGCGCGCCCGGCGAGATCGTCGCGGCGGACGCAAAGTGCGGGCTGGTCGTCTCCTGCGGCGATCACGATGTGGCCCTTGCGCAGATTCAGATGCCCGGCGCGAAGCGCATGAACGCGAAGGACTACCTGCGCGGGCACACCATGGAGACAGGCGTTTGCCTGGGAAAGGCGTAAAGCATGGCAGACAACAGAGGCCGTGACGGCGGATTCCGCGGCGGCAGGAAGTTTGAGAAGACGGACCGCAAGCCGGGCTTTGGCGGCGAGAAGCGCAGCTTTGGCGACAAGAAGAGCTTTGCCCCGCGCGGCGACAAGCCGTCGTTTGACGACAAGAAGAGCTTTGCCCCGCGCGGCGACAAGCCGTCGTTTGGCGAGAAGAAGGGCTTTGCCCCGCGCGGCGACAGGCCGG
Organism: Clostridiales bacterium; assembly: GCA_004557905.1. Taxonomy (GTDB): domain Bacteria; phylum Bacillota; class Clostridia; order Christensenellales; family Aristaeellaceae; genus Ventricola. Next base: position 6,966 of record SFFH01000015.1, on the reverse strand, counting down.
CTTTCGGCGAGAAGCGCGGGACTGCGTCGCGTCCGGTGCGGCCGGAGCGTCCGGCGAAGCCGAAGCCGATGAACCTCGCGCCGCGCCGCGTGGCGCTGGAAACGCTGCTGGACGTGAGCCGCAGCGACGCGTACGCCTCCCTGGCGCTGGACAAGCGCCTGGCGCAGGCCGCCTTTGGCCGCCGCGACCGCGCGTTCACCACGCAGCTGGTCTACGGGACGCTGGAAAACCGGATTGCGCTCGACTGGCGCATCGACCAGTTTCTGGAGGGCGAAAAGGAGATTGAGCCTGCCGTTCGCGAGATCCTGCGCATGGGCGCGTATCAGCTGTTCTACCTCGATCGCGTGCCGGACATGGCCGCGGTGGACGAGAGCGTCAGCCTGACCCGCGCGATGGGCTTTGAGGGCTTCACGGGCCTGGTGAACGCCGTGCTGCGCAACATGATCCGCGGCAAGGAAAACGTCGTCTGGCCCAAGCCGCAGGACGACCCGGCGAAGTACCTGTCGGTCATGTTCTCCGCGCCGATGGACCTGGCGCAGCTTCTGATCGAGGCCTACGGCGAGCATGAGGCGCTGGAGATCCTGCGCTACCGCCCGAAGGACCGCGACATCACCGTGCGCGTGAACTATCTGCGCTGCGACGACGCGCGCCTGCGCGCGCTGTTTGCGGACGAGGAGCTGGAGTTCTCTGCCGGCATCGTGCCGGGCACCTACAAGGTGAAAAATGCCGGCGACATGACCCGCATGCGCGCGTTCCAGAACGGCCTGTTTACCATCCAGGGCGAGAGCTCCGTGATCGCGGCGCGCATGGTCGGCGCAAAGCCGGGCCAGACGGTGCTGGACGCCTGCGCTGCGCCGGGCGGCAAGACCGCCGTGCTCAGCGAGATGATGAACGACACCGGCCGCGTCTACGCCTGGGACACCCACGCGCACCGCGTGGAGCTGATCCGCGGTACCGCGAACCGCCTGAAGCTGGAAAACGTCCGCCCGGCGGTGAAGGACGCCTCCGCGCCGCGCCCGGACATGGCGATGACGCTCGACGCGGCGCTCATCGACGCGCCGTGCTCCGGCACGGGCGTGATGCTCGAGAAGCCGGACGTCAAGTACCGCGTGAGCCGCGAGGGCGTCGCCTCCCTCTGCCGCACGCAGAGCGAGATCCTCGACGCGGTCGCGCCGATGGTCAAGGTCGGCGGCACGCTGGTATATTCCACCTGCTCCATCCTCCCGCAGGAGAACGGACAGCAGATCGAGGCGTTCCTCGCCCGCCATCCGGAGTATGAGATCCTCCCGATGGGCGCGGAGCTGCCGGAGGCGCTTGCGCGGCACGAGACCGGAACCGGCCTGCAGATGTTTGCCCATCGCGACGGCACGGACGGCTTCTACGTCTGCCGCCTGCGCAGGTTCAGGGCGTAAGTCAATCAGCCTTCCCCTCTGGGGAAGCGCCCCCGCAGGGGCGGATGAGGTCTCCGGCCGCAGCCGGAGGGATTTTCAAGGGCAAGAATACATGGAGAATAAGAACGACAAGACGCAGCTGCTCGGGATGACGCCCGAGGAGCTTGGCGCGTTTTTCAAGGAGCAGGGCCAGCCGGCCTTTCGGGCGAAGCAGGTGTTTGCGTGGCTGCATCAGGGCGTGCCGTTTGAGAAGATGAGCAACCTGCCCAAGGTGCTGCGCGAAACGCTTGAGGAAACCTGCATCGACAACCCCGTGTCCGTCATCGAGACCATTCAGTCCAGGCTCGACGGCACGATCAAGCTGCTCTACCGCCTGCCGGACGATCACGTCATCGAGGGCGTGCTCATGCGCTACAAGTACGGCAACACGCTGTGCCTGTCCACGCAGGTGGGCTGCCGCATGGGCTGCAAATTCTGCGCGAGCACGCTGGACGGCTGCGCCCGCAGCCTGACCCCGGCGGAGATGCTCGGCCAGATCGTCTGCGCCAACGGCATCCTTGCGGGGCAGGGCGAGGGGCAGAAGGTGGGCAACATCGTGCTCATGGGCAGCGGCGAGCCGTTTGACAACTATGACAATGTGGTCAAATTCCTGCGGATTCTGCGCATGGAGGGCGGGCTGTGCATCGGCATGCGCAGCGTGTCGCTGTCCACCTGCGGCCTGGTGGAAAACATGCGCCGCTTCGCGGAGGAGGATCTGCCGGTGACGCTGTCGCTGTCGCTGCACGCGCCCAACGACGAGATCCGCCGCAAGACCATGCCCATCGCCAACCGGTATTCCATGGACGAGATCCTTTCCGCCTGCCGGTACTACATCGAAAAGACGGGCCGCCGCGTGATCTTTGAATACGCGCTGGTACACGGCGTCAACGCCGCGCCGGAGCATGCGGCCGAGCTGGCCTCGCGCCTGCGCGGCATGCAGTGCCATGTCAACCTCATCCCGCTCAACGCCGTGCCCGAGCGCGGGCTTCAGGGCGTGTCCGAGCGCGAGGTGGATGCGTTCAGGAAGGTGCTGGAGCAGAGGAACATCTCCGTCACCCGTCGGCGCGAGATGGGCGACGACATCGAGGGCGCATGCGGCCAGCTGCGCCGCAGGTATCTGAAGGATCAGAGGCCAAACGAAAAAGAATGACCGCTGCCTCGGCCTCCCCAAGCGGGGGGAGGCGACACGGCGCAGCCGTGACGGAGGGAGCCTGAAAGGGGCACAAACGTGACTGCAACGCTGAGAACAGACGTCGGCAAGGCGCGCAGGCAGAACGAGGACGCTGCCTGGCTGGATGAAAAGCTGGGCGTGTTTGCCGTGGCGGACGGCATGGGCGGCCATCTCGCGGGCGAGGTGGCCAGCGGCATGGCGATCGACGCGGTGAAGCGCATGGCGGCCTCGCATGAGATCGCGAGCATTTCCGTGATGCGCGAGGCGGTAAGCGGCGCGCACGAGGCCATTTATGCGCACGCAAAGGCGAATCCGGCCTGCGCGGGCATGGGCACGACGCTCTCGGTGATGTGGCGCGGCGGGCACTACATGTACATCGCCCACGTCGGCGACAGCCGCATCTACCGTCTCCGCGGCGGCGAGATGGAGCAGATCACGCAGGATCATTCCCTGGTGGAGGAGCTTGTGCGCGCGCGCATCCTCACCCGCGAGGAGGCGCGCAGGCATCCCCGGCGCAACATCATCACCCGCGCGCTGGGCACGCAGGGCGACAACGCGCCCGATCTGCTGGCGGCAGACCGGAAGCCGGGCGATCTGTGGCTGCTGTGCACGGACGGGCTGACCGGCATGGTCTCCGACGGGGACATCGCGCGCACGCTGAAGGAAACGGATGATCTGGACGCGGCGGCGGACAGCCTGCTTGCACAGGCGCTTGACGCCGGCGGGCGCGACAATGTGACGCTGATTCTCTGGCGCGACGAGGAGGGCTGAGCGTGGAATCGAGACTGATTGGCAAGATCGTCAGCCGCCGGTTCCGCGTGGAGGACGTTATCGGCCGCGGCGGCATGGCGATCGTCTACCGGGCGTTTGATCTGAAGACGCACCAGACGGTGGCGCTCAAGGTGCTGCGCGAGGAATACGAGGACGATCCGGAGTACAAGGAGCGCTTCAAGCGCGAGGCGGCGGTCAACCGCAAGCTGAACCATCCCAACGTCGTCAATTCGATCGACGCGGGTGAGGCGGGCGGCATTTCGTATATTGCGCTGGAGTATGTCGACGGCGACACGCTCAAGGACATCATCGCCGAGAAGGGCAAAATGGAGCAGGAGGAGGCGGTGCACTGCGCGCTGTGCATCCTCGCGGCGCTCTCGCACGCGCACCAGCGCGGCATCATCCACAGGGACGTGAAGTCCCAGAACATCATGATCACCCGAAGCGGGCAGGTGAAGGTCGGCGATTTCGGCATTGCCGGCCTGGCCGACACCAAGACGCTGACCTCCGACGGCAACGTCATGGGCTCGGTGCACTATTTCTCACCCGAGCAGGCCAAGGGCATGCGCGCCACCAGCGCCAGCGACCTGTATTCCGTGGGCGTGATTCTCTACGAGATGCTCACCGGTCACGTCCCCTTTGAGGGCGAGACGGCGGTGTCCGTGGCGATGATGCACCTGATGGAGACGCCCAGGCCCGTCGGGGAGGAGGCAAATGTCAGCCGCGCGGTGGAGCTCATCGTCGAGAAGGCGCTGGAGAAGGAGCCGCGCGACCGCTACCAGAATGCGGAGAGCATGATCCGCGACCTGCGCCGCGCGCTGCGCCATCCGGACGGCGAGTTCATGGCCCAGCGCGCCGAGCATGACGGGCCGCACGGCAAGCGTCCGCTGCGCAAGCCGCATCCGAGCGATGCGCGCATGCGCGCGGTGATGGCGGCGGTCATCGTCGTCATGCTGAGCATGATCGCGCTGGCGAGCGTGACGCTGTACCGCGCCGTGTTTGTCCTCACCCGGATGCCTGATCTGACCGGCGTGGACGCGGCGACGGCGGAGCGGCTCATCGCCAGCGCCAACCTGCAGGCCCAGCTGGATTACGCGTACAGCGACGTGATGGAGGGCTACGTCAGCGGCCAGATCCCCAAGGCAGGCGATCAGGTGAACCGGGGCGAGACGGTGTATGTGACCATCTCGCGCGGCAGCGACATGCTCGCCGTGCAGCGCTTTACAGGCCTGACGCAGGACAATGCCATCGCGGCGATTGCAGCGCAGGGCTTTGTGACCGGCGAAATCACGCTTGCGCCGAGCGATCAGCTTGCGGGCACGGTCATCGCGCAGCAGCCCGAGGCGGGCGCGAGCGCGAGGATCGGCAGCGCGGTCCATTTGACAGTCTCCGGCGGGCGCGTGGTCGTGCCGGACCTGGTGGGCCAGCGCGAGGAGGAGGCGCTCTCGCGCATCGAGTCGCTGGGGCTGACCCGCGGGCTGATCACCTATGAAAACGTAACGGATGCCAGGCAGGACGGCCTGGTGCTCACGCAGTCCCTGGAGCGCTTCACCGAGGTGCTGCCGGGCAGCGCGGTGGAGATGAGCGTGGGCTATTACGACCGGCGCAAGTACACCGCGACGGTCAGGGTGACGGTGCAGGTGCCGCGCGAGGGCGTGAGCGTGCGCGTGACGCTGGTGGGCGAGGACGGCAAGGAGAGCGACATGTACGCCGCGACGCACACGGAGCCCGGCGAACTGACGCTCGACGTACTGCTGCGCAGCGAGAAAAGCGGCGTGCAGACCTGGCGTCTGTATCTGGACGGCGGCTTCAAAAGCGAAGCGACGGCGGTTCTCCAGTAAATCTGATTCCGCAAAGGCGCAGAGGCGATCATCACCCCATCAAACGATCTGGGGCAGGGCCCCGTGAAAGGAAGTCCATGGTTGGAAGCATCATGCGGGGCATCGGCAGCTTTTACACCGTGCTCTGCGACGAGGACGGGCTGGAATACACGCTGCGCGCGCAGAAGAAGCTGCGCCACCAGAGGCTGACGCCGATGGTCGGCGACCGCGTGCGCTTTACGCCGGGCGAGGGCGAGGACAACGGCTGGCTGGAGGAGATTCTCCCCAGAAAAAGCGTCATGCAGCGCCCCAGCGTGGCCAACTGCGACATGCTCATGCTGGTCGTGGCCAGCGTGCCGCATCCGGACATGCTGCTCATTGACAAGCTGATCCTGCGCGCGGCGCGGGGCGGCATGACCCCGGCGATCTGCGTCAACAAGATCGACCTGGGCGATGCGCTGGAGCAGTCCATCCGAGAGGAATACGCCGGCACGCAGCTGCGCGTGTTCGCGGCCAGCGCGCTGACGGGCGAGGGCATTCCTGCGCTGCGCGAGGCGATGCGCGGCAAGGTGACGTGCCTGGCGGGCCAGAGCGCCGTGGGCAAGAGCTCGCTGATCAACGCGCTGCTCGGCCTTCAGCTGGAGACCGGCGGCCTGAGCCGCAAGACCGAGCGCGGCCGGCACACGACGCGCCGCTCGGAGATGATGGCGGCGGATGGCATGCTGGTGCTGGATACCCCGGGCTTCAGCCTGCTGGAGCTGGAGGACGGCATCGAGCCGCAGGACTTTGCGCAGCTGTATCCGGAGTACAACGAGCTGGCAGGCGAATGCCGCTTTCAGCCCTGCCTGCACGACAGGGAGCCGGGCTGTGCCGTGAAGGAAGCCGTAGCCGCGGGCAGGCTGAGCGCCGTGCGCTGGGAAAGATATCGTGAATTGCTCTCCCAGGTCAAGGAAAATTGGAAGGGGCGATACGAATGATCCATATTTCACCCTCCGTGCTGGGCGCGGACCTGATGCGTCTGGGCGAGGAGATCGAGCTGGTGGAGAGGCTGGGCCTTGCCTGGCTTCACATTGACAATATGGACGGCCATTTTGTGCCCAACATCAGCTTTGGCCCGGACGCTGTCGCTGCCATCCGCAGGAAGACGAAGCTGTTTCTGGACGTGCACCTGATGCTCTCCGACCCGCGCCGGTACATTGCCGAGTACGCCCGGGCGGGCGCGGACCTGATCACCGTGCACGCCGAGATTGAGGACGATGTGGAGGACCTGCTGCGCGAAATCGCGGCGCTGGGTGTGAAGACCGGCCTCTCCATCAAGCCGGGCACCCCGCCGGAGGCCATTGGGCGCCTGCTGCCGCTGTGCGACCTGGTGCTGGTGATGACCGTGGAGCCGGGCTTCGGCGGACAGAGCCTGCGCGAGGACTGCCTGCAAAAGCTGCCGGTGCTCAGGCGGATGATCGACGCGAGCGGGCGCGACATCTTCCTGGAGGTGGACGGCGGCATCAAGATGGACAACGCACACCGGGTGGTCGAGGCCGGCGCCAACGTGCTGGTCACCGGTACGGGCCTGTTCCACGCGGCGGACCCGGCGGCGTTTGTGGCGGCGCTGCATGGGTTGCAGGAGGATAAGCGATGCGCACGCTGATTGTGCTGGGCGGCGACCTGCCGTCGCCGACGCTGCTGCGCCGCTGCGCAGGCGAGGCGGAGCTGACCATTGCGGCGGACAGGGGCCTTGAAGCGTTTGAGGCGGCGGGCGTTCTGCCGGATCTGCTGC
>SFFH01000014.1 GCA_004557905.1 Clostridiales bacterium | reverse complement strand
CACAGCGCTGACCTACGCGCCCCTGATCAACATGGGCTTTGCAATCGGCGAGGAAGCGGGCTGGCGCGGCGTGATGTATCCCGAGCTCAAGCGGCGCTACGGCACCGTGAAGGGGCGGATCGTCGGCGGCGTCATCTGGGGCATCTGGCACTGGCCGATCATGCTGCTGGCGGGCTATGAATACGGCTTTGCATACTGGGGCGCGCCGGTCACCGGTCCGCTGCTGTTCTGCTTGATTGCGTCCGCCATGGGCATCCTGCTGGATGTCCTCTATGAAAAGACCGACTGCATCTGGATCCCCGCGCTCTGCCACGGCGCCATCAACGCGTTTGCCGGGGTGCCCACGCTGGTCCTGAACCCCGCTTATGCCAACGGACTGCTGCTCGGGCCGCTGATGGTTGGCCTCATCGGCGGGCTGCCGATGATCCTGCTGGCGGCCGTCCTGTGCATCCGGGATGCGCGCAGCGCGGCCCGGACGCCGTGAACGATGACTGGCCGGATGCAAAAAAACCGGAATTGCGGTTGAACAAATCGGCTCTGCGTGCTATCATAAGTTGATCACACGCAGGGGAGGCCCGGACATGGCAGAAAACCGCATCACGAAAAAGATGGTGAAGAACCATTGGACGTACAACTGGTGGAAGTATCTTCTTCTGGTCTTTCTCTGCGCGGCTGCGGTTGACGTGACGTTCACCACGACGGCCTATCGTCCGCCGGAGGAGAAGAAGATCGAGATCTATATCCTGAACAGCTATTGCGACACGGGCGCGATGCAGGCGGAGCTTGAGCCGTTGTTCTTTGAGGCACATCCCGATCAGGAGGAGCTGACCATCCTCAACATCAACCTGGCGGGTGACGACATCTACGCCTCCATGCAGTTTTCCACCTATGCGGCGGCACAGCAGGGTGACGTGTGTCTGATGCCGCTCAGCGAGGTTCAGAAGCTCGCAGCGGACGGCGCGGATTACGCGTTCATGGATCTGACGCCCTATATCGAGAGCGGCGTGATCGATGTGCAGGACATCGATCTGACCGCCGGCAGAATGGTCAGCAGCACCGGCGAGGAGGGCATCTACGCGATCCCGGCGGATTCGCTCTACGGCCTGCTCGCTTACGGCAACGATCCGGCGGACAGCATGCTGTGCATCATGGATTACAACGGCAACGAGGAGACCTCCGCGGCGGTGCTGAGCATGATGATCGAGCGCTACCGCACGCCCAAGCCCGAGGGCTATGGAGAAAAGACGCAGCAGAAGCCTGCCGCATTGTTTTAAGCTTTGATGAACCAATTTATGACAAGGATTTAATATTCCAGAAAGCGTGGGGCGATACGGCTTGTATCGCCTCACTTTTTGGCCTTTGCGCGGTGAAAAGGGGACCAACTGTCCGCTTGACAGAGCCGGGCGGATGTTGTATCATAAAGCCCACACGCGGCACAAGATATAGTGCCGCGCGATTTATGCCTGTACAACATGTTTGATTGTGAATGATTTCGTATACAACGACAGCCTACGGATGGGGGATATGGGGATGCCTGAGTACATCATCAAGCGGGACGGCCGCAAGGTCGCCTATGAGGAAGAAAAGATTGCCGGCGCGATTCTGCGCGCCTTTGAGGCGGCGGACAGCGCCAAGGGCGCCGAGGAAGCACAGCGCCTGGCGCGCATCGTGACGCGCGAGGTGAACCGCGACGAGAGCATCGACGTGCCGACGGTCGAGGGCGTGCAGGACATGGTGGAGAAGGTTCTCATTGATGAGGGCTACGCCAAGACCGCCAAGGCCTACATTCTCTACCGGGCGGAGCGCAGCCGCGCGCGGGAGTCCCAGACCCGCCTGATGCACATCCTGCAGGACATCACGTTCAAGGACGCGGCGGATTCCGACGTCAAGCGCGAGAACGCGAACATCGACGGCGATACCGCGATGGGCACGATGCTCAAGTATGGCAGCGAGAGCGCGAAGCAGTTCTACGACATGTATGTGCTCAATCCCGAGCATGCAAGGGCGCACCGCGAGGGAGACATTCACATCCATGACCTCGACTTCCTGACGCTGACGACGACCTGCACGCAGATCGACCTGACGCAGCTGTTTACGGGTGGCTTCTCGACCGGCCACGGCGTGCTGCGCGAGCCGCAGGACATCGGCAGCTATGCCTCCCTGGCATGCATCGCGATCCAGTCCAACCAGAACGACCAGCACGGCGGCCAGGCGATTGCCAGCTTCGACTATGACATGGCCCCGGGCGTGGCGAAGACCTACGTCAAGGAGTACCGCCGCGCGCTGGGCGCGGGCCTTGACCTGGTGCTCATGCACCATGCCGGCGACGACGACGCGAAGGCGCTGCTGCGCCAGATCAAGGCGGAAACCGGCCTCGTGCCGACGCTCAAGCCCAACGAGGCGTTTGAAAACGAGCTGCGCAGCCGCCTGCTTGAGATGACCGACGGCGAGACGGCCGACCGCATCATGCGCTACGCGATCAATCGAGGCTACCGCGAGACGGAGCGTCGCACCTATCAGGCGATGGAGGCGTTCATCCACAACCTGAACACCATGCATTCCCGCGCGGGCGCGCAGACGCCGTTCTCCTCGATCAACTACGGCATGGATACCTCCCCGGAGGGGCGCATGGTCATGCGCAACCTGCTGCTGGTGACCGAGAGCGGCCTGGGCCAGGGCGAGACGCCGATCTTCCCGATCCAGATCTTCCGCGTGAAGGAGGGCGTCAGCTACAACCCGGGCGACCCGAACTACGACCTGTTCCGCCTGGCCTGCCGCGTGAGCGCCAAGCGCCTGTTCCCGAACTTCTCGTTCGTGGACGCGCCGTTCAACCTCCAGTACTACAAGCCCGGCCATCACGAGACGGAGATCGCCTACATGGGCTGCCGCACCCGCGTCATTGGCAACGTGTACGACCCGACCCGCGAGGTCTGCAACCGCCGCGGCAACCTGTCCTTCACCTCCATCAACCTGCCGCGCATCGCGATTGAGGCGCAGGGCGATCTTGACCGGTTCTATGCGATTCTGGACGAGCGCATGAAGCTGGTCATCGCGCAGCTGGACGAGCGTTTTGAGATTCAGGCGCACAAGAAGGTGCGCAACTATCCGTTCCTGATGGGCGAAGGCGTCTGGATGGACAGCGAGAAGCTCTCCTGGGACGACGAGGTGGGCGAGGTACTCAAGCACGGCACGCTGTCCGTAGGCTTCATCGGCCTGGCGGAGACGCTGGTCGCGCTTATCGGCGAGCACCACGGCCAGAGCGAGCGTGCCCAGAAGCTGGGTCTGGAGATCATCACGCGCATGCGCAGGCAGCTGGACGAGCTGTCCGCGCAGCGGAAGATGAACTACACGCTGCTGGCGACCCCGGCGGAGGGCCTCTCCGGCCGCTTTGTGAAGATGGATCGCGCGCGCTACGGCGTCATCCCGGGCGTGACCGACCGCGAATACTACACCAACAGCTTCCACGTGCCGGTGTACTATCCCATCAGCGCGTTTGACAAGATCAAGATCGAGGGCCCGTATCACGCGCTGACCAACGCAGGCCACATCTCCTACATCGAGATGGACGGCGACCCGACGAAGAACCTCGACGCGTTCGAGTCTGTCGTGCGCGCCATGCACGATGCGGGCATCGGCTACGGCTCCATTAACCACCCGGTCGACCGCGATCCGGTGTGCGGCTACAACGGCATCATCGGCGACTGCTGCCCCAAGTGCGGCCGTCAGGAGGAAGAGGTGCACTTTGAGCGCATCCGCCGCATCACGGGCTATCTGGTGGGCACCATGGACCGCTGGGGCAATGCCAAGCGCGCCGAGGAGCACGACCGCGTGAAGCACGGCGTGGAGAGCAATCAGGAGTAACAGATCATGGAAATTCGATTGGCGGGCATTGAGCCCGAGTCGATCGTGGACGGGCCGGGCTATCGCCTGGCCGTCTTCGTTCAGGGGTGCCCGCACGGGTGTCCCGGCTGTCACAATCCGGGCACGCACGACCCGGCGGGCGGACGCCTGTCCGACACGGCGGAGATCATCGCGCAGCTGGGCAAAAACCCGCTTGTGCGCGGCGTGACGCTCACCGGCGGGGAGCCGATGATGCAGGCGGCGGCGCTGTGCGAGGTCGCCGCGGCGGCCCGGCAGAAGGGGCTGAGCGTCTGGTGCTACACGGGCTATACGCTGGAGGCGTTGGCCCGGGAAAACAACCCGGACCGCATGCGCCTGCTGGGGCTTGTCGACGTGCTGGTGGACGGCCCGTACATCGCCCGCGAGCGCTCGCTTGACCTGCTCTACTGCGGCAGCAAAAACCAGCGCCTGATTGACATGAACAGGACGCGCGAGGCGGGGGAAATCCGCCTGTTTGAGCCGGACATCTGGTAAAATCCGAAGGGCGGGCGAGCGGAAAACGACGGGATGGAAAGGCTTTCAAAACATGAGAAAAGACGCCGAAAAGCGGCGCCTTTTTTTGTTTGTTTTTTTGCCCGAAAAGATCGTGAAAAATCCTGTCCGGCGTTTGAAAAAACGTGAAAAAAATGGTATACTAACATAGTAAGAAAATGCGGTGAAATGGTTATTTTTGTATGGCCTGATCCCGCGAAGCTGCGGAGGGCTTCATGATCCTTCACCTGGGCGATGACGTCTGTGTCCATACGGCGGACATCATCGCAATCATCGATCTGACCGACAGCCACAGCGCCGTCACCGGCGCTATGCTGCATGACATCCGCCGCCAGAACCGCATTCTGGCCAGGCAGGGCATCACCGCCAAATCTGCGGTGATCTGCGCGGGCGCGAGACGCCCCGGCGGCATCACGGAAAACGCGCGCGTCTATCTGTCGCCGATCTCCACGGTGACGCTGATGCAGCGCGCGCATGAAATGACCTTCCCGGATGACTGTGCGCTGTCGGGATTGAAAGACGGCAGAACGGTTTCCGGCATGGACGACGAAGAAGAGATGGGGAAATGACATGGACAATCGCGAAAACCTGAATGAGAACGAGGAGATTCAGAGCCTGCAGGCCTTTGAGGAGCAGGAAAAGGTGACCGAGGCCTACGACGAGAACCAGATTCAGGTGCTCGAGGGCCTGGAGGCTGTGCGCAAGCGCCCGGGCATGTATATCGGCTCCACGGACGAGCGCGGACTGCACCATCTGGTGTACGAAATCGTGGACAACGCCGTCGATGAGGCGCTGGCCGGCTACTGCACCGAGATCGATATCACGCTGCACAGGGACGGCTCCTGCTCCGTGCAGGACAACGGCCGCGGCTTCCCGGTGGGCCTGCATCCCAAGCTGGGCCGCCCGGCGGTCGAGGTGTGCCTGACGATTCTGCACGCGGGCGGCAAGTTCGGCGGCGGAGGCTACAAGGTCTCCGGCGGCCTGCACGGCGTGGGCGCGTCCGTCGTCAACGCGCTGTCCCGCCACCTGCAGGTCACCGTCTATCAGGACGGCAAGGTCTATCAGCAGGAGTACGAGCGCGGGAAGGTGTGCTACGACCTCAAGGTCGTCGGCGAGACTGACCGCACCGGCACGACCATCCGCTTCTGGCCGGACGTGAAGGGTGTGGACGACGAGGGCATCTTTGAGACCGGCAACTTCCAGTTCGACGTGCTCAAGACCCGCTTCCGCGAGATGGCGTTCCTCAACCGCGGCATCCGCATGGTCTTCAGGGACGAGCGCGGCGAGGAGGTCAAGGAGCGCACGTTCTACTACGAGGGCGGCATCAGCGAGTTCGTCAAGTACCTCAACAAGAACAAGGAGGTGCTCTTCCCGGAGCCGATCTACATCAGCGGCATGGTGGGCACGACCAGCGTCGAGGTCGCCATGCAGTACAACGATTCGTACTCCGAGAACATCTTCACCTTCGTCAACAACATCCACACGCCGGACGGCGGCACGCACATGGCCGGCTTCTCCATGGCCATCACCCGCGTGGTGAACGACTACGGGCGCAGGCACAACGTGCTTAAGGCCAATGACGCGAACCTGACCGGCGAGGATATCCGCGAGGGCCTGGCGGCCATCGTCTCGGTCAAGCTGGAGGACCCGCAGTTTGAGAGCCAGACCAAGAGCAAGCTGGGCAACAGCGAGGTGCGCACGATCGTCAACTCGCTGGTGGGCAAGCAGCTCTCCGACTACCTGGAGGAGAACCCGCAGCACGCGAAGCTGATTCTGGACCGCTGCCTGGCGGCGTCCCGCGCGCGCGAGGCGGCCCGCAAGGCGCGCGAGCTGACCCGCCGCAAGACCGTCCTGGAGTCCGGCAGCCTGCCGGGCAAGCTGGCGGACTGCTCCGAGCGCGACCCCAAGAAGTGCGAGATCTTCCTCGTCGAGGGCGACTCCGCAGGCGGCAGCGCCAAGATGGGCCGCGACCGCCACTTCCAGGCGATCCTCCCGCTGCGCGGCAAGATCCTCAACGTCGAGAAGACGCGGCTTGACCGTGTGCTGGCCAACGAGGAGATCAAGGCGATGATCACGGCGTTCGGCTGCGGCGTGGGCGAGGACTTCGATATCTCTAAGCTGCGCTACGACCGCATCGTCTGCATGACGGATGCCGACGTGGACGGCAGCCACATCCGCATCCTGATGCTCACCTTCTTCTACCGCTACATGCGCCCGCTGATCGAGCAGGGCCACGTCTACGCCGCGCAGCCGCCGCTGTACAAGGTGACCTACCAGAAGGAGGAGCGTTACTGCTACTCCGACGCGGAGCTCGACAGGGTGATGACCGAGATCGGCCGCGAGAAGAAGCCAGACGTGCAGCGCTACAAGGGCCTGGGCGAGATGAGCGCCGAGCAGCTGTGGACCACGACCATGGACCCCGAGAAGCGCACAATGCTGCGCGTGTCCGTGGAGGACGCGATTGCCGCGGATGAGATCATGAGCCTGCTGATGGGCGAAAAGGTGGAGCCGCGCCGCGAGTTCATCGCGCAGAACAGCAAGCTCGTTGACGATCTGGACATTTAAGAGGGGAGGAAGGACTGTTGGATTTCAAGGACAATCTGCCGGGCAATACGACCGATCTGGAGCGCATTCGCCCGATTGACCTGGAACAGGAGATGAAGAAGTCCTTCATCTCCTACGCGATGGCGGTCATCATCACGCGCGCCCTGCCGGACGTGCGCGACGGCCTCAAGCCGGTGCACCGCCGCATTCTCTACGCCATGCATGAGCTGGGCGTCACCCCCGACAAGCCGTTCCGCAAGTGCGCGCGCATTGTCGGCGACGTTCTGGGTAAATATCACCCGCACGGCGATTCCTCCGTCTACGGCGCGCTGGTGCGCCTGGCGCAGGACTTTGCCACCCGCTATCCGCTGGTCGAGGGCCAGGGCAACTTCGGCTCCGTCGACGGTGACGGCGCGGCGGCCATGCGATACACCGAAGCCCGCATGAGCAAAATGAACATGCAGATGCTCGCGGACATCGACAAGGAAACGGTTGACTTTGCCCCGAACTTCGACGAGACGCTCATGCAGCCGTGCGTGCTGCCCAGCCGTTTCCCGAACCTGCTGGTCAACGGCTCCTCCGGCATCGCCGTCGGCATGGCGACGAACATCCCGCCGCACAACCTCGGCGAGGTGATCGACGGCGTGGTGAAGCTGATTGACAAGCCCGACGCCACCAGCCAGGAGCTGATGGAGTGTATCAAGGGTCCGGACTTCCCGACCGGTGGTCTGATCCTGGGGCGCAGGGGCATCTACGACACCTACACCACCGGCCGCGGACGCATCATTGTGCGCGCGAAGACGGATATCGAGCCGATGCCGAACAACCGTCAGCGCATCGTCGTCACCGAGATCCCGTACATGGTCAACAAGGCTGCGCTGGTTGCCAAGATCGCGGAGCTGGTGCACGACAAGCGTCTGGACGGCATCAGCGACATCCGCGACGAGAGCGACCGCGAGGGCATGCGCATCGTCATCGAGCTCAAGCGCGACGTGAACGCCGCTGTGGTGCTCAATTACCTCTACAAGCATACGCAGATGCAGGACGTGTTCGGCGCGATCATGCTGGCGCTGGTGGACGGCGAGCCGAAGGTGCTCACGCTCAGAGAGATGCTCTATTACTACCTGGAGCATCAGAAGGACGTCATCACCCGCAGGACGCGCTACGACCTGGACAAGGCCGAGGCCCGCGCCCACATCCTGGAGGGCCTGCTCATCGCGCTGGACAATATCGACGAGATCGTGCGCATCATCCGCGGAAGCGCGAACACGGGCGAGGCGAAGGTTCAGCTCATGGAGCGCTTTGCGCTGTCCGACAAGCAGGCACAGGCGATTCTGGACATGCGTCTGGCCCGCCTGACCGGCCTGGAACGCGAGCGCCTGCAGGAGGAATACGCGGAGCTGGAGAAGACCATCGCGTACCTGCGCGCCGTGCTGGCGGACGAAAAGCTGGTGCTGGGCATCATCAGGGAAGAGATCCTGGCCATCAAGGAGAAGTACGCCGATGAGCGCCGCACGGAGATCACCGCCATGGACGGCGAGATCGATCCGGAGGACCTCATTCAGGAGGACAGCGTCGTGGTGACGCTGACGCACTTTGGCTATGTCAAGCGCATCCCGCGCACGACCTACCGCAGCCAGAACCGCGGCGGCAAGGGCGTGATGGGCATGACGACGCGCGAGGAGGACTACGCGGAGCGGCTGCTGGTCACCTCCACGCACGCGGAGATCATGTTCTTCACCAACAAGGGACGCGTGTACAGCCTCAAGGGCTACGAGATCCCGGAGGCCGGACGCACCGCGCGCGGCACCGCGATCGTGAACCTGCTGCAGCTGGACGGCGGCGAAAAGGTGACGGCGATGATTCCGCTGCCCAAGGAGCGCGAGGAGGGCTATCTGGTCATGGCGACCCGCAACGGCCTGATCAAGAAGACCGGCAGCGACGAGTTTGCCAACCTGCGCAAGATGGGCCTGATCGCTATCGCGCTGCGCGAGGACGACGAGCTCATCGGCGTGGAGCTGACCCAGGGAGACAGCGAGCTGATGCTGGCGACCCGCATGGGTCAGGCGATCCGCTTCAGCGAGAGCGACGTGCGCCCGATGGGCCGCAACTCCATGGGCGTGCGCTCCATCGACCTGTCCGAGGGCGACGAGGTCATCGACGTGGCCAAGGTCGAGGAGGGCAAGCAGGTGCTTGCCATCACGCAGAACGGCTACGGCAAGCGCACGGACATCAGCGAGTTCCGTGCACAGAGCCGCGGCGGCAAGGGCATCCTCGCGATGCGCCTGACGGAGAAGACGGGCCTGATGGCGGCGCAGCTGCTGGTCAGCGAGCATGAGGATGTCATGCTCATCACAGACAACGGCACGATCATCCGCATGCCGGTGGACGACATCTCCGTGATTGGCCGCGTGAGCCAGGGCGTGCGCGTCATGCGCGTGGAGGACGAGGGCCGCATCGTCGGCGTGACCGCCACCGAGCGCGACGAGGACGCCGTGGACGAGACGGCCGAGGAGACGGACGGGGAGAACGAATAAGGGGACGTTGGGGATTGCGTCCCCATGCCCCTGCCCGAGGGACATCGTCCCTCGGACTCCCTTCCTCGCTTCGCGAATGATTTGTTGAGGCTTCGTTAAGCAAGCGCGAAGCGGAGAAGGGAGTTTGAGGGATGAAATCCCTCAAGCAGGTTTGGGCGGCAGCCCAACGTACCAAGCCGATGGGCAAGTTCCCGTCGGCTTGCTTTTTCGGACAATCGGTTTTCAGAAGAGGCAATCAAGGATGAAAATGAACAGGGCGCTTCTCGTGTTTCTGGCCGTCGCGGGGGTGAGCGTGTCCGGCCCGATGGTCAAGTGGTCGCTTGCCTGCGGCGCGTCACCGGTGATGATCGCCTTTGGGCGGATGCTGCTCTCGGCAGTGATTCTCCTGGTTCCCGCGCTCAGGAGCGGCGAGCTCAGGCAGGTGCTGCGCGCGCCGAAGCGGCAGCTTGCGCTGGCCTGCGCGGCGGGGCTTCTGCTTGCGCTGCACTACACGGCGTGGATGACCAGCCTGAGCTTTGCCTCCACGTTCGTCTCTACCGCGCTGGTGTGCACGCAGCCGCTGTTCGTGGCGGCGCTCTCCGGCATCCTGCTGCACGAGCCGATCAAGCGCGAGGCCATTCCCGGCGCGGTCGTGGCGATCATCGGCGCGGCGATGATCGCGCTGCTTTCCATGACCGGGGAGCAGGGCAGCCTGCTGGGCGATGTGCTGGCGCTGGCGGGCGCGGTGCTCATGGCGGGCCATTGGCTTTGCGGCCGCGCGGCAAGGAGAAATCTGCCTGCGCTGGGGTATATGACGCTTGTGTATCTGGTAACGGCAGGCTGCCTGTTGGGCATCTCGCCGCTGCTGGGCGGTTTTCAGGTCACGCGCGCGTCCCTGGGCGGCATCCTGGTGCTGGCGCTGGTGTGCACGCTGGGCGGGCATGCGCTGATGACCTACCTGCTGGGCTACGTCAGCGCGGACGTGGTGTCCTTCGCGCTGCTGGGCGAGCCCATCGGCGCGGCCATCTGGGCGCTGGTTCTCTTTGGCGAGCCGGTGACGCTGCCGCTGCTCATCGGCGGCATGACGGTGATTAGCGGCCTAGCGATGTACACCTTGGGCGAAATGAAGGCCGCAAAGCGTGAAGACCGCTGCAATTGACCCTTGCCATTCCTGCGTTTTTTTGATATGATATCTCCATTGAATTTATAAAACGCGCGCAGGCTGTGCGCGGAAGGAAGGCAGCTTATGAGCGAAATCAAAGTGGTTGATCTGCGCGAGATCGCGGCGGATCAGCAGGCGTTTGTCGATAAAACCGTGACCGTGCAGGGTTGGGTCCGCAATCACCGCAAGCAGAAGAATATCGGCTTTATCGAGTTTTTCGACGGCACCGTGCTCTCGCCGATGCAGATCGTCTATGACGAGAAGGTGGAGCGCTTTGCCGACGTGCAGGCCATCCGCAACGGTGCGGCCATCCGCGCCACCGGCAAGCTCGTGATGAGCCCCAAGGGCCAGCTGGAGATGCAGGCGCAGGAGGTGGTGCTCGAGGGCGACTGCTCCGAGGATTACCCGCTGCAGCCCAAGCGCCACAGCCTCGAGTTCCTGCGCGAGATTGCCTACCTGCGTCCGCGCACCCGCCTGTTCCAGGCGGTGTTCCGCGTGCGCTCCATCGCCGCGCAGGCCATCCACAACTACTTCCAGGCCCGCGGCTATGTCTATGTGCATACCCCGCTGATCACCGGCAACGACGCGGAGGGCGCGGGCAACACCTTCACCGTCACCACCGCCGAGATGGGCAAGCCCTACAAGGCGGAGGAGGACTTCTTCGGCCATGCGACGGCCCTGGCGGTTACCGGCCAGCTGGAGGGCGAAACCTACGCCATGGCGTACAAGCGCATCTACACCTTTGGCCCGACCTTCCGCGCGGAGAATTCCAACACGAAGACCCATGCGGCGGAGTTCTGGATGATCGAGCCGGAGGTCTGCTTCTGCGACCTTCAGCAGCTGATGGACCTGGAGGAGGACTTCCTCAAGGCCGTCGTGCAGGAGGTGCTCGATAAGGCGATGCCGGAGCTTGTGTTCCTGCAGGGCTATGCCAAGAGCAACCTCATCGAGAAGCTGCAGGCGCTCACCAAGTCCACCGTCGCCCGCGTGACCCACGAGGAGGCCATCACCATCCTGCGCAACGCGCCGGTCACCTTCGAGCACGAGGCGCAGTACGGCGAGGACATCTTCAAGGAGCACGAGAAGTACCTGTGCGACGTGCACTTCAAGTCCCCGGTGTTCGTCTATGACTGGCCTAAGGACATCAAGGCGTTCTACATGTACCAGAACGACGACGGCAAGACCGTCGCGGCGGTCGACCTGCTCGTGCCGGGCTCCGGCGAGCTGATGGGCGGCAGCCAGCGCGAGACCCGCTACGACCTGCTGGTCGAGCGCATGAACCAGCTGGGCATCTCCACCGAGTCCCTGGATTGGTATATCAACCTGCGCCGCTTTGGCGGCTGCACGCATTCCGGCTTCGGCATGGGCTTCGAGCGCCTGGTGATGTACCTCACTGACATCGAGAACATCCGCGACGTGATCCCGTATCCGCGCACGCCGGGCAACTGCGATTTCTGATATGGACGAAAGATTTGTACGGACTGCCCTCATCTTTGGAGATGAGGGCATGTCCCGTTTGGCGCGCGCACGCGTGGCCGTGTTCGGCATCGGCGGCGTCGGCGGGCACTGCGCGCAGGCCCTGGCGCGCGCTGGCGTGGGCGCGATCGACGTGTTTGACGACGACGTGGTTTCGCTCAGCAACATCAACCGCCAGGCCGTCGCCATGAGCTCAACGCTTGGCCGGCCGAAGGTCGAGGTCATTCGCGACCAGATTCTGGACATCAATCCGGCGGCGACTGTGACGTGCCGGAGGATGTTCTACACGCCGGAGAACGCGGACGGGGTCGATCTGTCCGTCTATGATTACATCGTTGACGCGATTGACACGGTGAAGGCGAAGGTGGAGCTCATCTGCCGCGCCAACGCCGCGGACGTGCCCGTCATCAGCGCCATGGGCGCAGGCAACAAGCTCGATCCCACGCGCTTTGAGGTGGCGGAGCTTTCAAAGACCAGCGTCTGTCCGCTGTGCCGCGTGATGCGCGCGCAGCTCAGGAAGCGGGGCATTGCGTGCCACAAGGTGGTCTATTCCAGGGAGGAGCCGGTGCGCGCCGTCGCAGACGAAACCAATGGCCGCCATGCGCCCGGCAGCGTCAGCTTCGTGCCGCCGGTGATGGGGATGATTCTGGCCGGCGAGGTCATCAAGGACCTGGTAGGCATCAACGGAGGGGAAATGCCATGCAGGCACAGCAAAGATACGCTGTGAGCGAGGAAACGACGCTGGCGTTCAAGCGCCATATTCTGAACCAATCGAGCGGGTTCGCATCGGAACCGGCGGTCGATCTGTTTCGTGTGAATCTGCTTGCGCAAATGCTTGACCGCTACGACGCGCTGCGCGCAAAGGGCATGAGCGATGCGGCCAGCCAGAGCCGCGTGCTGGATGAATACGACGACATCGCATCACGGATGCGCGCGCAGGGCTTTGAGGAGGCGGAGGCGCCGGAGGAGGCGCCCGTCAACGCCCGTTGGCCGCTGCTGAGTGAGGCGGAGGCCATGCAGTATGCGCAGGAGCGGGATGCGTACCTGCACAGGCAGGCCATGGGCACAGCGCTGTGCTCATCCTGCGTGATGCCGCTGATGATCGGCGCCGCGTTCACAGAATTCTGGACCAGCGACGCCTTTTCGATGCTGGGGCTGGTGGGCATGTTCGCCATGATCGGCATGGGCGTGTATGCGATGGCGACGGCGATGAAGCCCAAAAAACAGGCCTTCATCAAGAAGGGAAAGTTCTCCCTGAGCGCCCGCACGCGCGCAAAGCTCGCGCAGATGCGGGAGACTGTGGAGCGCAAGGCACGCAAACGCTTTGGCAAGGGCATCGCCATGCTGGTGACCTGCGTGATCCCGCTGTTTATCGGCGCGGCGTTTTCAGAGCTGTGGCTGTCTGACGGCTGGTCGGTGCTGGGCGTGGCGGGCATGTTTGCCATGATCGGTGCGGGCGTGTATGAGCTGGTCATGGCCGACGGCGAAAAGAAGACCATGAAGCACCTGCTCTCTGACTCTGAAAAGGAATGATTCAAAAGGCCGCGGCAGAGCGTTCTGCCGCGGCCTTTTGCATATCCATTACCGGCGCATGGTTTTGCGGAAATTGTAGCGCGTCTTCCAGTACTGGGATTCCCGGCGCAGGGTGTTGAGCAGATCGCCGCCCAGGAAGAGGATCACGTTGAGCAGACACAGCGCGATGGTCACGCGCGTGGAGGCGCTGCCGGCGATGAACTGCTGGAGGTAGATCAGCACGTCCACCAGCGCCAGGTACTTCACCTTGATGGGCAGGATGCCGAAGAGATAGACCTCCTCATTGGGGAACATCGCGGCGAAGGCGAAGAAGAGCGAGAGGTTGAGATAGGTGTTGGTGGCATAGCCGGTGAGCAGGCAGGCAATCCAGGCGCAGACCATGCCCACGCCATAGTAGAGGTTGAACCGGACCTTGCCCCAGCGGCGCTCCAGCGCGACGCCTACCATATAGTAGAAATACAGCGCGAACAGCACAAAGATCGGCGAGCTTGCCGGCGGGACAAACACGAAGGTGATCAGCCGCCAGATCTGTCCGCGCAGCAGCGCACTGCGGGTGAGCACGATGGAGGCGTACAGCGTGTTGCCGAGTGTCGGCCAGACAAACATGAGGATGTACACAAGGCCCTGGCCAATGGCGATATACTTCATCAGATCGGCGATGGTATAGCGGCGCAGCCTGCGCTCCAGGTTGTAGTTCATGGGATTGTTGTTCAAAGTAAACCCTCCTTTGCGTACAGTATATCACATTTTTGCGCGCTGTAAAACAGCCCGGCGCAGGATTTGCGCTGACCGGCAGCGGTTTTCCGGTGAAAAACCCGGCGAAAACTTTGCTCAAAATGCGCTTTCCGGGGTTGACAGACGGACAAAACGGCAGTATAATAGACCCGTTCTCAATGAGAGCAACAAATTGATATTCCTCAGTAGCTCAATGGCAGAGCATTCGGCTGTTAACCGAAGGGTTGTAGGTTCGAGCCCTACCTGGGGAGCCAGATCGCTGACCTGAATGACGGGTCAGCGTTTTTTGTTATGGAATCCTCCGCGCATTTTGCAATGTCCAGGAGCATAGTGAAGCGGATGCGTACGCCTCTGCGCTGCCCGAAAAACCGCTTGCAGGCTGACAGGAAACCGGCTGAATTCCAGTGTGCAGGCAGTTGATTCATAATATACATGAATTTCACACGATTTTTACATTAAGTTTTCGGGGTTTTAATGAATATGTGTTAACCTGTACAAAATTGGGGCAAATTATTCATCTTTCCTTGGCAATAACCCATTTACATCTCTGAACATTTAGGGTATAATCTTTACATCACATACTGATTGGGCTTGTCAGTATGAACACCATTCAAATGGAAAAAGGAGAGACCAAAATGAAGAAGTACTTTGCTCTGTTCCTGGCCCTGATCCTGACGCTGTCTCTGAGCATCGCCTGCGCGGAGACCAATCCGGATGACTACTATCTGGAGATCAAGTTCTCCAACGTCTTCCAGCCGACCGAGTGGAACTACAAGGCCTCCCAGAAGCTCGCTGACATGATCACCGAGCGCACCGAGGGCCACATCAAGGTGACCTACTACGGCCAGAACGAGCTGGACTGCTACGGCGACTCCGTGACCCAGGCCGTCAACGGCTCCCAGTGGATGGGCCTTGAAGAGCCGTCCCTGTTCGCTGACTACTGCGCTGACGCGGCTGTCCTCATCGGCCCGATGCTCTACAGCAGCGACGCTGAGTACAACTACATCATGGATTCCGACATCGTCGCCGATGTCAAGGCCCGCCTGGCGGAGGAGAACATCCACATTCTGGATACCCACTACTCCTTCGGCTTCCGCTCCGTCGTCACCAACCGTGACATCACCAAGCCGGAAGATCTGAACGGCGTCAAGCTCCGCGCGACCTCTTCCGCGATGTTCACCAAGACCGTCGAGTGCCTGGGCGCGATCCCGACTCCGATGTCCTTCACCGAGTGCCTGTCCGCCATCTCCTCCGGCGTGGTTGAGGGCTTCGAAGGCTCCACCTCCACCCTGGCCGGCGCCGGCGCTCCGTATGAGCTGGTCAAGAAGGTCGCCATGACCAACCACCTGATCGCGACCCGCTGGCTGTTCATGCCGGAAGACCTCTATCAGTCCATCCCGGAGAAGTGGCGCAACATCATCGACGAGTGCGCGCTCGAGTGCGGCATCTGGGAGCAGACCATGTGCTCCGAGGATGAGGACACCCAGAAGGCGATGCTCGCCGAGCATGGCGTGACCTGGAACGAGGTTGACCTCGACGCCTTCACCGCGGCCTGCGCGCCGGTGTATGACTGGCTGGTCGATGAGTACGGCGCCGATCCGGAGCTGAAGGACAAGCTCGTCGCGCTCGTGCAGGAGTTCCGCGCGACCCAGCAGTAAGCTGCCGCAGCGTCTGACAGACGCATCTTTTGATGAATCCATTGGACTGCCCGGGACCTCTCGGGCAGTCCGCTTTCCCGCACATTTATGATCCACGTTTGAGGTTTGATTCATGAAGAAAAAGATTACGCTGAAATCGATTCTGACGAACCTCGACGCCATCATCACGGGTACGACGCTTACGATCTGTGTGATTCTCGTCAACGCAAACGTCATCATGCGCTACTTCTTCAACAATCCGATTCACTGGAGCGAGGAAGTGGTCACCAGTCTGTTTGTCTGGACGGTCTTCATCGGCAGCTCCTATGCATATCGCAAGCATTCGCACCTGGGCGTCGACATTCTCGTCAACCTGATGCCCAAGAAAATGAAATCCGTCGTCAAGGCGGTGATGTCCGTCGTCGAGTTCCTCGTGCTTGTCATGCTCACGGTGGTCAGCTCCCAGTATGTGTACCACCTGATCTTCTCCCGCAGCGGCAAGATCAAGATCATGATGACGGACCTGCTGCGCGTGCCCAAGTGGTGGACGGGCATCGCGGTGCCGATCGGCTTCGGCCTCTCCGCGATCTATTCGGTCTACTTCATGGTGAAGGCCGTGCGCGCCTATCTCAGGAATAAGAAGGAAGGAGGAGTCAAGGCATGACGCTGACGTTTGTTCAGATCCTTCCGATTATCATGGTCTTCGTGTTCTATTTCCTGGGCATGCCGATCGTCTATTCGCTCTTCGGCTCCACGTTCTTCTACTTCCTGTTCCTGGACACCAGCTCCCAGCCGTGGCTGATTCTGCAGAAGGTCATGAACTCGACGCAGTCCTTCTCCATGCTGGCGATCCCGTTCTTCATCATGTCCGGCTCGGTCATGAACTTCGGCGGCATCAGCGATAAGCTGATGGACTTCTGCGAGTGCGTGACCGGTCACATGCGCGGCGGTCTGGCGCAGGTCAACGTGCTGCTGTCCATGCTCATGGGCGGCTGCTCCGGCTCTGCGAATGCCGACTGCGCCATGCAGTCCAAGATGCTGGTGCCGGAGATGGAGAAGCGCGGCTACTCCAAGGCGTTCTCTGCGGCGATCACCGCGGCGTCCTCTGCTGCGACGCCGGTCATTCCGCCGGGAGTCAACCTGATCGTCTTCACGCTGATTGCGCAGGCCTCTCTGGGCCGCATGTTCGCCGCGGGCTACGTCCCGGGCTTCCTGATGTCTATCTCCATGATGATCACGGTGGCGATCATCGCGAAGAAGCGCAATTATCCGAAGACGAGGGAGAAGTTCCCGCCGCTCAAAGAGGTGCTCAAACAGGCGTTTATCTCCTTCTGGGGCCTGTTCTTCCCGTTCGGCATCATCCTGGGCATGCGCTTTGGCATGTTCACTCCGTCCGAGGGCGGCGCGTTTGCGGTGCTCTACTGCTTCATTATCGGCAAGCTGGTCTATAAGAAGCTCAGCTTCCGCGAGCATCTGATCCCGATCATTCTGGATACCATCGCCGGCACGTCCTCCGTCGTGCTGATCATGGTCTCCGCGAATGTCTTTGGCAACTACATGTCCTGGGTGAACCTGCCCAAGATCGTCGCCAAGGCCGTTCTGGATCTGACCACCAACAAGTATGTCTTCCTGATGCTGTGCAACGTGATCCTGCTGATCATGGGCATGTTCCTGGAGGGCGGCGCAGCGCTGATGATCATCACGCCGCTGCTGCTGCCGGTGGCTACGCAGCTGGGCATCGACACATATCACTTCGGCATCGTTGCGCTGGTCAACATCATGATCGGCGGCATCACGCCGCCGTTCGGCTCGATGATGTTTACGACATGCGGCATCACACGCTGTCCGATCTCCGAATTCCTGAAAGAGGTCTGGCCGTTCATCTTGTGTCTGTTCCTGGTGCTGATGTTGCTGACCTTCTGCCCGACGCTGGTGACCATCGTACCCAATCTGCTTTACGGCGCATGATTCGTCTGTGCGAAAGCTGAATGCCTGAGAAGCTGAGAGGTTCGGTGCAGCCTCTCAGCTCTTTTACCTTGCAGGAGGAGAAGCTGTGCCTGACGGACGTGCAGCGGGCACCGGAAGCATCATCCTGTGAAGCAGTGAATAGGGAGCGCGCGCGGCGTGCTCCGGAGTCGTCTATGGTGTATTACAACGTTTCCATGCAGCATACGGAAAAGACATTTGAAAAGCTGGCCCATATGCAGTATGACCTGTTCTGCAGGAGCAACCTGATTGTGCGCTCCATGCTCGGCATGGGCGCCGTCGTGCTGGGCGTCGTCAATTTCAGCGAATGGTGGGGCGTGCTGCTGATCGCCTACGGAAGCTTTCTTGCCTCCGGCAGGTACAATTCAGCCAACCACACCGCGCACAAGCTCGCCAGGCAGATCAGGGATTCGGGGATGGACTTTCCGGCTTCCAGATATGTATTCCGCGAAAACGCGTTTGAGATCATTCCGCTGCCTGAGAATGCGAACGGAGAATGCCTGGCCTATGCGGACGTGCATCGCCTGGGCGAGGACGGGGAGTATTTTTACATCTTCCGCAACCAGTATGGCGGATATATGATTCCAAAGGCAGAACTGGGGGAGAAGGAAAAGGAATTCCGTCTCTTCATGGAGAAACAAACGAAGCAGACCTTTGAGGCAAAGGCCGCCCCGGTTTTGAAGCTGCTGCGGAAAATGGACACGCAGAGACAAAAATCGCGACAATCCTAAGTGCAAAGGAGTAAATGAACATGCCTGATATCATTATTATCGGCGCTGGCGTTTCCGGCTGCGCGATCGCCCGCGAGCTGTCGCGCAAGAAGGCCGACGTGCTCGTGGTCGAGCGGGAAGAGGATGTTTGCTGCGGCACCACCAAGGCCAACAGCGCCATCGTCCACGCCGGCTACGACGCGGCGAACGGCAGCCTGATGGCGAAGCTGAACGTGGAGGGCAGCCGCCTGATGCCCGAGCTGGCCCGCGAACTGGACTTCCACTACATTCAGAACGGCAGCCTCGTTGTCATGCTCAGCGAGGAGGACCGCCCGAATCTGATGAAGCTGTATGAGAACGGCGTGAAGAACGGCGTCGAGGGTCTGCGCATCATCGAGCGCGACGAGCTCGTGGCCATGGAGCCGAACATCAGCGACAACGCCGTGGCCGCGCTGTATGCGCCGACCGGCGGCATCGTCTGCCCGTTCGGCCTGACCTATGCGCTGGCGGAGAACGCGGCGAAGAACGGCGTGAAGTTCAAGTTCGACACCGTCGTCACGGGCCTGACGCAGGTCGAGGGCGGCTGGATGGTGCACACCAACCAGGGCGACCTGGAGGCGAAGGTGGTCGTGAACGCGGCGGGCGTGTATGCCGACGTGATTCACAACATGGTGTCCGACGACCGCATGACGATCACCCCGCGCCGCGGCGACTACTTCCTGCTGGACCGCACGACCGGCGGCCATGTGCACAACACCATCTTCCAGCTGCCGGGCAAGTTCGGCAAGGGCGTGCTCGTCGCGCCGACCGTCCACGGCAACACCATCGTCGGCCCGACGGCCATCGACATGGACGGCAGCAAGAAGGAAGCTACCAATACCACTCGCGAGGGTCTGGACGAGGTGCGCGAGAAGTGCGGCTTGGCCGTCAAGAACGTGCCGCTGCGCCAGGTCATCACCAACTTTGCCGGTCTGCGCGCGCATGAAGCCCGCCATGATTTCTTCATCGGTGAGGTGCGCGACGGCTTTGTCGACTGTGCCGCCATCGAGTCCCCGGGCCTGTCCAGCGCGCCGGCAATCGGCCGGATGGTCGCGGGCATTGTGACGGACATCCTCGGCCTTGAGGACGATCCGACGTTCGACGGCACCCGCAAGGGCATCCTGGATCCCAAGACCCTCAGCTTTGAGGAGCGCGCCAAGCTCATCAAGGAGAACCCGGCGTACGGCACGGTCATCTGCCGGTGCGAGACCATCACCGAGGGAGAGATCATCGACGCAATCCACCGCGTTCCGGGCGCGAAGAGCCTGGACGGCGTGAAGCGCCGCACCCGCGCCGGCATGGGCCGCTGCCAGGGCGGCTTTTGCAGCCCGCGCGTCATGGAGATTCTCACGCGCGAGCTCTGTGTGGACATGAATGACATCACCAAGGCCGGCTACGGCTCCGAGCTGATCGTCGGCACGAACAAGGACAAGATCTGAGGAGGGGCAGCTATGAAAGAGTACGAACTTGTCATTATCGGCGGCGGCCCCGCTGGTCTGGCGGCTGCCGTGGCCGCGCGCAAGGCCGGCATTCAGGACGTCCTGATTCTCGAGCGCGACAACGAGCTCGGCGGCATTCTCAATCAGTGCATTCACAACGGCTTCGGCCTGCACACCTTCAAGGAGGAGCTGACCGGCCCCGAGTATGCCGGCCGTTTCATCGAGCAGGTCAAGGAGCTGGAGATTCCCTATAAGCTGAACACCATGGTCATGGACCTGGCCGCGGACAAGACCGTGACCGCCATGAACCGCGAGGACGGTCTGTTCCAGCTGCATCCGAAGGCGGTCATCCTCGCCATGGGCTGCCGAGAGCGTCCGCGCGGCGCGCTGGGCATCCCGGGCTATCGTCCGGCCGGCATCTACACCGCCGGTACCGCGCAGCGCCTGGTCAACATGGAGGGCTTCATGCCCGGCCGCAAGGTCGTCATCCTCGGCTCCGGAGATATCGGCCTCATCATGGCCCGCCGCATGACGCTCGAGGGCGCGGAGGTCAAGGTCGTGGCCGAGCTCATGCCGTATTCCGGCGGCCTCAAGCGCAACATCGTGCAGTGCCTGGATGACTTCGGCATCCCGCTCAAGCTGAGCCACACCGTCGTGGACATCAAGGGCAAGAAGCGCGTGGAGGGCATCACGCTGGCGAAGGTGGAGAACGGCAAGCCGATTCCGGGCACAGAGGAGTTCTACGAGTGCGACACGCTGCTGCTCTCCTGCGGCCTGATCCCGGAGAACGAGCTCAGCCGCAGCGCCGACGTGGCGCTCAGCCCGCTGACCAACGGCCCGCTGGTCGGCGAGGACCTGCAGACGAACATCCCGGGCATCTTTGCCGCGGGCAACGTGCTGCATGTGCATGACCTGGTGGACTTCGTCTCCGAGGAAGCCGCCGCTGCCGGCCGTCACGCTGCCGCTTACATCCAGGGCGGCTGCAAAAACGAGCAGGCGAAGGAGATCAAGGTCGTCTGCGAGGGTGGCGTGCGCTACAGCGTGCCGGTCCGCATCTGCCCGGATCACCTGGCGGACGACGCGATGGTGACCCTGCGCTTCCGCGTGGCGAACGTGTACAAGAACAAGAAGATCGTCGTGTACGCCGGCGATGAGGTCATCTTCAGCCGCAAGCGTCCGGTGCTCGCCCCGGGCGAGATGGAGACCGTGCTGCTCAAGGCTGCGGCGCTCAAGGCACATCCGGAAATCGACCACATCACCGTGACGCTGGAGGAGGCATAAGCATGAACACTGTGAATCTGATTTGCATCGGCTGCCCGCTCGGCTGTCCTCTGACGGTGGAGATGGAGGGCAGCGAGGTGAAGGCCGTCTCCGGCAACACCTGCCCGCGCGGCGACGCCTATGCCCGCAAGGAAATGACCAACCCGACCCGCATCGTGACCAGCACGGTCCGCGTGGCGGGCGGCAGGCTGGCGATGGTCTCCGTGAAGACCGCCAGCGACATCCCGAAGGGCAAGATCTTTGACTGCGTGAAGGCGCTCAAGGACGTGGAGGTCAAGGCGCCGGTCAAGATCGGCGACGTGATCGTGGAGAACGTCGCGGGCACCGGCGTGAACATCATCGCGACGAAGAACGTGGGGTAAGCGTATGACTGAGCAAGAAATCCGTAAGCGGCTTGCGCCTATCCGCTGCTTCCTGCTGGATATGGACGGTACGTTCTACCTGGGCGATCAGCTGATCGAGGGCTCGCTGGATTTCCTCGCTGCGCTGAAGCGCACCGGACGTACGGCGCGTTTCCTTACGAACAACTCGAGCAAGTCCGCCTCTGTCTACAAAAAGAAGCTGGAGAGAATGGGCGTCCCGGAGGAATACCGCGACGTGATGTCCTCCGGCCATGCGACGGCGCACTACTGCCTCGAGCATTTCCCGGGCCAGAAGTGCTATCTGCTGGGCAACCCGATGCTGCGCGAGGAGATGCTCTCGCTGGGCCTTGAGCTGACCGAGGATGACGCGGACTACGTGATCGTGGCGTTTGACACGACGCTCGACTACGCGAAGATGTGCAAGGTCTGCGATTACATCCGCTACGGCAAGCCGTACATCGCGACGCATCCGGACTTCAACTGCCCGACTGAGACCGGCTTTATCCCCGACATGGGCGCGATCATGGCGTTCATCGAGGCGAGCACGGGCCGAAAGGCGGACGTGATCCTGGGCAAGCCGTACAAGGGCATCGTCGACGAGGCGCTTCGCCGCACGGGCTTTGCGCTGGAGGAAATGGCGATGGTGGGCGACCGGCTGTACACGGACGTGGCGACCGGCGTGAACCACGGCATGACGGGCATCCTCGTGCTCTCCGGTGAGGCGACGATGGACGACGTGGCGACCTCCGACGTGAAGCCGGATCTGATCTTCGGCAAGCTCGCCGATATGATCCCGTATCTTTAACCGCAAATGATGCTTTCTGAAGCGCGAAGCGTAATGGGGTCAAGGGGCGAAGTCCCTTGCGGGGTTCAGGGGTGGCGCCCCTGAGCAGGTCTGGGCGGCAGCCCAGTGTTATTCCATCAAAAAAGGAGACGGATGGATTTCCGCCTCCTTTTTGTATGCCGATTTATTTGATCTCCAGCACCGGGTAGCCCTGATCCTCGACAGCCTTCTTGAGCACGTCATCCGCAACCGGTGTGCTCATCGTCACCACGGCGGTGCCGCTCGTGTGGCTGACCTCGGCGCCGGTTACGCCGTCCAGCGCTTCCAGCGTCTTCTTGACGCGGCCTTCGCAGTGCGGGCACATCATGCCTTCGATCTTCATCGTCTTTTCCATGGGTTTGACCTCCTTATGTCTTCTCTTTCTGGTTTTCTTATCTTTCCCTGCGTCGTGCAGCTTGAAAAGATTCAGCCTCAGGGCGTTCGTGACCACACAGAAGCTCGACAGGCTCATCGCCGCTGCGCCGAACATCGGATTGAGCTTCAGCCCGAAGAGCGGAATGAACACGCCTGCCGCCAGCGGAATGCCAATGGTGTTGTAGAAGAACGCCCAGAACAGGTTTTCGTGGATGTTTTTGAGCGTTGCGCGGCTCAGACGGATGGCTGCCGGCACATCGGACAGGCGGCTGTGCATCAGCACGACGTCCGCAGCGTCGATGGCGATGTCCGTGCCCGCGCCGATGGCGATGCCGATGTCTGCGCGGGTGAGGGCGGGCGCGTCGTTGATGCCGTCGCCGACCATCGCGACCTTGCCCTGCTGTTTGAGCCTGTGGATCACCGCCTCCTTGCCGTCGGGCAGCACACCCGCGATGACCTCGTCCACGCCCGCCTGCCTGCCGATGGCGCGCGCGGTGCGCTCGTTGTCGCCGGTGAGCATGACGACGCGGATACCCAGATTCTTCAGCGCGCGGATGGCTTCGGGGCTGTCCTCCTTGATCACGTCTGCGACGGCAATCACGCCCAGCAGCTGACGGTCCCTGGCGAACAGCAGCGGCGTCTTGCCCTCTCCGGCGAGGCGCTCCGCCTGCGCGGCCAGGGAGGCGGGAATGTCCGCCACGGTCTGCATGAACGTCATGCTGCCGCCGGTGAGCGTCGTTCCGTCCAACTTCGCGGTCAGGCCGTTGCCGGGCAGCGCACGGAAGTCGCTGACCTCCTGCGGCGTGCATGCAGCTTCTCCGGCACGGCTGATCACGGCGCGGGCCAGCGGATGCTCGCTGTGCTGCTCCAGCGCATAGGCGAGGGCAAGCAGCGTCTGCTCTGTCACGCCGTCGGCGGGCAGGATGTCGGTCACCTTCGGCTCGCCGCGGGTGATCGTGCCGGTCTTGTCCAGCGCCACGATTTCGGTCTTGCCGGCTTCCTCCAGCGAGACGGCGGTCTTGAACAGGATGCCGTTCCTGGCGCCCAGGCCGTTGCCGACCATGATCGCCACCGGCGTGGCCAGCCCCAGCGCGCACGGGCAGCTGATGACCAGCACGGAGATGCCGCGGGCGAGGGCGAAGCCGATGCTCTGACCGGCCAGCAGCCAGACGGCCGTCGTCACGGCGGCGATGGCAATGACCGCGGGGACGAACACGCCGGAGACCCGGTCGGCGATCTTGGCGATCGGGGCCTTGGTCGCGGCGGCGTCGGAGACCATCTTGACGATCTGGGAGAGCGTCGTGTCCTCGCCGACGCGCGTCGCCTCGCAGCGGAGGAAGCCGGACTGGTTGACCGTCGCGGCGGACACCGCGTCGCCCGGGGCCTTGTCGACCGGGATGCTCTCGCCTGTCAGCGCGGATTCGTTGACCGCGCTTTCTCCCTCGAGCACCACGCCGTCCACCGGGATGTTTTCGCCCGGATGCACGACGAAGACGTCGCCCAGGCGGACCTGCTCGATCGTCACGGTCACCTCCTGACCGTGACGCAGGAGCACGGCGGTCTTCGGTGCGAGCTTCATCAGGCTCCGGAGCGCGTCGGTCGTCTTGCCCTTGGAGCGCGCCTCGAGCATCTTGCCCACGCTGATGAGCGCGAGGATCATCGCGGCGGACTCAAAGTAGAACTCGTGCATGCAGCCCATCACGCCCGCCGCGTCACCGCGCAGCTGCGCGTCCGTCATGGCGAAGAGGGCATAGGTGCTGTACACAAACGATGCGCCGGAGCCGAGCGCCACCAGCGTGTCCATGTTCGGCGCGCGGTGAATCAACCCTTTGAAGCCGCTGACAAAGAACTTCTGGTTGATGACCATCACGGCGGCGGCAAGCAGCAGCTGCACCAGGCCCATAGCGACGTGATTGTCAGCCATGAACGCGGGAAGCGGCCAGCCCCACATCATGTGGCCCATGGAGAAGTACATCAGCACGATGAGGAAGCCGAGCGACGCGATGAGCCTGCGCTTGAGCGCGGGCGTCTCGTGATCGGCAAGCGCATCCTCGCTAAGGGCGGCGGAGCTGCCGGCGGCACGCGCAGCGCCCTTCAGCGATGCGCCGTAGCCGGCGTCCTCAACGGCCTTGATGATCGCCTGAGGGCTCGCCGTGCCCTCCACGCCCATGGAGTGGGTCAGCAGGCTGACCGAGCAGGCCGTCACGCCCGGCACGGCGGAAACCGCCTTTTCCACCCGGGCGCTGCAGGCGGCGCAGCTCATGCCCGTGACAATATATTGTTCCAAAGGAATCCCTCCCTTTTGTTGAAAAACGTTTCTGCAAGCTACGGCCTCGAGCACAGAGCAGCGGTATTCACAGAGCTTCGTCGGTGATGCCGCCGACATCATGCCGGTTATTTCATCAGCTTTTGAAGCGTGGAGACCAGCTCGTCGATCGTCTCGTCCTTGCCGTCACGGATGTCCTGCGCGACGCAGGTCTTGATATGATTGGCCAGCAGCACCTTGGTGAAGCTGTTCAGCGCAGCGTTGGCGGCGGAAACCTGCGTGAGGATGTCCGTGCAGTATGCGTTGCGTTCGACCATGCCCTTGATGCCGCGGATCTGCCCCTCGATGCGGTTGAGCCGCGTGATCAGATCCTTGTACTCCTGCTCTGTGCGCACTTTCGTCTTTGCGCAGCAGCAGCTTTCATTTTCCATGACAAATCACCTCTCGTTCGGATGACCGTATTATATACCCTAATGGGGTATAAAACAAGAGGGAAAATAAGAAAACCCGGCGGAAAAATCCGCCAGGTGGAAATGAATCAGTCGGGGCGCTGCTCGCGGCTGCGCTTTTCCAGCCAGACCATCAGCACGGCGATGTCGCCCGGCGACACGCCGGAAATGCGGCTGGCCTCGCCGAGGGAGCGCGGCTGCTGCGCGGTCAGCTTCTGACGCGCCTCAATGCGCAGGGTGTCGAGCCTCATGTAGTCATAGCCCTGAGGGAGCAGCGTGTCCTCGTTTCTGCGGAACGCCTCGACCTGTCTGCGCTCCTTCTCCAGATAGCCCTCGTAGCGCAGGGCAATGTCCACCTGCTGCAGGGTCTCGCGGGGCAGGGGAGCCCAGGCAGGATCAATCGATTCCAGATCGGCATAGCCGATGCCCGGGCGGCGGATGAGGTCCGCGGCGCAGACGCTGCCGCTCGCCTCGGCCTGGTCGTGAAGCGCCATCCAGCGGTCAAGCGTCTCGCTTTTGCCAATCCAGGTCTTCTTGAGCCGGGCGATAGCCGCTTCTGTCTGCGCGCGCTTTTGCTGCATGCGCGCAAGCCGCTCGTCGCTGGCCAGGCCCACGCTGTGGCCGATCTCCGTCAGCCGCAGGTCGGCGTTGTCCTGGCGCAGAAGCAGGCGGTATTCGCATCGGCTGGTCATCATGCGGTAGGGCTCGTTCGTGCCCTTGGTCGTCAGGTCGTCCACCAGCACGCCGATATAGGCCTGGTCGCGGCCGAGGATGACGCTCTCCCTGCCCTGCACAAAGCGCGCGGCGTTGATGCCTGCCAGAATGCCCTGCGCGCCGGCCTCCTCGTAGCCGCTGGTGCCGTTGATCTGGCCCGCGAAGTACAGGCCGTTCAGCGCGCGCAGCGACAGATCTGCGCGCAGCTGCAGGGGATCGATGCACTCGTACTCGATCGCGTACGCCAGACGCAGCACGCGCGCGCGACGAAGGCCGGGAATCGTGTGCAGCATGGCGATCTGCACGTCCTCCGGCAGCGAGGTGGACAGGCCCTGCACATACCACTCGTTGGTATCAAGCCCCTCCGGCTCCAGAAACAGCTGGTGGCGCTCCTTGTCTGCAAAGCGCATGATCTTGTCCTCGATGGAGGGACAGTAGCGCGCGCCGGTGCCCTTGATCGTGCCCTGGTACATGGGGGCGCGGTGGATGTTCTCGCGGATGATGCGGTGCGTCTCCGCGTTGGTGTAGGTCAGGTAGCACTGCGCGCGGTTGGCAAGCGCACCGTCCGTCATGAAAGAGAACGGGGTGATGACCTCGTCGCCGGGCTGAGGCTCCATCTCGTCAAAGTCGATGGAGCTCTCCTCGACGCGCGGCGGCGTGCCGGTCTTGAACCGACGCAGCGAGACGCCCAGCCTGCGCAGCGCGCCCGCCAGTTGCATGGAGGAGAGCAGACCCTGCGGGCCGCCCTGCCAGCTGGCCTCGCCGATGATGATGCGGCTGTCCATGTACACGCCGGAGCAGACGACGGCGGCCTTGCAGGCGATCTGCGCGCCGGTGGTTGTGCGAATGCCGATGATTGCGCCGCGCTCAGCGAGGATCTCGCCGCACTCGCCCTGGCGCACCTCGAGATTTGGCTCGCCAAAGAGCGCGCGCTTCATCCGCTGCTGATAGGCGCGCTTGTCCGCCTGCGCGCGCAGGGAGTGGACGGCCGGGCCCTTGCCCGTGTTGAGCATGCGGGACTGGATGAACGTGTCGTCGATGGCGCGGCCCATCTCGCCGCCCAGCGCGTCGATTTCACGCACCAGATGGCCTTTGCCCGTGCCGCCGATGGCGGGATTGCAGGGCATGAGCGCGATCGCGTCGAGATTGAGCGTGAGCAGCAGCGTATGCAGGCCCATGCGCGCGCACGCAAGGGCCGCTTCGCAGCCCGCGTGACCGGCGCCGATGACGACGATATCAAAACGATCCATACGATCCTCCGTAAGCCTCAGATAAACAAAGGCTATTATAGCACAAGGCGGCGAATTTGAATAGAATCATTGATCTTTTCCGCAAAACTGTGTACAATCAGAATGTCAGAGAATTGACAGATTTGTGCATTTTCGGCGAACTCCGGCTGCAGATTTTCAAACAAACCGAAAGTGGCTTTTGATTTGGGAGGGGGCGCTCATGCGCTATTCAATCGGCGACGTATCCCGCGTGCTGGGCATGACGACCAGCGCGCTGCACTTTTACGAGAGAGAGGGCATCATCGACACGCCTAAGGTGGAATCCGGCTGGCGCTACTATCAGGAGGCGGATATCTATCGGCTCATCAGCGCGAAAAAGTACCGGGCGATGGGCGTCCCGGTTCGTGACATCGCCCGGCAGTTCAGCGCGGAAGACTTGACGGGCACGCAGGTCATCGCGCAGATGAAGGAAAAGAGAGACGAGGCAGCGCTTGCCGCGCAGCAGTACGCGGCTCTGGCGCAGGACATCGGGCGCCTGATTGCGTGCGGTGAGGAAGGGCTATTGTCCACAGGCACAGTGGATATCCGCCGCGCGGAGGATATGATCTGTTTTCGGAGCAGCTCCGGCGGCCGCATTCCGCTGGACAGGAGCGAGCAGGCGGCTGCCAAGCGGTGGATCGAAGCCGCGCCGGCGGTCAGCCTGTCCATCTGCCGGGAGCTCACAGACGAGCACGCAGTGCCCTCTCTGATCATTTCCGCCAGAAGAGCGGCGAACTGCGGCATTGAAGCGGATGGCTGCGTCACGCGCCACATCCCCGGCGGGATGGCGCTGCACGCCGTGGTCACCTGCGGCGAGGAGCAGTTTGACGAGCCGGACGTGATCTTCAGACCCATTCTCGCCTTCGCCCGGGAGCACCGGTTTGTGCAAAAGGAAACGATGTGGGGAAGCCTGCTGTTTGCGGTCTGCTCCGGTGGCAAAAGATATCATTATTATGATACCTATATGACGTTTGAGTGATGCAAAAACCGCCTGGATGCGCCTAAAAATGACGGAAAAACTGCAAGCAGGAGCCTTGCTTCAAAAGCAGCTTGAGGATGTATAGTGTAAAGAGATGATTGATCGTTAATGAACAATCGATCAAAGAACAGAAGGAGGAAGAACCGTATGAAGAAGATTCTTTCCGTCATCCTGGCGCTTGCGCTCATGATGACCGCCGTCCTGGCCGTGGCTGACACCAGCTACACCGCCACCGGCGATTCCCAGATCGGCGGCGTCGGCGCGGTGACCGTGACCGTCACCCTGGCGGACGACGGCTCCATCAAGGCCGTGACCGTGGACGAGTGCAAGGACACCGCCGGCATCTGCGAGCTGCCGTGCGCGCAGATCCCTGCGCAGATGGTGGAGCTGAACTCCATCAACGTCGACACCGTGGCCGGCGCGACCATGACCTCCAATGCGATCCTGGCGACCGTCAAGGCTGCGCTGGAGAACGGCGGCGTGGACACCACTGCGCTGATGGAGAAGAAGGAAGTCGTCGTCGAGAAGGCGGCTGACGAGGAGCTGACGACCGACGTCGTCGTCATCGGCGCTGGCGGCGCGGGCCTGGCGGCCGCGATCTCTGCGCAGCAGAACGGCGCGAACGTCATCGTCGTCGAGAAGATGCCCAAGGTTGGCGGCAACACCATCCTGGCCGGCGGCGCGGTGAACGCTGTGGAGGATCGCAGCGAGTTCGCCATCAAGCAGAACGACTCCGTGTTCTGGCACTACACCCAGACCCTCAAGGGCGGTGACTATCAGGGCGATCCGGAGCTGGTCATGACCCTGGTCTCCAACGCCTGGGATGCGATCCAGTGGACCAAGGAGCTGGGCATGGAATGGTACGGCGAGGACCGCGTCTTCACCGTTTCCGGCGGCCTGTGGCCGCGCGCCTGGAAGCCGGTGATGCCGGCGGGCACCGGTTTCTTTGACACCTACACCAAGTACCTGGACGCGCATCAGGACACCATGAGCCTGATGCTCAACACCAAGGCCGAGAAGATCCTGGTGGATGAGGGTGGCGCGGCCTGCGGCATCGTCTGCACCGGCGAGACCGGCAACACCATCACCATCAATGCCAAGAGCGTGGTCGTGGCGACCGGCGGCTTCTCCAAGAACGTCAGCCTGCGCATGGCGTACGACGCGATCTGGGGCACCCTGGACGAGACCGTCCTGTCCACCAACCATGAAGGCGCCACCGGCGACGGCGTGAAGATGCTGCAGGCGCTGCAGGCTGACTTCGTGCAGATGGGCAACATCCAGCTCCTGCCGCTGGGCGACCCGGTGACCGGCTCCCTGTCCGGCAACATCGAGCACGGCGTGGACTCCCGTATCTTCGTCAACAAGTCCGGCCTCCGCTACGGCGATGAGGGCGGCCGCCGCGACGA
The DNA here is from genome assembly GCA_004557905.1 of Clostridiales bacterium. Classification (GTDB taxonomy): domain Bacteria; phylum Bacillota; class Clostridia; order Christensenellales; family Aristaeellaceae; genus Ventricola. The sequence continues at coordinate 24,482 of SFFH01000014.1, read as the reverse complement.
CATGACCCGCGATCTGTTCGCGCAGGAAGACGCGACCATGTGGATCGTCATGGACTCCGACACCTATCCGACTGGCGACGAGCTCAACAACTTCGGCGAGACCGCGAACCAGCTGGTTGAGGCCGGCCGTGCGGTGAAGGCCGACACGCTGGACGAGCTGGCTGCGCTCATGGGCGTTGACGCCGAGAACCTGAAGGCGACCATCGCCGAGTACAACCGTCACTGCACCGGCGGCGACCTCGAGGGCCAGGCGGACGAGTTCGGCCGCACCCTGTTCGGCGCGCCGATCGACAATGGCCCGTTCTATGCCGGCGCCCGCGTCCCGACCGTGCACCACACCATGGGCGGCGTCCGCATCGACACCAAGTGCCGCGTGTACAACGAGAACGGTGAGATCATCGAGAACCTGTATGCGGCTGGCGAGGTGACCGGCGGCATCCACGGCACCAACCGTCTGGGCGGCAATGCGCTGACCGACACCGTTGTGTTCGGCCGCATCGCCGGCGAGTCCGCTGCGCTCTCCAGGTAAGCAGCGTTCCGCTGGAAAGCGGATTGACAACTAAAGACAAAAGGCTGCGCAGTCGTTTGGCTGCGCAGCCTTGATTTGCATAGTGCGGTTTCAAGCGGCATGATGGAATCGCAATTGTCGCCGCAGGCTCCTCTGCGATTTTTGTTTGGGCTTCGCCTTGACGGAGACGTTAGGGCTGCCGCCCTAAACCCCGCTTGGGGCTCTGCCCCAAACCCTGCAAGGGATTTCATCCCTTGACCCTTCTTCGCTTCGCGCGTATATAAGGTACTTCGGCATCAGTTGCTGTAGCTCTCCACGCCGCGCAGCAGCTCCAGCTCGCGGATGTCGCGCGCGTCGGTGAAGGCGGAGCGGGAGAGGAGCGCGCCGGCGCGCCAGTACAGGCAGATGTAGGGAACGTCCTGCTCGAACTGATCCTGAATCAGGCTCATGGCGTTCTGATAATCGGCGGCGGTGACGCTGGAGCGCAGCTGCGTGAGCAGGCTGTTCATGTCGTCGCTGCGGTAGCGCGTGTAGTTGCAGCTGGCGGTCGAGGTCAGCGTGAAGCCCGGGTCCGGGCCGACGTCGAAGTTGAACGCGCACAGGGCGAGGGAGTAGTCGCCGCTCCTGAGCTTGGTCAGGACGTCCGCGCGCGACCAGGTGGCCACATAGGCCGGGATGCCGACGGCCTTGAGCTGCTCGGCGATCTTGTTCGCGGCATTCGTGCGGACCGTGGAGCCCGGTTCGTCGTAGACCAGGATGCGGAAGGATTCCATCGCCTTGCCGTCCTTGTAGCGCTTGCCGTCGTCCGCCATCTTCCAGCCCGCCTGATCCAGCAGCGATTCCGCCATCAGCGGATCGTACACGTCGCGGATGGTCGACTCGTTGGACAGCCAGGTGCCCGCCGGGATGGGCGTGTAGGCGACGGTCGCCATGCCCTGATAGACGGAGGAGATCAGCTCGCTGCGGTTGATCGCGTAGGAGATCGCCTCACGCACCAGATTCTTGCCGTTGTCGTCGCTCTTGAGGTACTTGTAGGCGCGGTTCATCAGCAGCACCTCAAGCTGGCGCGTGCGCGCGGAGAGCGAGAACGAATTGAGCGACCCGGAATAGCGGGACGCGTTGATCGAGCGGGTCATCGCCACGTCCACGCTCTGCGTGTCAAACGCGTTCAGCGCGGCCTCGGAATCCTTGTAGATGCTTGCGCGGATGTTGGTCACCTGCGGCACGCGCTTCCACCAGGTCCTGTTGGCCTTCAGCCAGATGGCGCTGCCATGCTCATAGCCGTCATAGGCGTACGGGCCGGTGCCGGAAGGCATGGCATTGGATACCTCGGAGGCGGGCAGAATCGGGAAGGTGAGCGCGTAGAGCGAGCCGTAGCAGGCGCGGCGCAGATTGAAGAGCAGCGTGCGCTCGTCCTCCGCTTCCCAGCTCTTGATGGAGTAAAACGTCGAGTAGTACAAGCCGCGGTCCGCCAGATCGTACTCGGAGTTGAGGTCGCTGTCAAAGCCCGTCAGCTCAAACATGTAGTCGAGCGTCGCCACGACGTCACCCGCTGTCAGCGGATCGCCGTTGTGGAACTTGACGTCGTCGCGCAGCACCACGCGCAGGCGGCGGCCGTCGCTGATGAACTCATAGGAATAGGCGAGCTCCGGCTGGGGCATGTAGTTGTCGTCCATGGCGAACAGGCCCTCGTACACCAGATCGAGCACGCTGACCACGTCGCGCTGGTTCAGCTCCAGCGGGCGCAGCTCCAGGTCGTCGGTGGCGACGATGGCGCAGGTGAGATAGGAGGAGGCAGCGGATGCGGCGGCCGGGCAGAGCAAAAGCGTGATCAGCAGCGCCGCGAGCAAACGCCTCGGATGAGCAAAAGATGTGCGCATAAGCGAAACTCCTTTATGGAACAGCGGGTTCCGACGTGGCGGAAGGGAAGTAGTACTTGCGGTAGACGTCGCGCGCGCGAAGCACGCGGGCGGCGTAGGTGGCGGTGTCCTGCGTCGGGATGACGTCCAGCGTCACGCCGTCGCTGCTGTACTCGGGATTCTTGAGCCAGGCGTCCACGTTGCCCTGGCCGGCGTGATAGGCGCAGACGATCTTCGTCGCGTCGCCGCCAAAGCGCCGGGAGAGATAGCCCAGATACCAGGTGCCGAAGCGGATGTTGGTCTCCGGATCGTAGAGCAGGTCAAACGAGTACCCCTCGCCGTCCTCGCCGAGCTTGTGCGCGACCCAGGCGGCAGTGTCCTCCATCAGCTGCATCAGGCCGCGCGCGCCCAGACGGCTTTCAGCTTCGGGGTTGTAGCTGGATTCGCACAGGATCACCGCGGCCACCAGCGCGGGGTCCAGATCCTGCGCGAGCGCGTACTGCGTGATGAAGCCGGCGTACTGAAGCGGATGCTGCGCGCGCTCGGCGGCCTCGGCCTCCAGACGGCGGCGCTCCTCCTGCGCCTCCAGATAGCTTCGGGTGATGCCCACGGCGCAGGTGAAGAAGACGGCGACGCAAAGTGTGATGAGCAACACGCGCACGGGCGTGGGCATCCGCTCAAAGATCGAGTGCTCAAACGCCCTGTCGATGGCGGCGCGGCGGCTGCCCGACGGCGTACGGCGGCGCGGCGCGCTTGAGCCTCCTTCGCGGCGCACTGCTTCCTGGGCGTCAGGCGCTTGCTGCGGCGCAGGGGCAGAGGCCTGCGCACGCCGCCTGCGCTGCGGCGCGGGAGAGGGTGTGTTCATGCCTTCCTCCTTGGAAAAATGGAATCGATCAGCGCGCGCACCTGGGCGCGGGTGTTTTCCATCGGGCCGTCGGTATTGATGACCGCGTCGGCCAGCGCGCATTTTTGCGCAAGCGGCATCTGCGCGTCGATGCGGCGCTCTGCGTCCTCACGGGAGAGGCCATCGCGCGAAAGCAGGCGGGCAATCTGCGTCTCTCTCGGGGCAGAAACGACCATGATGCGGTCAAACATCTGCGCCATATTGCACTCATACAGCAGCGGCACGTCGCCGAAGACGAGCGCATCGGGCGCGTCGTGGGCCTCAAGCTCGGCCTGAAACGTGCTCAGGATCAGCGGATGCAGAATGGCGTTGAGCTGCGCGCGCCTATCGGCGTCGCCAAAGACGATGTCGCCCAGACGCCGGCGGTTCAGCACGTCGCCGTCAAAGATCCCGTCGCCGAAGGCCTCGCGCAGCAGGGGCAGCGCCCGGCCGCCGGGCGCGGTGAGGCTGCGGGAAATGGCGTCCGCGTCGGCGACAAAGTAGCCAAGCTCCCGCAGATACTGGCTCACGGCGCTCTTGCCGCAGGCGATGGAGCCGGTCAGTCCGATTTTCATAGATGGTTTCTCCTGATATGTAGACGAATGAACGCGCTCTTTTCTTGCTGATGGGAGAATTTATCGGGGAATTGCACAAATTGCCGTACAATGAGCACCGAAAAGCTTTGCGTTGTAAAGCGCTTCGGAAGTGGGAGCGGGCACAGCCCGCCTTTTCGTCGAACGGGAGATTGCGCAAATTGCCGTACAATGAGCACCGAAAAGCTTTGCGTTGTAAAGCGTTTCGGAAGTGGGAGCGGGCACAGCCCGCCTTCTCGTCGAACGGGAGATTGCGCAAATTGCCGTACAACGAGCACCGAAAAGCCTTGCGTTGCAAAGCGCTTCGGAAGTGGGAGCGGGCACAGCCCGCTTATTTGGTGTCGAACCAGGAATGCCCGGCGTGCACGTCCGCGACGAGGGGCACGCTCAGCGACGCGGCACTTTCCATGCATTCGCGCAGCAGCTGCTCGACCCGCTCCTGCTCGCGCTCCGGGCACTCGACGATCAGCTCGTCGTGCACCTGCAGGATGAGCCGGGCCTCAAGCCCCTCGTCCGCGAGGCGCTTGTGCACCGCGTTCATGGCGATCTTGATGATGTCCGCCGCGGCACCCTGCACAGGCGTGTTCATTGCGGCGCGCTCGCCGAACTGGCGGCGGTTGTAGCCCTCGGCCTTGCCCTGCGCGACGCACGCGTCCATGAACTTGCGCACCGCGCCGTAGCGGGCGAAGTAGCGCTCAATGAACTCGGCGGCCTCCTTGCGGGAAATGTGCAGGTTGGAGGCCAGGCCGAAATCGCTGATGCCGTAGACAATGCCGAAGTTGACGGCCTTGGCGCTGGAGCGCATCTGCGGCGTGACCTCCTCAATCGGCACGCCGTAGACCTCGGCGGCCGTGCGGGTGTGCACGTCCTGACCGCGGGAAAATGCATCGCACATCGCCGGGTCGCCCGACAGGTGCGCGAGCAGGCGCAGCTCGATCTGCGAATAGTCCGCGTCCACGAGCACGCATCCGGGTCCCGCGATGAATGCGCGCCGGATTTCGCGGCCCATCTGTGTGCGCACGGGGATGTTCTGCAGGTTCGGCTCGCTGGAGGAGATGCGGCCCGTCGACGCGGTGGTCTGGTCAAACCAGGTGTGGATGCGGCCATCCCGCCCGGTCAGGCGCAGCAGGCCGTCGATGTAGGTGCTGTTCAGCTTGGTCACCTGGCGGTAGGCGAGGATTTTGTCGATCGCCGGGTGGAGACTTGAAAGCTCCTGCAGCGTGTCCGCGTCGGTGGAATAGCCGCGCTGGGTCTTCTTCTTTGCGGGCAGACCCAGCTTGTCAAAGAGCACCTCGCCCAGCTGCTGCGTGCTGTTCAGGTTGAACGGCTCCACGCCGCACAGCGCGTAGATTTCGTCGCGCAGCGCGGAGATCTGCCGGTTGTACTGCGTGCCGAGCCGGTGAAGCTCCTCGCGATCGACCAGAAAGCCCTCGCACTCCATCGCGTAGAGCGTGTGCAGCAGCGGAAGCTCGATCTCGCGGTAGAGCTTCGTCATGTCCTGTTGATCAAGCTGCGCGGCGGATTCGATCGATTGCTCGTACAGCGCGCCGGCGCTTTCCGGCGCCTCGTACTTGCCGCTCTGCGGCGCGAGCAGGTAGGCCTCAAGCTGCACGTCGTCAAACGGCGCGGTGAGCGCCGCGCCCCACGGGGCCAGCTGCGTCATCAGCCGCTTGGCGCCAAAGAGAACCAGGCGGTGCGTGCCACCCAGCAGCGGCGCGAGCGCCTGCGCGGCCTCCATGGGATCCATGCCCTCGCCCAGCAGGCCATGCGAAAAGGGGATCGCAGCCCGGCGGCTGCTTGAGTCCGCCAGAGAGAAGCCCTCCTCGCGCATGAGCAGCGCCACGGCGGCGTCCTCGGGGGTGTCCGCAATCCAGGCTCGGATGGCTGCGACATCGGAAAGCGCGGCTTCCGCCTGCCAGGTCAGCGCAGCCGATGCGGTCGGCATGGCCTGCGGCGCGTCCGGCGCAAGCTGGCGCAGGCGCGTCATCAGGGACTTGAGCTGCAGCCGCTCAAAAACGGGCATCGCGCCCTGCATGTCATGAAGGCGGCAGTCCTCGATGCGCTCCTCAAGGGGCACCTGCCGCGTGATCGTGGCAATCTTCTTGCTCGTCAGGCCGGACATGCGGCCCGCGAGCATCTTCTCGCGCTGCTTGCCCTTGAGATCCGTCTCCGCGTGGTCAAAGGCATTTTCCAGCGTTCCGTAGGCGTCCAGCAGCTTTACGGCGGTCTTTTCGCCGATGCCCGGCACGCCGGGAATGTTGTCGCTTGCGTCGCCCATCAGGCCCTTGAGGTCCGGAATCTGCTGCGGCATCACGCCGAAATCCTCCTTGACTTTGTCGGGCGTGTAGCGCACCACGTCGGAGACGCCGCGCCGGGTGTAGAGCACGCTGGAGGTCTCGGTGACCAGCTGCATGGAGTCCCGGTCGCCGGTGACCAGCAGGGCGCGGATGCCCGCCTCCTCGCAGCGGCGCGCCATGGTGCCCAGGATGTCGTCCGCCTCGAACGTGGGGCAGGTCAGGCGGCGGATGCCCATCGCGTCCAGGCACTCGTACACCAGATCAAACTGCGGGCGCAGCTCCGGCGCGGTCGGCTTGCGGCCCGCCTTGTATTCGGCGTAGTCCGTGTGGCGGAACGTCGGGCCGTGCATGTCAAAGGCGACGGCCAGGTACTCGGGCTTCTCGTCCGCGACGACCTTGAGCAGCATGCTCAGGAAGCCGAATACGGCGTTGGTGTAGATACCATCTTCATTGGTGAGCGGCGGCAGCGCGTGGAACGCGCGGTGCATCAGGCTGTTGCCGTCGATGATGACAAACGTTTCAGGCATGGGAGCCTCCTTCTTTGCTTGAGGACAGTTATCATTATGATAACACAAAGAGCGTGAAATATCAATTCGGGAGAAGCGGAAGAAGAATAAACGAAGAAACAGACGGCTGCAGGCAGGAAAAAGGAGAAGAGGCGAGAAGATATTATAGTTGATGGGTTATGCTTTTTGATAACCGGACGATGAAAGGATTGATATAGATGAAAAAGAGCATGCTCTCCGCGCTGCTGGCGCTTGCGCTTGCGGTGTGCAGCGGCTGCGCGGCGCAGGAAGCGGCGGGGAAGACGATCGTCACCTCGTTTTATCCGATGTATGTGTTCACGCAGAACGTGGTCCGGGATGTGCCGGGCGTGCGCGTGGTGAACATGGCGAGCGAGAGCGCCGGCTGCCTGCACGATTATCAGCTGCAGACGCGCGACATGGTCACGCTGGAGGGCGCGGATGCGCTCGTCATCAACGGCGGCGGGATGGAGCAGTTCATGGACAAGGTGATCGCCCAGCGCCCGGAGCTGCCGGTCATCAACGCGAGCGACGGCATCGAGATGCTGTGCAGCGAGGATGGGCATGATGATCATGACGGGCATGACCATGATCACGGCGTGTACAACGCGCATGTGTGGCTTGACCCGGCGCTGGCCATCCGCCAGGTGCAGAACATCGCTGACGGCCTCGCTGCGGTGGACAGCGAAAACGCGGAGGCCTATCAGCAGAACGCTGCGGCATACAAGGCGCGCCTTCAGGCGCTTCATGCGGAGCTTTCCACGCAGCTTGCGCCGCTTGCGGGCAGCGCGATTGTCACCTTCCACGAGGCGTTCACCTATTTCGCGGATGCCTACGGCTTTGTGGTTGCGGGTGTGATCGCGAATGACGCCGGCGAGGAGCCGAGCACGCGACAGATTGCCGCGACCTGCGACCTGGTGAAGCAATACCAGGTGAAGGCGCTGTTCGTGGAGCCGCAGTACCCGACAAAGTCCGCCGAAACCATCGCGCGGGAGACGGGCGCGCAGGTGTTTACGCTCGATCCGGTGGTCTCCGGCGACGGCAGCCCGGAGAGCTATGAAAACGCGATGCGGGAGAACGCGCGCGTGCTGACGGAGGCGCTTGAGCCGTGATGGAAAAGATCAAACCCCTGAGAAAGAGCCAGTTCGCGCCGGAGGATGCGCCGGAAAAGGAGCAGCCTGCCTGTGCGCATCCGCATCTGTCTGGCCCGGACGCGGGATGCAGGCTCTGCCGCATCGAGGTGGACAAGCTGACCGTCTCCTTCGGCGCGCAGACGCCGCTCAAGGATGTGAGCCTGCACATCCACTGCGGCGAGCTGACCGCGCTGATCGGCACGAACGGCGCGGGCAAGACGACGCTGCTGCGCGCGCTGCTCGGCCAGATCGAGTATACCGGCACCATTCGCCACCTGACCAGCGACGGGCGGCCCGCGGCCGACCTGCGCACGGGCTATGTGCCCCAGCAGCTGGAGTTTGACCGCTCCTCGCCGGTGACGGTCATGGATTTCATGGCGGGCTCGCTGTCGCGGCGGCCGGTGTTCCTGGGCGTCTCCAAAAAAGCGCGCGAACGGGTGCTCGCCGCGCTGGAGCGCACGCACTGCGCACAGCTGGCGGACAGGGCGCTGGGCGCGCTCTCCGGCGGCGAATTGCAGCGCGTGCTGCTGGCGCTGGCGCTCACGCCGCAGCCGGACCTGCTGATCCTCGACGAGCCGGTGTCGGGCGTCGATCAGAACGGCCTGGAGACGTTTTATCAGACGGTGGACGAGCTCAAGCGCAGAAACCACATGGCGATTCTGCTGGTCTCCCACGACCTGAGCGTCGTGGAGCGCTACGCGGACCGCGTCGTGCTGATGCAGGGCACGGTCATCAAGCAGGGCTCGCCGGAGGTCGTGTTCGACTCGCCGGAGTTTGAGCAGGTGTTTTACGCGAAGGGGGGCCGCGCATGATGGATACGCTCTACGCGATCATGGATACACTGCTGCCCTTTGAGTGGCTTTCCTACACGTTCATGAAAAACGCGCTGCTGGCCATGCTGCTCATCACGCCGCTGTTCGGCCTGCTGGGCACGATGGCGGTGGACAACAGGATGGCGTTCTTTTCCGACGCGCTGGGCCACAGCGCGCTGACGGGCATCGCCATCGGCGTGGTGCTCGGCTGGGAGAACCAGATGGCCGCGATGCTCATCTTCGGTATCCTCTGGGCGGTGCTCATCACCTGGGTCAAGCACAATTCCAAGATGAGCGCGGACACGATCATCAGCGTATTCTCGTCCACGTCCATCGCGCTGGGCCTGGTGGTGCTCTCCCGGGGCGGCGCGTTCGCCAAATACTCCTCCGTGCTGGTGGGCGACGTGCTCTCCATCACGCAGGCAGATCTGGCGGCGCTGGCGCTGACGCTGGTGCTGGCGCTGATCGCCTGGATGGTGCTGTTCAATCCACTGATGATCACCAGCATCAATTCGCCGCTGGCGCGCAGCCGCGGCATTCGTTCCCGTCTGACGGAGTACGGCTTTACGATCCTGGTGGCCGTGGCCGTCATGGTGTCCATCCGTTGGGTCGGCGTGATGCTGATCAATTCGCTGCTCATCCTGCCGGCGGCGGCCTCACGCAACGTAGCGCGCAACGCGGCGGGCTACATGCGATTGTCGGTGCTCATCTCCATGGTCTGCGGCGTATGCGGCCTGGTGCTTTCCTATTATCTGGATACGTCCGCTGGCGCGGCGATCGTGCTGCTGTGCGCCGCGGTGTACTTCGCGACGCTGCCGCTTCGCAGAAAGTGAACGCGGAAAACGACATTTGAAGCACAATCCCTTGGCGCGGCATGCGGGGTATGATATAATCTGCCCTGTATAAGAAAGGGAGGTTTCTCTCATGCTGGGTGTGATGACCGTCCGCAAGGACGAGCTCAGGTTTCGCGAGTTCGACCGCTACCGCGGATACTACTGCGGGCTGTGCCGGGCCATCGGCAAACGGTGCGGCAGCGTTTGCCGAATGGCGCTCAGCTTTGAAATGACCTTTCTGGCGATGCTGCATACCTCGCTGTACGAGCCGGAGACGGCGGATGAAAAGCACCGGTGCCTGGTGCACCCGCTTGGAAAGCAGCGCATGCTCATGAACGAGGCGATCGATTACGCCGCCGACCTGAGTGCGATTGTGGCGTATTACGACCTGCGCGACGGCTGGGATGACGAGCATCGCGTGGACCGGCTGGCCGAGAGCGCGCTGCTGAAGAGGGCAGCGGAGGAGGCGGGCAAACACCTGCCCCGGCAGAGGGAGGCCGTGGAGCACTATGTGAAGGCGCTGCACGAAATCGAAGCCCGGGACGACCAGAACCTCGACGCGGCGGCGAACCTGACGGGCGAGATGCTCGGCGAGCTGTACGTCATGAAGGACGACGTTTATGCGCGTGATCTGCGCGAGCTGGGCTTTTATCTGGGCAAATTTATCTACCTGTGCGACTGCTATGAGGACGTCGAGCGGGATATCAGGAAGAAAAACTATAATCCGCTGATTTCGCGGCGAACAAACGAGACGTTTGCCGCAGACTGCGAGCAGATGCTTTCGGACATGATGGCCCGGGCGGCGCTGGCGTTTGAGCGCCTGCCGCTGCTTGAGGACGCCGAGATCATGCGCAACATACTCTACTCGGGCATATGGCTGAGATTTGAAAACGCAAGCGAGCGAAGAAAGGCGAAGAAGAAGCAATGACGGATCCGTATCAGGTGCTGGGCGTTGCCCCGACGGCGACAGACGACGAGGTTAAAAAAGCATACAGAAGCCTGTGCAAGAAATATCACCCCGATGCGAATGTCGGCAAGCCGGACGCCGCGCAGGCGGAGAAGAAATTCATGGAGGTCCAGCAGGCGTACGAGGAGATCATGCACAGGCGCCAGGGCGGCACAGCGCGCGCGGGCAGCGGCTACAACGGTACGCAGCAGCAGCGTCCCAGCGGCTACGGCGGATATGGCGGGGGCTATGGTCCGCAGGATGATCCGTTCGCCTCGTTCTTCGGCGGCGGTTATGGCTATGGCTACGGCCAGCAGCAACAGCAGCAGGATACCGATGTGGAGCTGCGCGCGGCGAAGAACTACATCGATACGGGCCACTACGCCGAGGCGCTCAACGCGCTCAACAGCATGCCCGCCGGAAGACGGGGCGCGCGCTGGTATTACCTCAGCGCGCTGGCGCAGTCCGGCCTTCACAACAACGCGCAGGCGATGGAATACGCCCGCCAGGCGGTCAACATGGAGCCGGGCAACGCGATGTATCAGCAGCTGCTCAGCCAGCTTCAGGGCGGCGGCGCATGGTACGGCGAGCGCGGCACGAGCTACGGACGCCAGACCTACGGGCAGCCCAACCTGTGCTGCACGTTCCTGGCGCTGCAGATGCTTTGCACCTGCTGCAGCGGCGGGCGGATGATCTGCTATCCGTGGTTCTGCTGCTGAAAACTGAATTCTTCAACCGGCTTTGCGCCGGTTTTTTGCTGTTCAGGAAATTGCGCAAAGACTGTATAACGAGCTACGAACAGCTTCATTCTGCAAAGCTGTTCGGAAGTGGGTGCGGGTACGGCCCGTTTTTTTGTTTTAGGAAGGAATTACGCCATATGGATTGTTTTTTTGCAGGAGAAAATCGGGTAAGAGCAGCATTGATATTGCCGTGGATTTCCATGGCCGCGTACACATGCCGATGGCCCGCACGCTTATTCACGAGCTGGAACCGTATAATCTGCTGTATATCGAGGAGCCTCTGCAGCCTGAGCAAATTGAAGGCTTTATGGAACTGCGTCATCATTGCCATGTGCCCATTGCAACCGGAGAAAGAATGTATACGCGCTGGGGCTTTAAGAACCTGATTACCTCTGGGGCGATCGATATCATTCAGCCGGATCTCTCGCATGCGGGAGGCATCTGGGAAAGCCGAAAAATTGCGGCGATGGCTGAATGCTATGACATGGCTGTGGCACCGCATTGTCCGCTTGGCCCGATTGCGTTTGCGGCATGCGTACAGCTTGATTTCTGCACGCCCAATGCCTTTATCCAGGAACAGAGTCTCAATATTCACTACAATGGCAGAGGCGATTTTGACTACCTCAAGGATGGAACGGGCTTTGCTTTTGACAGGGGCTTCCTGGCCAAACCGACTGGCGCGGGCCTCTGCATTGAAGTGGACGAAGAGAAGGTGCGCAAAGCGGCTGTAACTGGCCATCAATGGCACAACCCCGTATGGCGTCTTGAAGATGGAACGCCGATTGATTGGTGATGTGCACTGAAGGGGTTGCCGGGATAAATGCACAAGGACATGAACAAGGCTTGATGGAGAAACTGACCGATGCCGCGCCAAGAAGGAATCAAACGCATCGCAGGAATAAGGAAAGCTCCGATGGATCGGGTCGGCGGTTGTCTGCAAGACTTCAGGCATGACAGGTTTCGCTTGTTCTGCGCGGCATATTTCAAAAGGGAACGCTGCCCGGCTTCATGAAAAAGCTGCCGGAGGGGTGGGCCTTCTATGACAAGATGCTTCCCGTGTTTGGTGTGGGGACAAACCGGATACTGTCATCCTATATAAGAAGAGCCGCACAGGACGCGCATTTCTGCGCTTCATGTGCGGCTCTTTGAGGAGAGAGGAAAATTTCAGTTGTCCAGCTGCCTTTCCAGTGCTTGCAGGCTTTCCTCCCTCAAAACGCCCATGAGGCTTGTTGCGGCAATCAGCGCCTCATCCATCGGCAAGGCATCCCGGCGGATAAAGAGAAGCATGAGCTTATCCCGCCGTGCTTCGAGCGCCTGTGCCACGGAAAGTCCTTCTTCAGTCAGACGCGCCCTGCCATTACGCGCCTTCTCGATGAAGCCGCGCTCGATCATCTGCGCAAGCATTCCGTGAACGCTGGGACGGGTGACGCCAAGGATGCGGGCGATGTTCTTGGAGGCGACGTCCTCACCCATGATTGTCAGGGAGAGGAAAGCCAGAAGGAAACGGATTTGGTTGACTGTCAGATTCATGACGTGCGAACGCTCCATTTCTTAATGGCAGCCGTGGCACTTGCTGCAGTCCCCGTTGCAGCCGCCCTTGCCGCTACGCTTGTCCTTGACCATCTTGATGATGATGGCTGCCACGATGACGGCCAGAATGCCGCCAATAATCCAAGTCGCCATATCCAGGCACTACCTTTCCGTTTTAGGTAGAGGGGGAATCTCAGACCTTTTGCGTCAGATGGTTGTCGTCGTACTTGTTCCTGCGAACCAGCATATAGATGAGAATTACCAGCAGAGCAAGGGCGGCGAACGACCAGACGGTGGCGTTTGCGCCGGAGAACACTCGGCCCAGCTGATAGACGATCAGGGCGATGACATAGGCGAAGATGCACTGGTAGCCGATAGCGAACCAGGTCCACTTGGCGCTGTTCATCTCGCGCTTGATCGCGCCGATGGCCGCGAAGCACGGCGCACAGAGCAGGTTGAAGATCATGAAGGCGAAGGCCGCCAGCTGACCGTAGCCGCCGCTCGTCTCGTCAAACGCCGCGGCAATCGGGGAGAGCGTTTCCTCCATGCGCTCCGCGTCGCCCTCGTCGACGATGTCCGCCGTGGCTTCCTCGTCCGTGTCCGTGCCATAGACGATGCCGAACACGTTGACGACCTCCTCCTTGGCCACAAGGCCGGAAGATGGGCGCAATCGCGCCGCCCACACGGCCCAGAATGCTGTTGTCCGCGTCCTCGACGGCGCCGAAGGTCACGGGCGTATCCTCAGCAAGCTCGACAGCATCGGCGTTCTCTGCCGTCAGCTCCGCCTCCGGCACGCGCGCCTCCCAGCCATAGGACTGGGCAAACCAGATGATGATGGAGGAGATGAGAATGACCGTGCCCGCGCGCTTGATGAAGCTCCAGCCGCGCTCTCCCATGCTGTGCAGCACGTTCCTGGCGCTGGGGAAGTGGTAAGCCGGCAGCTCCATGACGAACGGCGCGGGATCGCCCGAGAACATCCTCGTCTTCTTGAGCATGATGCCGCTGACGATGATGGCCGCCATGCCGATGAAGTACGCGGAGACGGCGACCCAGCCCGCGTTGTGGAACAGCGCGCCCGCGATCAGCGCGATGATGGGCATCTTCGCGCCGCAGGGCATGAACGTCGTGGTGATGATGGTCATCTTGCGGTCACGGTCGTTCTCGATCGTGCGGGACGCCATCACGCCCGGCACGCCGCAGCCCGTGCCGATGAGCATCGGGATAAAGCTCTTGCCGGACAGGCCGAACTTGCGGAAGATGCGGTCCATGATGAACGCGATGCGCGCCATGTAGCCCACGTCCTCCAGAATGGCCAGCATGAAGAACAGCACGAGCATCTGCGGCACGAAGCCGATGACCGCGCCCACGCCCGCAATGATGCCGTCGCAGATGAGGCCGGTGAGCCAGTCCGCCGTGCCGACGCCCTCAAGCAGGCCGCGCACAGGCTCCTGAATCCATTCGCCGACGAACACGTCGTTCGTAAAGTCGGTGACGATGGTGCCGATGGTCGTCACGGAGATGTAGTAGACCAGGAACATGACCACCGCGAAGATCGGCAGGGCGAGCCAGCGGTTGGTGACCACGCGGTCGATCCTGTCGGAGGTGGTCAGGCTGCCGTGCGGTCGGCCCTTGCGCATGCAGGTGGACACCAGCTTGTTGATGTAGGCGTAGCGCTGGTTGGTGATGATGGACTCCGCGTCGTCGTCCATCTCCGTCTCGCAGGACCGGATGGTGGCCTCGATGGCGTCCCGGATGCCCTGCGGCAGGGAAAGCTCGGAAACGACCTTCTCGTCGCGCTCAAAGAGCTTGATGGCGTACCAGCGGGTCAGGTGCGGCTCCACGATGCTGCCGGCGTGCTTGGAGCCGTCCGCGTGGTGGTGGTGCTCCGGCTCCTGGCCGTCGCGGTGGGTGATGAGGTCCTCGATGTGCGCCAGCGCGTGCTCCACGCTGCCGTTAAAGACGTGCAGCGGCTCGCGATGGCCGCCTTTTTGCGCGAGCTCTGCGGCCTTCTTCGCTGCGTCCACGCTGCCCTCGCCCTTCAGGGCCGAGGTCGCCACGACCTGACAGCCCAGCGCCGTGCCGAGCTTCTGCATGTCGATTTTGTCACCGTTCTTGCGCGTGACGTCGATCATGTTGAGCGCGACGACCATCGGGATGCCCAGCTCGGAGAGCTGCGTGGTCAGGTAGAGGTTGCGCTCGATGTTCGTCGCATCCACGATGTTGATGATTGCGTCGGGCTTCTCGCTGACCAGATAGCCGCGCGCGACGACCTCCTCCAGCGTGTAGGGCGAGAGGGAGTAAATGCCCGGCAGGTCCTGGATAATGACATCCTGCGCGCCGCGCAGCCTGCCTTCCTTCTTTTCGACCGTGACGCCCGGCCAGTTGCCCACATACTGGTTGCTGCCGGTGAGGTCGTTGAACATGGTGGTCTTGCCGCAGTTCGGGTTGCCCGCCAGGGCAATCTTGATGGCCATAGCTTTGCCTCCTTGGTATTAGGTTAACCTAACAATTGGGTAAAAGAATACGAATGATGGGGGATTACTCCACCTCGATGAGCTCCGCGTCGCCCTTGCGCACGGACAGCTCGTAGCCGCGCACGGTCAGCTCCATCGGGTCGCCCAGCGGGGCCACCTTGCGCACGAACACCTCCGTGCCGCGTGTGAGTCCCATGTCCATGATGTGTCGCTTGAGCGCGCCCTCGCCGTGCAGCCTTGCAATGGTTGCAGTTTCGCCGACCTTCACATCCCGCAGTGTCTTCATGTGTTCCCTTCCTTTCTTCACACCATGATCCGCATGGTCATGGTTTTGTCCAGCGCAATCCGGCTGTCCTTAACGGAAAGAATCAGATTGCCGCCCATTTCGCTGACGACCTTGACCTGTGCGCCCACAACGAAGCCCAGCTCCGCCAGGTGCTGACGCACCTCATCCCGACCTGTGATCTTCTCGATCACGTTTACATCGCCCACATTTGCCATGCCCAGTGGCATCATCAGTACTCGCCCCTTTCAAATTAGTATAACCTAACTTATGGGCTGGAATATAGTCAGCGCTTTCGCCTGACTGGCTGTGAGTTTAGCACTTCTAACATGAATTGTCAATAGGGTTTTTGCAACCTGATTTTTGTGTATTGTAGTCCTACAAACCGAAATGACCCAATCCTGCGGCAGCAGATTGACTTTTCCATCCAAATCGGCTACACTATACGATGAATTTGAATAACAGGGATACTCAGTGCCAGGCAGGTTCAATGTCGGTAGGGCAACGCTGTCTGGGTAAAAGGGAATCAGGTGCGAGACCTGAACGATCCGGTCACTGTGAACGGGGAGAGCGGCTGCAAAGTCCATTGTGCCAAAGGCGTGAGAAGGCGCGGCCAATCGATCATCCGTGAGTCAGGAAACCTGCTGAGACCATCCGGTGCACAGCTTCCGAAGAAAGCAGGTCGCCAGAAAGCCGGAAAAGGCTTTGTTTGCGTATGTCCGGCGTCTGCTTTTCTGAAAGGCAGACGCCTTTTTGCATCAGAAAACCGCCCGACCTATCGGATACGGGCGGGAGGCGGGCGCGCAGCAGAAGGTATGGGCCTGCGGCTTTGAAAGGAAGCGGACGCTGGCGGCGTTTGCCCACGCGCACTTTCTGTCCCATCCGGAGTTGGTGAGGAGGTTTTTGGGGATGAAGCATGGAGGAAATGTCTGGGCAAGCGACGAACCCGCTGCCTGGCTCGACTTTTCAGCCAATCTGCGCCCGGAAGGCACACCGGACTGGGTGATGCGCGCCATGCAGGCGGCGCTTCACAACGCGCGGTATTATCCGGATCGCGCAATGCGTGCGGCGCGCGCGGGGCTGGCGGTCTATGCGGGCGTGCCCGAGGCATGCATCCTGCCCACGGCGGGCGGTGTGGACGCCATCGACGCCTGCATGGCGCTGCATCCGGGACGCGTGCGAACGGAGGCACCGGCGTTCGGCGAGTACGCTGAGCGCGCTGCCGTCCACGGGAAAGCGCACGCCCTCTGGGACGGCCGCTTCGCGCCCGGCGATCTGCTGATGCTCGGCAACCCGAACAACCCGACGGGCAGCGCGCGCAGCCGGGAGGACATCCTTGCGCTGCACGCGCAGGCGATGCGCAGCGGCGCAGCGCTGGCGGTGGACGAGGCGTTCATCGACTTCTGCCCGGAGCACAGCGTGCGGCGGAACGTTGAACAGGGGCTGACTGTCGTGGGTTCGCTGACCAAAACGCTGTGTATCCCGGGCGTGCGGCTGGGCTATATCTGCGCCGCGCCGGAGGTGATCGCGTGGATGGAGAGGCGGGCGCTGCCCTGGAGCCTCAACATGCTCGCGGCGGAGATTGCCGCGCAGCTGCCCGCGCACCTGGAGGACATCCGCCGGGACGCGGAGTGCAATGCGCGGCGGCGGGAGCGGCTGGCCAGCCGCCTTTGGGCGCACGGCGCGCGTGTGGAGCCGTCGCAGGCCAATTTCCTGCTGGTCGATTTCGGGCAGGACATGAGCAGCGCGGTGGAGCGGCTAAGGGCGCAGCACATCCTGGTGCGCACGTGCGCGTCCTTCGGGCTGGGCAAGAGTATGCTGCGCCTTGCCGTGAGGACGGATGCCGAAAATGACAGGCTGGTGGATGCGCTGTGGGGGAATGGATAATCTTCGGCGACGCCTATCGCCGCCTGCGAAAGCGCGGGTATCCCGCATAGCCACGTTATCGCAATTTGCAGACCACGGGAGGAGCGCATATGCGTGGAAAATCGCTGATGATCCAGGGCACGGCTTCGTCGGTGGGCAAGAGCGTGCTGTGCGCGGCGCTGCTGCGCATCATGAAGCAGGACGGGCTGCGCGCCGCGCCCTTCAAGGCGCAGAATATGGCGCTTAATTCCTTCGCCACCCGCGACGGGCTGGAGATGGGCCGCGCGCAGGTCACGCAGGCGCAGGCGGCGGGGCTGGAGCCGGACGTGCGGATGAACCCGGTGCTCCTCAAGCCCACGAGCGACCGGCGCAGTCAGGTGATCGTCTGCGGCAGGCCCGTGGGCACGATGACGGCGATGGAATACCATAGCTACAAGCCTGCACTGCGGGAAACCATCCGCGAGGTCTACGACGCGCTGGAGGCGACGGTTGACGCGGTGGTCATCGAGGGCGCTGGCAGTCCGGCGGAGATCAACCTGCGCGAGGGCGACATCGTCAACATGGCGATGGCCGAGGCGGCGGACGCGCCGGTGATCCTGGTGGGCGACATCGACCTGGGCGGCGTGTTCGCCTCTCTTCTGGGCACGATGATGCTGCTCAGCGATGCGGAGCGCGCCCGGGTGAAGGGCGTGATCATCAACAAGTTCCGCGGCGACCCGGCGATTCTCGCACCGGGGCTGCGGATGCTGGAGGAACTGATCCATGTGCCCGTGCTGGGCGTGGTGCCGTGGATGGACGTGGAGCTGGAGGAGGAGGACAGCGTCACCGCGCGCTTTTCGCGTGTGAGCGGTGCAGGCGACCTCGATATCGCCGTGGTGCAGCTTGCGCACATCGCCAACTTCACGGACTTTCAGGCGCTCGCGCTTCAGCCGGGCGCGCGTGTGCGCTATGCGCGGACGGCTGCAGAGCTTGAAAGCGCCGACCTGATCGTGCTGCCCGGCACGAAGAACACCATCGAGGATCTGCTCGATCTGCGCCGCCGCGGCATGGACGCGGCCATCGTGCGCCATGCGCGGCGTGGGGGCATGGTGCTCGGCGTGTGCGGCGGCTATCAGATGCTCGGGCGCGTGCTGCGCGACCCGGAGCACGTGGAGTCCCGCGTGCAGGAGGCGGCGGGGCTGGGGCTGCTGGACATGGAGGTCGCCTTCTCGGGCGAAAAGCGCACGGCGCAGGCCGTGGGCGAGGTCTGCGCGCAGGACGGCTGGCTGAGGAATGCGCGGGGGCTGCTGCTCGATGGCTACGAGATCCACGCCGGACGCTGTGCTTTCGGGCCGGAGGCCGCACCGTGGCTGTGCATCAGCGGATGCGTGGATGGCGTGATGAACGCACAGGGCAACGTGCTGGGCACGCACCTGCACGGTTTGTTTGACGACGGGCAGCTCTTTTCGCTGCTCGCCGCACACATCCGCGCGCAGAAGGGTGATGACGCGGGCGCGCAGGCCCCGGTCAGCATGGCGCAGCTGCGCGAGCGGGAGTTTGACCGCATCGCGTCCATCGTGCGCGCGAGCGTGGATGTGGACGCGATTTACCGTATCCTGCGGGGAGAGGCTTGACGATGGGCGAACATGTGCTGGCGCTGGCGCTCGGTTTTGCGCTCGACGCGCTGCTGGGCGATCCGGCCTGGCTTTTGCATCCGGTGTGTCTCATCGGAAGCTACATTTTCTTCGCGGAGAGGCGGCTGCGCGCACGGGGCGGAAACCTGAGAAAAAGCGCGCTGCTGCTGACCGCCTCCACCGTGCTGCTGACGATGACGGCAGCGGGCGCGCTGCTGGCCCTGCTGAGCTGCTTTGGACGCATTCCGCGCCTGGCCGGCATGGCGCTGCTTGATTGGCTGGGGCTGGCGATGACCTCGCTGGCGCGGGAGGCGCGCGGCGTGGAGCGGGCGCTTGATCGTGGCGTGGAGGCCGGACGCGCGCAGGTGGCGCGCATTGTCGGGCGGGACACGCAGCGCCTGAGTGAGGAAGAGATCATCAAGGCGACTGTGGAGACCGTCGCGGAGAACACGACCGACGGCGTGATTGCCCCGATGCTCTATGCGGCGCTGGGCGGGCCGGTGCTGCTGTGGGGCTTCAAGGCGGCCAGCACGCTCGATTCCATGGTCGGCTACATGGACGAGCGCTACCGCGACATCGGCTGGTCAAGCGCGCGGCTGGACGACCTGCTCAACTTCATCCCGGCGCGCGTCACCGGACCGCTGCTCTGCCTGGCGGCGGCGCTCACAGGACTGGACGGGAAAAACGCCTGGCGCGTGATGCGGCGCGACCATGCATGCCACAAGAGCCCCAACTGCGCATGGAGCGAGGCTGCGGCGGCGGGCGCGCTGCACATCCAGCTCGGCGGCACGCACGACTACTTCGGCAAGCCGATGGAAAAGCCGACGATTGGCGACGCGGACTGCCCGGCCGAGCGATCGGACATTGCGCGCGCTGTGTGCCTGATGATGGCGGCGAGCACGCTTGGGATGGCGGCAATCTGCGCCGCCGCGCTGATGCTGTGAAGGAGGAATAATCGGCATGGAGAAAGTACAAAACAGCAGTCGCTTCTTTGAAAATCGGGCCTGCGCGTATTTCCCCTGCCACGCGGGCATGGAGGGGGAGGCATTCAACTGCCTGTTCTGCTACTGCCCGCTCTATGCGCTGGGCAGGGCCTGCGGCGGCGACTATACCTACAACGAGCGCGGCGTCAAGGACTGCTCGGCCTGCACCTTTCCGCACAGGCCGGAAAACTACGACAGGCTGCTTGCGCGTTACGGCGACATCTTGAAGGTCGTCAGGCGCGCGGACGAGGAGGGTGTATGAGCGCAGGAGAGCGGGCGCAGGCGCACCTTGACCGCATCGCCAAGCCGCTGCGCTCGCTGGGGCGGCTGGAGGAGCTGATCGTGCAGCTGGCGGACATTCAGGGGACGGAGGACGTGTGCATTGCGCCGCGCTGTGCGCTGGTCTTCTGCGGTGATCACGGCGTGGTGGCCGAGGGTGTCTCCCAGAGCGGGAGCGGGGTCACGGCGCTGGTGGCGCGCGCCATTGCGGAGGGCACGTCGAACGTGAGCCTGATGGCCGCTGCGTCCGGCACGGACGTGCTGGCGGTGGATATGGGCATGCTTGAGGATGTGCCCGGCGTGCTCGACTGCAAGGTCGCGCGCGGGACGGCGAACATGGCGCGCGGCCCCGCGATGACGCGCGCACAGGCGGAGCAGGCGCTTTTTTCCGGGCGCGCGCTCGTCGGCGAGATGAAAGCGAAGGGATACCGGTTGATTGCCACGGGCGAGATGGGCATCGGCAATACGACGGCCTGCGCGGCGATGGCCTGCGCGCTGCTGGGGCTTGCGCCGCAGGAGGCGGCCGGGCGCGGTGCGGGACTGTCGGACGCGGGCCTCGCGCGCAAGTGGGAGGCAATCGCCCGCGCGCTGGCGGTGAACCGCCCCGACCCGGACGACCCCGTCGACGTGCTGGCGAAGGTCGGCGGCTTGGAGATTGCGGGCATGGCCGGTGCGTTCCTGGGCAGCATGGAACACCGCGTACCCGTCGTCATCGACGGGGTGATCTCCGCCGTGGCGGCGCTGACGGCCGCGCGCATTTGCCCCGAAGCACGGGCATACATGCTGCCCTCACACATGAGCCGTGAGCCTGCCGCGCGGCGCATCTTTGAGGAGCTTGACCTGCACCCCGTGATCGACGCGGACATGGCGCTGGGCGAGGGTACGGGCGCAGTCGCGCTGCTGCCGCTGCTCGATATGGCGCTGGCGGTGTACCACGGCCCACATACGTTTGATCAGCTGGGCATGGACGCGTATACGCCGCAGGAGGGACAGGCATGATCGTGCTGGTGACGGGCGGAAGCGGCTGCGGCAAGTCCACTTGGGCAGAGCGGCTGATTGCATCCATGCCGGAGGGACAACGTGTCTACATCGCTACCATGCAGGTTTATGACGAGGAATCCGTCAGGCGGGTGGCAAGGCACCGCGCGCAGCGGGCGCATCTGGGCTTTGCGACCATCGAGTGCGAAAAAAACCTGGCGGCGGCGGACATCCCGGAGGGCAGCATCGTGCTGCTGGAGGATCTGGTGAACCTCGCGGCCAACGAGATGTTTTCCGGCGGGGATGTGCGCCGCATTGTGCCCGCGCTTCATGATCTGGCGCATCGTTGCCGCCATCTGGTGATGGTGACCAACGACGTGTTTTCCGACGGCGGTTGCTACGACGAATCGACGCAGGCCTATCTGCGCGCGCTGGCAGCAATCAACTGCAGCGCGGCGGCGCTGGCCGACTGCGTGGTCGAGGTCGTCTATTCCATTCCCGTCGCGCTGAAAGGAGCGCTGCCATGCGTTTGATGGATGCATTTGTGATCGCGTTTTCGACCTATTCGCGCATCCCGATGCCGAGCGCGGCGTGGTCGGAGGAGAACCGCCGCTATGCGATGTGCTTCTTTCCACTGGTCGGCGCGGCGGTGGGCCTGCTGCTTTGGGGCTGGCTGGCGCTTTGCGACGCGCTGGGCGTCGGCTCCATACTGCGCGGGGCGGCGGGTGCGCTGATTCCGCTGCTGGTGACGGGCGGTATCCACATGGACGGCCTGATGGACGTAAGCGACGCGATCGCCTCCTGGCAGACGCAGGAGCGGCGATTGGAAATCCTCAAGGACAGCCACACCGGCGCGTTCGCCGTGATGGCCTGCGCGGGGGTTCTGCTGCTGACGGCGGGGCTGCTCAGCGAGGCGGACGCGGTGGCCGGGCGGCTGCTCGCGCCGTGCTTCGTCTTTTCCCGCGCAATGAGCGCAACAGCGCTGACCGTGATGAAGAGCGCACGTCCCGGCGGGATGCTCGACGGCTTTGCCAGGGCGGCGCACAGGCGTGCGGTTTGTCTGAGCAGCGGCATATATGCGGCGCTGTGCATCGTGCTTTGGCTCGTCTTGGGCGGCCCCGTGCAGGCGGTTGCCTGCCTGCTGGCGGCAGGACTGTGCGCGCTTGGCTTTGCCCGCATGGCGCAGCGCCAATTTGGCGGAATCACGGGCGATCTGGCGGGCTGGCTTGTGCAGGTCACGGAGCTGTGTTTGACGGCGGTCATTGTGATGGGAGGAATGCTGAAATGAAGCTCTACATCGGCGGCGCATATCAGGGGCAGCTCGAGCTGGCGCGCGCGGAAAACCCGGATGCGCTGATTCTTTCAGACTTTCACGAGACCGTGCAAAAGGCCATGCGGCGCGGGGAAGACGCGTGCGCCTTTGCGCAGAGCGTCGTTGCGGCGCACCCGGACGCGGTGATTGTCGCCAACGAGGTCGGCGCGGGTGTGGTGCCCATCGAGGCGCAGGAGCGCGCCTTCCGCGAAGCGGTGGGCCGGGCGCTGTGCGTCGTCGCACAGGAAGCGCGGCAGGTAACGCGCGTGGTCTGCGGAATCGGGGTGCGCATCAAATGAGATGGGTGCTCATCCGCCACGGCCAGACGCAGGGCAACATTGAGCATCGCTACATCGGCTGCCGCACGGACGAGCCGCTCTGCGCGGCGGGCAGGGAGGCACTGCGGCTGCACCGGTATCCGGCCGTGTCGCGTGTGTTTGCAAGCCCCATGCGCCGGTGCGTCGAGACGGCGGCGATCCTGTATCCCGGCATCCGGCCGGAGATCGTGCCGGACTTTCGGGAGTGCGACTTCGGGGTGTTTGAAGGAAAGAATTATGCAGAGCTCAGCGGCCGCTCCGATTATCAGGCGTGGATCGACTCCGGCGGCAAGCTGCTCTTCCCGGGCGGGGAAAGCCGTGCGGCGTCGCGCTGATCGTCCACGGCGGGACGATCATGGCGATCATGGAGCGGGCTGCAGTCCCCAAGGGAAGATACTTTGACTATCAGGTGAAGCCTGGCGAAGGGTATCTGCTAAATCCTGACGGAACATATCAAAAACTGATGAATGATCATCGCATGGAATTGAAAACGATGCAGCAATGATCAGAAAGCCCGCTGTTGTGGCGCAGAAGAAAAGAGTCTTCTCTTGCACAGCATCCGGAATGCATCGGGCTTGCTCTGCCCATACGCGAATCCAGGATGCAATGGTCGGATCACTGCGGCAGCGTGACCACGATTGTCAGGGCATGTTCAGCAGGAGATTCCGCACGGATTCTTCCTTTGTGGACGGACACGATACTTTGAGCAATCGACATGCCCAATCCATAGCCGCCGGTTGACGAATTATGGGACTGATCCATGCGGTAAAACCGGTCAAACAGGCGGCTGAGATCTTCCTTTTTCACGGGCTGCACCGTCGTATTGGAGACGGACAGCTTCAGGGAGCGGCTTTCCTGCACCAGACGGACGCAGATGTCCCCTCCCTCCGGCGAATACTTGACGGCATTGTCCATCAGAATGGACACCAGCTGGCGGATGGCTTTTTCGTCGCCGGTACAGGTGAGCATCGGGCGGATATCCGTTTCCAGCGCTTTGCTTTGCGACTTAATCGGCCCCTGAAAGGACTGCACCACATCCTCCGTCACATCGGAAAGGGAAAAGTCCACGCGCTGAAGCTGCGGACGCTCCTCATCCATCCGGGAGAGATCAATCAGCTCGTTGGTCAGTCCGGTCAGCCGTGCGATCTGACGCTTGATGTCGGTCAGCCATTCGCTTTCTCCGCATTCCAGCTCGAGCAGATCCGCATCGGCTCCGATGATGGTGAGGGGCGTCTTGATCTCGTGCCCGGCGTCTGTGATGAACCGGCGCTGCTTGTCGTAGCTTTCTGCCGCCGGGGTAACGATCCTGCGGGAGAAAATCAGCAGCAGCACCAGAACCGCCACAAGCCCGAACAGGGAGATGACCAGGCTGGACAGCAGAACTGACCAGAAGGTGGAAAGGCTTCGGCTGCAATTCAGAAAAATCAATCGGATGCCGCCGTCCTCCACGCTGCGGAGAAAACGGTACTGCACAAAAAAACCGCTGCTTCGACCGGAATTCCATACTTTCAGCGCATATTCTGCCGCAGTGCTTTGATCCACTGCGGCAGTTTTATTGGTGTCCGTGCTGAGCACCTGACCGCTTTCATCCAGCAATACGGAAAAATAGCGGGATTCGTAGCAATGTCATTAAGTTAATGCCAGTAACAGAATAAACGAAGATCCAGAACGAGAGGGAAAACTCGGCCTGGATCTTTTTTCATACTTTTTTGCAGAAAC
>SFFH01000068.1 GCA_004557905.1 Clostridiales bacterium | reverse complement strand
TCCCGCCGCGTCGTCGCCAGCGCGAGGATGACGCCCACGGCGCAGCCCAGCAGCTTGGCCAGCAGCAGCGGCGCGGCCATCTCCGGCTCGGCGCTGAGGGCAAAGCCCAGGTGCGCGGAGAACGCGGACGCACCGCACACCACGGATGCCCCGCAGAGCACCTTGCCGCGCTCGTCCATGCGGGGGATCATCGCCAGCGCGGGCGTGACGCTGACCAGGCCGATGAGCAGGCCCGTGGTGCTCACCTCGTTCAGGCCGGTATGCCTGCCGATGAAGCGGAACGGCGCCTTCATCAGCCGCTGCACCAGCTCGGCCAGCGGCATGCTGCCGAGCATGACGATGCCGATGGCACAGACGGTTTCCATCGCCTGGGTCAGCGGCGTGAGACTGCCCAGCGGGCAAAAGCCCGTCATGTACTGCACGGCGCCGAGCATCAGGCCCAGGCTGGCGAGCACCTGCACGCCCCTGGCGAACACGCTGAACCCGCGCACGACAGCCCCGGGCGCCTTGACCAGACCGATGAACAGCGCCGCCGAGATCAGCAGGATGGGGAACGTCTGAAAGAGAATCGTGCCCGCGGACAGGCCGAAGGCGAGGCCGCCCGCCAGAATGCCCGCCGGCATGGAGACGAGCCCCAGCAGGATGCCCCGGGTGAAGAAGGGGCGGTCCGCCTCGCGCACCGCGCCCAGCCCCACCGGAATGGTGAAGACGACGGTGCAGCCAAAGATGGCAGAGACGATGATGCCGGAGAACCGGCCGATCGCCGGGTTGGCGGCCAGGTCCATGGCCATCTGGTAGCCGCCCATGTCAATGGCCAGGATGCTGCCGAAGATGCCCGGGTCCAGCCCGAGCGCCGTAAAGAGCGGGACGACGACGCGACCCAGGCCCTGCGAGAGCGCCGGGGCCAGGCAGATGATGCCCGCCATCGACAAGCCGATGGGGCCGAGCAGCCGGAAGGCCTCCTCAAACCGCGCGCCGAAGCCCCAGCGGTTGCCGAGCATGTGATCGATGCCGCCGATGACCGCGCCCACGGCCATCACATAGAGAATGATCTGATTCATGATGCGTACTTCCTTGCGAATGATGGTAAGAATGCTTGATGCCGCGCGAAGCGAAGAAGGGGTTCGGGGACGATGTCCCCGAGCAGGTTTGGGCGGCAGCCCAACGTAATCCCTTATGAAAAAAGGAATATCGTTTCAGAGCAGGCTGCGCAGCAGCCTACGATTGAAACGGGGATGATCTGCAGAGCATTCAATCAAGCTGAACAGAGAGCTTCTTCACTTGCCAGGTGTTCCCCGCCTCTTCCAGCAGGCTAACCGCCGCGTAATCATGGGGAATCTGCCGCTTTTCGCTCAGCGGACGGCCGAGCAGGTCGCACAGCAGAAGCCGGTTGATGCCGGAGTGCGCGACGATGGCCGCGCATCTCTCCGTATGCGCGTCGGCCCAGGCGAGCGCGGCACGCGCGCGGGCAAGGCCCTGCGCGTCGCTCTCGCCGCCGGGCGGGCAGGAGAAGCCGGCGCCGCGGACAAAGTACTGCGGGTAGCGCGCGCGAATCTCCTCAAAGGGCAGGCCGTCCCATTCGCCGCCGTAGAGCTCGATGAGGTCATCAAGCACATGAAGCGGCCTGCCGCCGGCGATCGCCTCGGCGGTCTGGCGGGCGCGCAGCAGCGGGCTCGTGCAGACGGCCTCCAGCGGAAGCGCCGCAAAAAACTGCCCAAGCCTTTGCGCCTGCTTGCGACCGGCTGCGCTGAGCGGCAGGTCGTTTTTCTGTCCGAGGCACATCTTCGCGCCGCCCGGGTAGTCCGGCAGCGCATGCCGGACCAGGTAAATCTGCTTTTCAGCCATAGGGTTGCTCTCCTGCGTAGGTGATGGATGTATGATACCATGGACGGCGGGCGCTTTCAATCGTCAATTGCCATCGAACGGGTAATATGATGGGCACATGCTGATGATCTTGACAGATTGTCATGGAATTGATAAGATAGTAACGTCTTCGAGCCTTGCTTCCTAAGGCGCAAGCGATGGAATCAAGGCCGCGGCATGCAATATGCGCAGGGCTTCGCTGGAAACGGCGGGGCCTTCCCGATTTGAAAAGGAGACGGAATGCATTTGTGCCGGGTGTCTGCTCATGTGGCCCGGTTTGCCGTCCGCATCCTTTGGACTGCGGGCATTTTTGATGTAAACCCATCGGATGACGGAGAGAAAAACGATCATGAGAGAAAAGACACAGAGAGAAGGCGAAAAGACCGCAAGCGCGCGCCGCGCGGCGGTTTGCCTGACGGGTGCCGCTTTCCCAGGTCGTGCGGATTCTGCTGTCTCGGCTTCTGCCGCTTGAAAGGACCTGGGCGCCCAACATGGAGGCTGCCGTCATCAACATCCGCCTGCCGCGCATCGCGCTGGCGTGCCTGGTGGGCTGCTGCCTGTCCCTGGCGGGCACGGCATATCAGAGCGTGTTTCAGAATCCCATGGCCGCGCCGGATATCCTGGGCGCGTCCTCCGGTGCGTGCTTCGGCGCGGCGCTGGCGATTCTGCTGGGCTTTCCGCGCGGCGGCATCACGGGCATGGCGTTCGCTTTCAGCCTGCTGACCGTCGCACTGGTGTACGTCATCGGCGCCCGGACGCGGGGCAGCCGCGTGGTCAGCATCCTGCTGGCGGGCGTGATGGTGTCCTCGCTGTTCTCCGCCGGCACGTCGTTCATCAAGCTGGTCGCCGATCCCAGCAACCAGCTCCCCGCGATCACCTACTG
This sequence comes from Clostridiales bacterium, assembly GCA_004557905.1. Taxonomy (GTDB): domain Bacteria; phylum Bacillota; class Clostridia; order Christensenellales; family Aristaeellaceae; genus Ventricola. The sequence continues at coordinate 9,660 of SFFH01000068.1, read as the reverse complement.
GCTCATGGGCAGCCTGTCCGGCACGCGGCTGAAGGACGTGGGCTTCGCGCTCATCCCGATGGTGATCGGCTCGGCGCCGCTGCTGCTGCTGCGCTGGCGCATCAACATCCTGACGCTGGGGGACGAGGAGGCGGCGACGCTGGGCGTGAACACCGGCGCGCTGCGTCTGGTGGTCATCCTGTGCGCGACGTTCCTGACGGCGGCGAGCGTCGCGGTCAGCGGCATGATCGGCTGGGTCGGCCTCGTCATTCCGCACCTGAGCCGCAAGCTGGTGGGCAACGACTGCCGCTATTTGCTGCCGGCCTCCATGCTCATGGGCGCGTCCTTCCTGCTGCTGGTGGACGACATCTCCCGCAACCTGCTGACCACGGAGATCCCCATCGGCATCCTGACGGCGTTCATCGGCGCGCCGTTCTTCATCTATCTGATGACCAGAAGGGGGAACGTGCTGTGAGCCTGAGCGTGCAGAACCTTTCCTTCTCCTACGGCGATCGCCTGGTGCTGGAGGAGATCTCCTTCAGCCTTGAAAGGGGCGAGTTTCTCTCCGTGCTCGGCCCCAACGGCGTGGGCAAGAGCACGCTGTTCCGCTGCATCCTGGGGCTGCTGCCGGGCTATCAGGGCCGCATCCTCTCGGATGGCGAGGATATGCGCAGCCTGTCGCGCCGGGAGATGTCCAGGCGGATCGCCTATATTCCGCAGATCAACCGGCCCTCCTTCGGCTATTCGGTGCTGGATACCGTGCTCATGGGCACGACGCGTCAGCTCTCCGTGTTTGCCCAGCCCGGGCAGGCGCAGGTGCGTCAGGCGATGGACGCGCTTGACCGGGTCGGCGCAGCGCAGCTGGCGGAGCGCGACTTCACGCATCTCTCCGGCGGTGAGCAGCAGCTGGTGCTGGTGGCCCGCGCGATTGCGCAGCAGGCCGGCATCCTGGTGATGGACGAGCCGACCTCCGCGCTGGACTACGGCAATCAGCTGCGCATCCTGGGGCTGGTGCGGGAGCTGGCGTCCGAGGGCTATGGCGTGCTGCTCTCCACGCACAACCCGCAGCACGCGCTGACGTTCGCCTCGCGCATTCTGGCGCTGGCGGACGGGCGGGTGGCCGCGCTGGGCCGGCCGGAGGAGGTGCTCACGCAGGCGCTCGTGCACCGTCTGTACGGCGTGAACGCAGCCTTCGCTGAGACGCAGGGCGGGCGCATGCTCGTCCCGCTGATGAACTGACGGTGTCCCTCAAAGCTCGCAGATGCACGCGCATCTGAAGCCAATAAATGAAAACCTGAAAGGATGAAGCACAGTATGAAGAAACTCACTACGCTTGCGCTCACGCTGCTTCTGATTGCCGCGCTGTCGCTGACAGCCTGCGCGCAGTCCGCCGGCCGCGTCTTTACCGATTCGACCGGACGCGAGGTGACCGTCGATCAGGAGATCAGCAGAATCGCCGTGACCGGCCCGCTGGGCCAGATCGTCGTCTTCGCCATCGCGCCGGATATGCTTGTGGGCATTCCGGGCGCTTGGAATCCGGAGGCCAAGGCGTTCCTCGATGAGCAGTACTACAGCCTGCCGGTGCTGGGCCAGCTCTATGGCGGCAAGGGCGATCTGAACCTGGAGGAGCTGCTCAAGGCCGCGCCGCAGGTGGTCATCGATATCGGCGAGCCCAAGGGCAGCATTGCGGAGGACATGGATGCGCTTACGGAGCAGACGGGCATCCCGTTCGTGCATATCTCCGCGTATCTGGAGAGCATGGACGAGACCTACACCATGCTGGGCGAGCTGCTGGGTCTTGAGGAAGCGGCGGGCGTTCTCGCCGAGACCTGCACAAGGATCTACAGCCGCGCCGTGGAAATGATGCAAGGCGTGGAGAAGGTGAACATGCTCTACGTCACCGGCGAGAACGGCCTTAACGTGCTGGCCAATGGCGGATATCACAGCGGCGTGATCGACATGATGGCCAACAACGTGGCCGTCGTGGAGAACGTCTCCTCCAAGGGTACCGGCAACGAGGTGGACATGGAGCAGATCCTGAACTGGAACCCGGACGTGATTGTCTTCTCGGAGAACAGCATCTACGACACCGTGGGTGAGGACCCGGTCTGGCAGAACGTCAGCGCGATTGCGAACAACAGGTATTACGAGGTGCCGTTCGGCCCGTACAACTGGATCGGTCAGCCGCCAGCCGTGCAGCGCCTGCTGGGCATGATGTGGCTGGGCAAGCTGCTGTATCCGGAGGCGGCGACGTACGACCTGTATGACGAGGTGGCGCAGTACTATCAGCTGTTCTACCACTGTGACCTGACGCGGGAGCAGTATGACGCGCTGATGGCGAAGGCCATCGACAAGTGATCGCATGAAAGCACAGGGACAACCGGGTGAACAGAAGCAGGCTGCGGCCTGGTGGCTTGAGGGCGGGCGGCTCGTCAGCGGCTCGCCGCAGGACGCTTTCCCATTTCTCGGCGAGCGGGGCCGTGTGGTCTCGCTGGTCGGCGGCGGCGGAAAGACGACGCTGATGTACCATCTCGCGCAGGTCTCCCAGGCGCGCGGCCTGCGCACCGCGGTGATGACGACCACCAAGATCGGCCGGCCGGGGCCGTATTGCCGGTCGATGGCGGCGTGCATGGCCTGCTGGGCGGCGGGGGAATACGCGGTGTGCGGCGAGCGGCTGAACGAGCGCAAGCTGGTCGCGCCCGCGCCGGACTTTCTTGCGCAGCTGCTTGACCGGGCAGACGCGCTCTTTATCGAGGCGGACGGCGCGCGCCGCCTGCCCTGCAAGGCGCCCGCCGCGCACGAGCCGGTGATCCTTCCGGAGACGGACACGGTGATCGCGGTGATGGGCCTTGACGCGCTGGGTCAGCCGGTCGGCGAGGTCTGTCTGCGCACGGAGCTCGTGCAGGCGCTGCTGGGCTGCGGCCCGGAGCACCGGCTCACCGGCGCGGACATGGTTAGGCTGCTGCTTTCGGATCAGGGCTCGCGCAAGGGCGTGGCGCAGCGGGACTTCTACGTCGTGCTCAACAAGTGCGACGACGCGCAGCGCCTTCATGCGGGCCGGGAAATCCTCGAGCTGCTGCGCGCGCAGGGCCAGACGCGCGCCGTGCTGACGGCGGGCATGCGCCGCAGCGAGACGTATGAGCAAACGGAAGAGGCATAATCCATCAAGCGGGGTCTGCTGCGGCAGACTTCGTTTTTACTTGCAGCCCAATGCTGCTTGATGCCTCAGCTCATCAGCGCATTGATGGCCGCATCCAGCGCGGCGACGGAGCGGATTTGCCCCTGGCGCACCAGCAGCTGCCGCCGCACCTGCGGCGGCGCGTGGTCAAAGAGCCGGCGGGCGTTGGAGTTGGATTCCAGCAGCGCGTACAGGTTGGGATAGAGATTCATGGGCACACCTCCTGACGGTTTTATCCTGCGCACGAAATGCCGCGCTTATGCTTGACGCTGCTCTGTACGCGGGGCTATAATAAACTGAATCCGTATGCGAAGGAGAATGCGCGAATGACGGCGATGCAGGCGGCGAGAAGGACGCTCTCGGAGGTGTTCGGCTACGACAGCTTCCGGCCGGGCCAGGAGAGCGTCGTGGCGGCGATCCTGCAGGGCCGCGACGTGATGGCGGTGATGCCCACCGGCGCGGGCAAGTCGCTGTGCTACCAGATTCCCGCGCTTGTGCTGGACGGCATCACGCTGGTCGTCTCCCCGCTCATTTCGCTGATGCGCGATCAGGTGAGCAGCCTGCTGCAGAACGGCGTGCGCGCGGCGTACCTCAATTCCTCACTGACGAGCCGGCAGTATGCGCTGGCGCTTGACAACGCCCGGCGCGGCGTGTACAGGATCATCTATGTCGCGCCGGAGCGCCTTTTGACCGAGAGTTTTCTGGATTTTGCCATGCACGCGCCGATTGCGCAGGTCGTCGTCGACGAGGCACACTGCGTCAGCCAGTGGGGACAGGACTTCCGGCCCGGCTATCTGGACGTCGCACCGTTCATCGCGCGCCTGCCCAGCCGCCCGCGCGTGAGCGCGTTCACCGCGACGGCGACACAGAGCGTGCGCGGGGACATCGTGCGCCTGCTGGAGCTTTCCGGTCCCTATGTCGTGACGACGGGCTTTGATCGGCCGAATCTCTACTTCGAGGTTCGCCGGGAAGGCAACCGGGACGCGGCGCTCCTTCGCTTTCTGCAGGAGCACCGCGGGCAAAGCGGCATCGTCTACTGCGGCACGCGCAGGGGCGTGGAGGAGGTCGCGGCGATGCTCGTGGAAAACGGCGTGGACGCCGTGGGCTACCACGCGGGCATGGGCGATGAGGAGCGGCAAAACGCGCAGGAGGATTTCGTCTCCGACCGCGTGCCGGTGATCGTGGCGACCAACGCGTTCGGCATGGGCATCGACAAGTCGAACGTGTCCTTCGTCGTGCACTACAACATGCCCAAGGACCTGGAGAGCTACTATCAGGAGGCGGGCCGCGCGGGGCGCGACGGCGAGGACGCCGTCTGCTGCCTGCTGTATCAGCCCGCCGACGTGCACCTCAATACATTTCTCATCGAGCACGCGCAGGAGAACAGCCAGCTCGATGCGCAGACGCAGCAGATTGTCGCCGAGCGCGCGAAGGAGCGGCTCCGGCAGATGACCTTTTACGCGACGGGCAGGGGCTGCCTGCGCGCGAAGATTCTGCATTACTTTGGCGAGGAACCGGAAAAACCCCGCTGCGGCAACTGCTCCGGCTGCCTGGCTGCGGCGCAGGAGCGCGACGTGACGCGCGAGGCGGGCCGCATTGTCAGCGGCGTGATGGCGCTGGGCGGCAAGTACGGCAAGGCGCTGACGGCGAAGGTGCTTGCGGGCGTGAAGGACGCGCGCATCCGGGAGAGGCAGCTGGACAAGCTGACGGTCTTCGGCAGCCTGCGCGAGGAGGGCGAGGAGAACATCCGCGCGATGATCGACGAGCTGATCATCGACGAGGTGCTCGAGCAGACGGACGGGCAGTACCCGCTTGTGAAGCCCGGCCCCCGCGCGAAGGAGGCCCTGCTGGGCGACGAGCCGATCCGCATGACGCTGGACGTGCGCGGCGCGGAGCCTTCTCCGGCGCGGCGCGTGACAATCAAGCCGCAGGCGGACAAGGCGCTTTTGTCCCGGCTCACGAGGCTGCGCCGGAGCATCGCGGAGGAGCAGCATGTGCCGCCGTTCATCATCTTCACCAATGCGACGCTGCGGGACATGGCGGTCAAGCGGCCGCGCACGCGGCGCGAGATGCTGCGCGTGGACGGCGTGGGCGAGGGGAAAATGGACCGCTACGGCGACATGTTTCTGCGCGTGATCAGGGAATATCTGGAGGAATGACCGGCGGGGCCGGAGAGGGGAGGCGAAGCACATGACGCGCAGGGAAAAACGGAAAATCGGCCTGTTCTGCCTGACGGCGTCGGCGGTGCTGCTATTGCTGTGCTCGCAGTGCTCGCCGCTGTACCCCATCAACGTCTGGGGCGACGCGAACTGCCTGCTGACTGTCGGCCGCGTGATGAAAGCGGGCGGCGTGGTCTACCGCGACATCTACGAGCAGAAGGGCCCGACGCTGTATTTGCTGCACATGATCGCGGCGTGCATGTCGGACAGCAGCTTCCTGGGCGTCTATGTGCTGGAGGCGCTCTCCTTTGCCGCGGCGCTCTGCCTGGCCTGCCGGATGATGCTGCGCCGCATGAGCGCCCGGGCGGCCTGCGCGCTTTCCGCGCTGCTGGGCGCGTGCGTGCTGATTGGCGGCGCGTTCTCGCGCGGGGACAGCGCGGAGGAATTCTGCCTGCCGTATCTGATGGCGGCGCTGATGCTCGCCCATGAGGAATATGGGCAGCATCCGGGGCCGATGCGCCAAGGAGCGCTTTTTGTCTGCGGGCTGATGGCCGGCATGGTCGCGACGATCAAGTTCACGATCCTCGGCCTGTTCGTGGGCCTGTGCATCGCCGAGGGCGTGCTGGCGCTGCGCTCGGGTGGCATCCGTCGCGCGTTGATGAGCGCGGGCGTGTTCCTGGCGGGCATGCTGCTGCCGGTGCTGCTGTGGAGCGCGTACTTTGCGGCGCACGGCGCTCTGGGCGACATGTATACGGTGTACATCCACAACAACATCTTTCTGTACAGCGACGGGGCGCGCACGGCAATGGACGTCCTCCATGATGTCTGGGACGCCGTGCGGGGCAACGCGCTCTGGGTGCTGGCGGCCGTGGGCGGCGTGCTGGCGCTGCTGACGGACCGGCAGGATCGGCTGTCTCTGCGTCTGTCTGTGCTGTGCATGGCGGCGTGCGCGTTCGCGGCGGTGTTCCTCCTGGGGCGCACCTGGCCGTACAGCCCGCTGGCGCTGGCCGTGTTTGCGTTTATCGGGCCAGGCAGGCGCCTGGGCGCGCTGATGAACAGGCGAGCGGCCTGCGCGGCGGCGTGCGCGCTGGCGCTGGCGATGGCGCTGCTGTTCAGCCCGAACGCGTATCTGCGCGGCGAGGACAGGGAAAACCTTGCGCAGACGCGCCTGGCGCGCTATGTGCACGAGGGCGCGACGCTTTTGCAGTACAGCCATCTCGACGACGGGCTGTACCTGACGACGGGCACGCTGCCGCAGCAGAAGTACTTCGTGCGGCTGAATGTGAACTGCGAGGAGATGCTTGCGGAGCTGGACCGGTACGTCGCGGAGGCGATCCCGGACTATGTGCTCACGGCGTGGGAGCCGCTTGATGCGAAATTCGACCGGTATCAGCTGATCGCGACCGACGCGGGCTACGACGACCGCAACCGCATCAACAAGCTGCTGTACCTGTACAGGAGGAAATGAGATGGAGAAGAACGAACGGCGCGCCGCGCTGGCGCTCTCGGTGCTGTGCAGCGTGCTGGCGCTTGGCATCGCCACGACGAGCTCGCCGCTGTATGCCACCAACTTCTGGACGGACAGCAACCTGTACTTCACCATCGGCAGGGGGATGCTCGAGGGCCTGATGCCCTATCGCGATCTGTTTGACCACAAGGGTCCGCTGATTTTCATGCTGTACGCGCTTGGCGCGCTGGTGAGCGACACGTCGTTTTTCGGCGTGTTTCTGCTGGAGGCGGCGAGCCTGGCCGCGATGCTGTTTTTCGCGCAGCGGACCGTAGCACTCTATGGCCGGGGCCGGCTGACGCTGGCGGCCATTCCGCTCACTGCGGTCGTGACGGTGTGCGCGACGGCGTTCAATCAGGGCGGCAGCGCGGAGGAGTTCTGCCTGCCGGCGCTGTCCCTGGCGCTGTACTGCGCCCTTCGGCGCATGCGGGAGGGCGAAGCATGCAGACGCCCTGCGCGCCTGTATGCCGCTTTCGGCGCGGCGATGGGCTGGGTGTTTTCCATCAAGTACACCGACTGCGGCCTGTTCTTCGGCCTGGGGCTCGCCCTGCTGCTTTATGACGTGCGGGTGCGGGGCGTGAGGCGCGCGATTGCCTCCGGATTATGGATGCTGCTGGGCATGGCGGCCGTCGTGCTGCCCATCGGCCCAGAACATCTTCGGCTACGGCGAAGCATCCATGAGCCTTTCCGCACACGTCTACAATGCGCTGGCGTATCTGCGCACGCAGAGCGCGGCCAATCCTGCTGTGGCGGGCCTGGCTGTGGCGGGCTGTGCGTTCGCGGCGGCGCATGCGCTGCTCAGGCGGGAGAAGGGCTTTCTGCTCGAGGCGGCGGCCGTGCAGCTGGGCGCGGGCCTGCTGCTGCTGTTCTGCTACTGGGGCGAGATGGCGCATCCGTACTATGCGCTGGCGCTCTGTGCGGCGGGCGTGCTGGCGATTGCGCCGCTGTGCCAGTGCCTGTGCGCCGCCGTGCCGCTGCAGGGCGTGAAGCGGGCGGACATGGCGCAGACGGTCTTCGCCGGGATCATGAACGAGGAGGAGAATCCCACGCTGCTGGACCTGACCAGCCTCGACCAGGGCTTCTACCTGGCTGCCGGCATCACGCCGAGCTGCCGCTACTTCGCCAACAACAACCTGAATACGCGCGAAAAACGCGAGGCGCTGGACGAGTATCTTGCGCAGGGACGCACAATGTTTGTCGTCTCCCGTTGGGAGGACCCCGGCGAACACTACGCGCTCATCGCGGAGCACACCAGTCCCTTTGATCTCAATGACACGCGCGCCTACAAGCTGTACCGGCGCGTCGAATAAGGAACGAAATAGGAACACAAGAGGAACAGAAAATGGATACGATCGTTTCGGAAAAGGCGCTGCGCGCGTTCATGGAGCGCGTGTTTGAGAAGGAGGGCTTCGCGGCCCCGGACGCGCGCACGATTGCGGACGTGCTGATGCAGGCAGACCTGTTTGCCATCGAGAGCCACGGCGCGCAGCGCATGATGTACTATCACAAAAACATCGCCTCGGGCAGCGTGAACGTGCAGGCCGTACCGGAGATCGTGCGCCAGACGCCGGTCTCCGCGCTGATGGACGCGCATTTTGCCATGGGCCAGCTCAGCGCTGCGGCGGCGATGCGCCTGGCGATTGACAAGGCAAAGGCGACGGGCGTAGGCATCGTCTGCGTGCGCAATTCCTCTCACTTCGGCATCGCGGGCTACTACCCGCTGATGGCGGCAAGGGAGGGCCTGTGTGCGTTTTCCATGACCAACACCGGCCCGATCATGGTGCCGACGTTTGGCCGGGAGATGATGCTGGGCACCAATCCGCTGGCCTTCTGCATGCCGGCCGATCCGGTTCCGTTCTGGTTTGACGCCTCCACGACGGTGGTGACGCTGGGCAAGGTGGAGGTCTACGCCAAGCGCGAAAAACCCATGCCCCAGGGCTGGACGATCGACGAAAACGGAGAGTCCTGTGCCGATGCGCAGAAGATGAACCGCTCGATCCTCGCGGGCGAAATGGGCGGCATCCTGCCGCTCGGCGGCGAGGGGGAGCTGCACAGCGGCCACAAGGGCTACGGCCTGGCGATCATGGTCGAGGCGCTCACCGGCGTGCTGGCGCAGGGCCTGCTCTCGCCCGAGATGCAGGGCGCGCACGGCGATCACACCAGCCATTTTTTCCTGGCGTTTGACCCGGCGATATTCGGCGACCCGGCGGAGATCCGCGCGCAGATGAGCCGGTATCTGCAGATGCTGCGCAGCAGCGAGAAGCTGCCGGGCCATGACCGCATCTTTACGCCCGGCGAAAAGGCGTTTGAGGCGCAGGCAAGGCGCATGCGGGAGGGCATTCCCGTGGAGGAGAAGACGCTGCTGGAGCTTCGCGCCATCGCGGCGGAGCTTGGGGTGGAGGCGGTCTGATGGCGGCTGCGAGAAAGATGACGGAGGGACCGATCCGCGCGCATCTGCTGGCCTACGCGCTGCCGCTGATCCTGGGCAACCTCTTTCAGCTGACGTACAACGCGGTGGACACGATTGTCATCGGCAAGTTCGCCGGCGAGCGCGCGCTGGCGGCGGTTAGCGCGGCGGACCCGGTGATGACCATCGTGATCCTCGGCGTGTCCGGCATTTCCATCGGCGCATCGGTGTTGATGAGCCGTTTTTTCGGCGCGGGCGAGGAGGAGAAGCTGCGGCGTGAGGTCGCCACGACGATGCTCTTCGGCGCGGGCGCCTCGGCCGTCGTGTTCGCGCTGGGGCTGCTGCTCGCCGGCGGCATCCTTCGGCTGCTCAACGTTCCGGACGAGATCCTTTCCATGGCGACGGTCTACCTGCGGATCATCTTCGTGGG
>SFFH01000067.1 GCA_004557905.1 Clostridiales bacterium | reverse complement strand
TAGCGCCGCTTGAGCTCGGGATACATCACGCCGCGCCAGCCCGCTTCCTCGCCGATTGCAAAGCCCATGTTGATCAGGGGCGCGTAGGTCAGCGCTGTGATGCAGCTGCCGAGCGCATACTGGATCAGGGTCATCCCGCCCGCTTCCATCTGGGCGACCTGCTCCGCGCCGAGCGCCGCGCGGATATACGCGAATTCCAGGTCAAGCGCCTTCGGCACGAGCAGAAAGTACAGCGCCGCACCGGCTGCGCCCAGGATGGCCGGGCCGAACCACGCGGCCAGCACCCAGCGGAGCTTCCCCCGGAGACGGGGCTTCCAGCCGATGCCCCGCAGACCCGCCCCGGAAAGCACCGCCGCCAGCGTCGGCGCAAACATGGAGAGCGACAGCAGCGCGGTGTACACCATGCCGTTTCCCCGCCGGTACATCAGGCCGGCTGCGATCTGCAGCGCCCATGCGATCAAAAACGCCCACAGCAGGTACGGCGTCAGTGCGCACTGTTTCCTGTCCTTCATCATTATACTTCCTTTCGTGAAACGATTTCATGGTGCGTGTCTTATCCGTTCACGCCGCCGTTGACGATTTGTGCGTAGGTTTCCTCCGGAATCATGGGCGAGCCGATCTGCGCCAGCAGGTCCGCGTCGATCGCGCCGCTTTCGACGTACGCTCTGCCCGCCTGCCTGACCAGCGCCAGCCTCGGCACGGTCACAATCGCCGCCTCCGGGGCATTGAACATCGGGCTTTCCGGCACGGTGATGATCGTGTGATGATTCGGGAACAGCAGGCGGAACTGCGCCACGGCCGGTTCAAAGTTGTTTTTGCTATTGGGGAACCCACAGCCGCAGATCATTAAATAGCGCAGATGCGTAAAGTCCGCCTGTCCGACGTGCTCATAGCGGTCGCCCACCTTCTGCATCGCCATGGAGGAGAGCGGCATGGTGCGGTCAATCAGGTTCTTGAGCGGCGCGGGCATGCCGTAGCCGTACAGCGGGAAGCTGAACAGCAGCAGGTCGCTGGCAAGAATCTCCTCGAGGATGCCGCGCATGTCGTCCTGATGCCGGCAGGTGCCGCCGTTTTGCTTGCAGGCGAAGCAGCCACGGCAGTATTCGATGTGCTGATCGATGACGTCGATGATCCGGATGTCCTGCGGGGCAGCCTCCTGCATGCCCTCCAGAAACGCGCGGGTGATATGCATCGTGTCGCTTTTGTCCTTCTTGGGGCTTCCGTTAAAGACGAGAATCCTCATGCGGTCCGTTCTCCTTTCTGCGCTGCGCCGCCACAGGCACAGTCCTGTTCATGTGTTCCCGGAATTCCTTCTGTTCGGCGCCGCCGGAAGGGTCATCTTTATCCCGCCTTCTCCTCCAGCTCCGCGCCGTAGCGGAAGATGAGAGAAGCCAGGATCAGCACGACGCCCATGCTCAGGCTGTACGCATTGCTCCAGTCGCTTCCGGCGCTGGCCGGCAGATGAAACACGCCGTGCACGGTCGCCGCCAGAATCGCCGCCACCAGCGGCAGGACGATGGTCCGGATGCCAAGACGCCGGATTTCATCGGCGCCCCGCTTCGTGAAGGGCGTGCCGTCCGCCTGCTCCGTCCTGAAATAGTGCAGCGCGAAGGCCAGCAGGGTGCCGTCCGTCAGCGCCAGGAGGGTATCCACCAGCAGCACGGCGATCATCTCGGTCAGTCCGCCGGTTTCCGTCAGCGCCAGCAGCATCCCCTGATCGGCGCCCACGACGCTGCCGCCATGGTACCAGACGACGCCGCACAGCAGCCCGAGCGCCGCCAGCCCCGCCCAAACGAAGGACAGCACCATCATGACCTTCGTCAGCGTCTGAAAAATCCGAAAGGTTTTCTGAATGGTTTGAAGCGATTTCATCCGATTTTCCTCCTCATCCGTCATTTCCGCATGTCTCATGCCCGCCAGGGTCTTTTCCTGCCATGCCAGCCCTGCCGTTCCCAATAGCCGTAGTCCGGTTCCATGGGTGGTGCGAACCTGTGGGCCAGGCGCATCAGGGTAAACCATCCTTTTGCGCGGACATTGCACCCACGCTTGCCCTCGTTCCTCTGAATCCGGCGGGCCAGTCCGGCCGTCCTCCGGTCAATCGCGCTGCGGATGCCCGCCGGAATCTCCTCAGGCCTCGTCGCCTGCACGCCAAAGCCCAGCCGGTACACCCTGCGCACGCCCCACATTTTAAGGCTGTCGGCCATGTCCTTCATGGTGCTCCTCATGCCGCCGCCGGCAGCCGTGGCCACGACGACCGCCTGTTTGCAGCTCATCTCCGGCCTCGGCCGGTGAATCACCCACCAGGTGCCGAAGTGATCAAGGAAGCTCATCATGGCGCGCCGGTGGCATGATACACATAGACCGGGCTTGCAAGAATCAGGAGATCCGCCTCCAGCATGGCCTTCTCAAGCGGTGCAAGCGCGGCGTAATGCGGGCATGCGGACAGCTCCGCCTTGAAGCATGCGTAGCAGCCCTTGCAGGGCTGGTCAAAATCCCGGGGCAGAAAGAACTCCTGAATTTCTCCGCCTACCTGACGGGCAAGCATCCTGGCCGCCATGCAGGTGCTGCCCTCATGGTTCTGCCCGTGAATGATCACAATCCTCATGTTACTTCTTCTCCAGCAGGGCGATTCCGGCGCAGCTCAGGCCGATGCCCAGCATGGTCACGGCGGAGCGAAGCTCCAGCCTGCTCAGGCAGGACAGCGTCACCACCGCCACGCCCATCGCGAGGGCCACAGCGCGGCAAATCAGGTTCACCATTTCACCGATTGATTTCTTCTCCATACTCCATTTTCCTCCCGGACAAAGACTAAACGCTTCGTTGTGTTCAGCGATCGCCCTCGCCGGCTCCTTATGCGTCCGGCTTTCGGCTTTCATGTCTGTATTATATGCCTTTAGTACCCGATGAGATAGGCCGGCTTTATAGGCCATTGTGTTCATTTTTTAGGTGTCGCTCTCGTGCCGAGGCATGTACACGCCGGAAAAGCGGCACACACAAAATGCCCCTGCGGATTGCTCCGCAGGGGCGTGGCGGTTATGCGTTTGTCTGATCAATACATCTTTGCGCCGGCCGGGATGTGATCGTCCAGCATCAGCAGGTGGAGCTTCTCCTCGCCCTCCTCCTTGTGAAGGGCGGAGATCAGCATGCCGCAGGAATTGATGCCCATCATGGGACGCGGCGGCAGGTTGGTGATAGCCAGCAGGGTCTTGCCGACCAGCTCCTCCGGCTCGTAGTATGCGTGAATGCCCGAGAGGATGATGCGGTCGGTGCCGGTGCCGTCGTCCAGCGTGAACTGGAGCAGCTTCTTGCTCTTCTTGACCGCCTCGCAGGCCTTGACCTTCACCGCGCGGAAATCGCTCTTTGAGAAGGTTTCAAAGTCCACCGTGTCCTTGAACAGCGGCTCGATCTCGACCTTGGAGAAGTCGATCGCGGGCGCTTCGGCCTTCTTTTCGGCAACCGGGGCAGCGGCTTCGGCGGCGGGCGCTTCCTCCTGCTTCTGGGGCTTCGCGGCGCCCAGCGGCTTCATCGTCGGGAACAGCAGGACGTCGCGGATGGACGCGGAGTCCGTCAGCAGCATGACCAGACGATCCACGCCGAAGCCCAGGCCGCCCGTCGGCGGCATGCCGTACTCCAGCGCGTTGACATAGTCGTAGTCCACCTGGGCCTTGCAGCTCGGGTCAATCTTCTTGCGCTCAGCCACCTGGCGCTCAAAGCGGCCCTTCTGATCGATCGGGTCGTTGAGCTCGGAGAACGCGTTGCCGAACTCCGTCGCGTTGATGAAGTACTCAAAGCGCTCGGTGAACGCCGGGTTTTCCGGCTTGCGCTTGGCCAGCGGGCTGATCTCCACGGGATAATCGTAGATGAAGGTCGGCTGGATGAGGTGCTCCTCGACGAACGCGTCAAAGAACTCCGCCAGGATCGCGCCCTTGGTCGGCACCTCCGGCAGCTCGACGTGGTGCGCCTTAGCGGCGGCGACCGCTTCCTCGTCGGAGGCAATCGCGTCAAAGTCCACGCCGGAGTACTTCTTCACCGCCTCCACCATGGTCATGCGCTCCCAGTGGCTCAGATCGATATCCTTGCCCTGATACGGGATCTGCAGCGTGCCGCAAACGTTCCCCGCCACGGTCTTCATCATGTCCTCCACCAGGTCCATCATGCCCTGATAGTCGGTGTAGGCCTGATACAGCTCAATGGAGGTGAACTCCGGGTTGTGCTTGGTGTCCATGCCCTCGTTGCGGAAGATGCGGCCCACCTCGTACACGCGGTCCATGCCGCCGACGATCAGGCGCTTGAGGTACAGCTCCGTCTCGATGCGCAGCACCATGTCCATATCCAGTGTGTTATGATGGGTCAGGAACGGACGGGCGGACGCGCCGATCTCAAACGGCGTGAGGATCGGGGTATCGACCTCCAGGAAGCCGCGGCCGTCCAGGAAGGCGCGCAGCTCGCGCATGATCTGGCTGCGCTTGACGAAGGTGTCCTTCACCTCCGGGTTGACGATCATGTCCAGATACCGCTGGCGGTAGCGCACATCGGTGTCCGTCAGGCCGTGGAACTTCTCCGGTAGCGGCTTAAGGCACTTGGCCAGCAGCGTCAGCTCGTGCACATGGATGGAGATTTCGCCGGTCTTGGTCACGAACGGAACGCCCTTCACGCCGATCACGTCGCCCAGGTCGTACTTCTTGAACGCGGCGTAGACGTCCTCGCCGAGGTCGTCGCGCTTGAAATACAGCTGGATTTTGCCCGCGCCGTCGGCCAGTCGGGCGAAGGAGGCCTTGCCCATGATGTGGCGGGCCATCATGCGGCCCGCGACGGCGACGGTGGTCTCCTTCAACTCCTCGTAGTGCTCAATCACGTCGCGGCTCAGATGCGTGACGTCATACTTCATGATCTCATACGGATTCTTGCCGCTTTCGATGAGACCCTGCAGCTTCTCACGGCGAATCTGCTCCTGCTCGCTCAGCTCGGTTGCGGTGAGCGTCTTTTCCTCAGCCATGCTTGCTCCTCTTTCTGTTCAGGTTATCTTACAGCGCGATGTTAACCACGCGCAGGCGGCGCGCGCCGCCGGGCGTCGCCGCAAAGACGACATCGCCCACATGCGCGCCAATCAGCGCCGCGCCGACCGGGGACTCGTTGGAGAGCTTGCCGTTCGCCGGATCGGACTCGGAGGTGCCCACGATGGTGTAGGCCTCCTCCTCGGCGTCCTCGTCGTCCAGGTCGATGATGGTCACGCGGGTGCCGAAGTTCACGGCGTCGGTGTTGATCTTGCTCTCGTCCACGACAACCGCGTTCTCGATCATCGCTTTAAGCTCGTTGATGCGCTGCTCCAGCGACGCCTGATCGTTCTTCGCCGCGTCGTACTCAGCATTCTCGCTCAGGTCGCCGTAGGAAATAGCCACCTTCAGCTGCTCGGCGATGCGCATCTTCTCTGTGGTCTCTTTGTATTCCAGCTCCTCCTTCATCTTCTGAAGGCCTTCGCGGGTCACGACAAGTCGCTTGGTATCTGCCATAAGAATCTCTCTCCTTTTCAGCGTCTGCGTTTTACACGCAGAAAAGCCGGCTGGCCGAAGCCATCACCGGACAGAATGTGCCATATTGGTTGATTATACTCCCAACGCTTCCTTTTGTCAATTCATTGCTGTCTTTTTCGATTCTTCCATCCTTGTTATGACCCCGTGGAGGTATAGTGCGCCACGCCCACGCGCCACAGGCCGTAGCACGCCGCCAGGAACAGCAGCGCGCCCAGCGGATACAGCCCGTAGAGCCAGCAGTTGCTGCGGCCGAGCAGGTATTGCAGCGGATAGTACTGAACCAGTGCATAGGGAATGACGAACGTGGCAAACTGCTGCATGCGCCTGCCGTAGACGTCGACGGGATACTTGCCGTACTCCCTGCCGCCGTCGGTAAAGACGTTCATGAACTCCAGCCCTTCGATGGTGAAAAAGCACAGCGCCGCATATACCAGGAACAGCCCCGAGAACAGCGCCGTGCCGCCCAGCAGCATGATCAGCACGGTCAGCACACGCCCCGCCGTCCACGTCACGCCCGTCGTCGCCATCCCGTAAATGAAGATGATCACCGCCTGAAGCAGCCGGCCGATGCGCGTCAGCTCAAACCGGCTGCCCAGCACCTGCAGCGCCTCGTTTCTCGGGCGCACCAGCACCCGGTCGAATTCTCCGCGCCGGACCATGCCGGAGAAGGCGTCGAACCCCCGCGCAAACATCTCCGCCAGGGAAAACTGCATCAGCACGATGGAAAAGCACAGCAGCACGTCGCTATAGGTGTAGCCCTTCACCCGGTGAAAGCGCTGAAACATGAAGAACAGGCCGACAAACGTCGTCAATGATGTCATCAGCTGTCCGGCAATCTGCAGGAAAAACGAAGCTTTGTGCTGCATGGCGCTGCGGATATTGAGCGACATGTAGCGCCCATACAGGCGCATCGCCTCTTTGATCTGTTCCATTCTTTTCATCTGCTCAGCCCCCCTGAAGCGTCACGCGCCGCTCAGCCGTCCTGCACATCGCCCGGCCGAGGACGACCAGCACCGTCAGCCAGAACACCTGCAGCGCGATTGCGCTTTTCATCTGTGCATCGCTCATGCTGCCGCTGTACACGCGCAGCGGCACATTCTGCATCGAGGCAAAGGGCAGCAGCTCGAGCACGCGTCGCACCTTCTCCGGGAAGAAGGGAAGCGGGATTCCGCCGCCGGAGAAGAATTCCACCACAGAAGCCACCATGATCCGCAGGCCCATGGGCGAAATCGTGTAGAAGGTCAGCACATAGATCCACATGTAGAACGCCACGGACACCAGAAAGCTCAGCGCCAGCGTGATCAGAAAGAGGACAAAATGTCTTGAACTCGGCGGCAGACAGATGCCGTACGGCCTGGGCAGGAGCAATGCCACAGCGATAATTGGGAAGCAACGCAGCGCCACCTTGGAAAGCCGGCTCGCCATGCTGCGCGCAAACCACATGTCGTAGATCCGGATCGGTCTGCACAGCTCATACGCCACATTGCCGTCGACGATGCAGTCAAAGATTTCCGGCTCGAGCAGCCAGGCCGCAAAGATAGCCAGGAACGCCTGCTGCAGCCAGATATAGCTGGCCGTGGCCTCAAAGCTCATGGGAAACGCCGCGGGGTCGGCTGCGAAAAAAGCGCGGAACACCAGGATCTCCATGATGCCCCATGCGAATTGCGTCGTCATCCCGGCAATCGCTGCCGTCCTGTATTGCAGGCCCATAGAAAAGCGCAGTCTGAAAAACGAAAGATACTTTTTCATGGCGCACCTCTCAGGAGATTTCCAGCTTGCGGTACAGGTTGGCCACCGCCTGATCCAGGCTGTCCTCCGCCGCCGGTTCAGTTGGTCTGCCTTCCCGGCGAATGTCCTCCAAGCTGCCGTCCAGCAGGATCCGTCCCTTGCCAATCAGGATGACGCGCTGAGCGATCGCCTGAATATCCTGCATGTCGTGCGTGGTGAGGATTACCGTCGTGCCATGCTCGCGATTGAGCTTCCTGATGAATTCGCGCACAGCCAGCTTGGATACCGCGTCCAGACCAATTGTTGGTTCATCGAGAAACAGAATGCGCGGATTGTGTATCAGAGAGGCTGCCAGCTCGCAGCGCATGCGCTGGCCGAGCGACAGCTGGCGCGTTGGCGTTTTGAGCAGCTCGCCGAGCTGAAGGAGCTCTGTCAATTCCTCCAGATTGCGTCGATACTGCGTCTGCTCTACGCTGTAAATATCCCGCAGCAGCTCAAACGAATCGATCACCGGGATATCCCACCAGAGCTGTGAGCGCTGGCCAAACACCACGCCGATCCGGCGCACATGCTCAATGCGGTTTTTCCATGGGACAAGCCCGTCGATCACGCAGCTCCCGTTGTCCGGCATCAGAATGCCGCTGAGGATCTTGATCGTCGAGCTTTTTCCTGCGCCGTTTGGCCCCATATACCCCACCATCTCGCCATCCCGTATGGTAAAGCTGACGTCATCGAGCGCGTGAATGTGCTCATATTCTCTGCGAACGAGCGACCTGCATGCTTCCCTAAAGCCTGCGTTTCGCTTTTGCACCTTGTAGGTCTTGCAGATGTGTTCCATTGCAATCATGCTTGCTTCCTCCTGGTAGTTATAGGGTTTCTATCTTGCCAAGTCGGGCGGCTGTGCTGTCCTTTCTGCAGCTGCCGCAAAAGTTGACGGATGCTTACTCTACGCCCCGCAGGCATTCCGCGTCAAATCCCAAATTCTGCCCATTCCCGCAATTATCCAGCGCAGACTTTCGGATTCTTGCATTATCTTCCAAAAATGTAAAAAAGAAGCCCAGCATCTGCTGAGCTTCTCTCTTTGGGATCCGGCAACGTCCTACTCTCCCGGGCCGTCTCCAGCCAAGTACCATCGGCGCTGAAAGGCTTAACTTCTGTGTTCGGTATGGGAACAGGTGG
>SFFH01000013.1 GCA_004557905.1 Clostridiales bacterium | reverse complement strand
GAGGGCATCGAAACCCTCCCCGACCCTTCTGGCCCCAGCGGAGCGCGTTCCCCCCAAAGCTGCAAATTCGAGTATCAGTTTCTGTTAATTAACAAAATCTCCCTTATGCTGCGCAAGCGTTTCATGCTCATTTTGTCAAAATTGCGAATGCAAAAGCAGCAGCCCTGCCAAACTGAGTGCGGCGGCATTGCAAACCGCGCGGGAGTATGCTATGATGACAGCAGCCGGAGCCTTCCGGTGCGTGCAACTGAAGAAGGAGACAAGATTTTGTGCTGAAGCATGCCGGGGCAGGAAGCTTGTCTTTCATTTTATCAAGAATGTTAGATATTTCTAACTGCAGAGATAAGGAGTGGAAGCATGGATCATCTGGATTACATGGACTACCAGTTCAAGGAGTGGGACGGCTTCGAGCGCGCGACCTGGTGCCGCGAGGTCAACGTCCGCAGCTTTATCCAGCACAACTACACGCCCTACGACGGCAATGAGGATTTCCTCGAGGGGCCGACGCAGGACACGCTCGACCTGTGGGATCAGGTCTGTGCGCTGACGAAGGAGGAGATCGCCAAGGGCGGCGTGCTGGACATGGACACGGAGATCATCTCCACCATCACCTCCCACGGCCCGGGGTATCTTGACAAGGACAAGGAGCAGATCGTCGGATTGCAGACGGACAAGCCGTTCAAGCGCGCGTTCATGCCCTACGGCGGCATCCGCATGGCGGAGAAGGCCTGCAAGGATCACGGCTACACGATCGATCCCCGGATGAGCGAGTTCTTCACCGTACACCGCAAGACGCACAACGCGGGCGTGTTTGACGCCTACACCCCGGAGATGCGCGCCTGCCGCTCCAGCCACATCATCACCGGCCTGCCGGACGCCTACGGCCGCGGCCGCATCATCGGCGACTACCGCCGCGTGGCGCTCTACGGCGTGGACTGCCTGATTGAGGACAAGCTCGAGCAGAAGGAGCAGACCCGCTCGGCGATGTACTCCAAGGTCATCCAGCAGCGCGAGGAGCTCTCCGAGCAGATCCGCGCGCTGGGCCAGCTCAAGGAGATGGCTGCCAGCTACGGCTTTGACATCGGCCGCCCGGCGGGCAACGTGAAGGAAGCGATCCAGTGGCTGTACTTTGGCTACCTGGGCGCCATCAAGGAGCAGAACGGCGCGGCGATGTCCCTGGGCCGCACCAGCACGTTCCTGGATATCTACGCTGAGCGCGACCTGCGCCGCGGCCTGTTCACCGAGCAGGAAATCCAGGAGATGGTCGACCACTTCATCATGAAGCTGCGCATGGTGAAGTTTGCCCGCACGCCGGAATACAACCAGCTCTTCTCCGGCGATCCGCAGTGGGTCACCGAGTCCATCGGCGGCGTGGCCATCGACGGCCGTCACCTGGTGACGAAGATGAGCTATCGCTACCTGCACACGCTGGCCAACCTCGGCCCGTCCCCGGAGCCGAACCTGACGGTGCTCTGGTCCGTCAACCTGCCGACGAACTTCAAGCGCTACTGCGCGAAGATGTCCATTGAATCTTCGTCCATCCAGTACGAGAACGACGATATGATGCGCTTCACCCACGGCGACGACTACGGTATCGCCTGCTGCGTGTCCTCCATGCGCATCGGCCTGGAAATGCAGTTCTTCGGCGCGCGCGCCAACCTGGCCAAGTGCCTGCTGTACGCCATCAACGGCGGCGTGGACGAGATCAGCCACAAGCAGGTCGGCCCGAAGTTCACGCCGATCACCGGCGAGTACCTCGACTACGACGAGGTCATGGAGAAGTTCGACGCGATGATGCGCTGGCTGGCGGAGGTGTACGTCAACACCCTCAACGTCATCCACTACATGCACGACAAATACTGCTACGAGAAGCTGCAGATGGCGCTGCACGACAAGAACGTGACCCGCTGGTTCGCCACGGGCATCGCAGGACTGTCCGTTGTCGCAGATTCCCTGTCTGCCATCAAGTACGCCCGCGTCAAGGTCATCCGCGACGAAACCGGCCTGGCCGTCGATTACGAGGTGGAGGGCGACTTCCCCAAGTACGGCAACGACGACGACCGCGTGGACAACATCGCCCGCGGCATCGTGCACCGGTTTATGGAGCACGTGCGCAAGAACCACACCTACCGCGACTCCATCCCCACGACCTCCATCCTGACCATCACCTCCAACGTGGTCTACGGCCGGGCGACCGGCTCCACACCGGACGGCCGCAAGAAGGGCGAGCCGTTTGCCCCGGGCGCCAACCCGATGCACCGCCGCGACAGCCACGGCGCGGTGGCGTCCCTGGCCTCCGTGGCAAAGCTGCCGTTCAAGGACGCGAAGGATGGCATCTCCAACACGTTCTCCATCATTCCGGGCGCGCTGGGCAAGGAGGATCAGATCTTCGTGGGCGATATCGACGTGGACATCGACTGCGGCCTGGGCGGCTGCAACGCGCCGACGCTCTTTGAGGGCCTGGATGCGGACGACGAACTCGAGTGAGAAAGGAGCAGAACCATGACGGCAACTCAGAATCAGATCGATAACCTGGTGGCGCTGCTGGACGGCTATGTCAAGAAGGGCGGCCACCACCTCAACGTCAACGTGTTCAGCAGGGAGACGCTGCTGGACGCGCAGAAGCACCCGGAGAAGTATCCGCAGCTCACCGTCCGCGTCAGCGGCTACGCGGTCAACTTCATCAAGCTGACGAAGGAACAGCAGGACGAGGTCATCTCCCGCACCTTCCATGACAGAATCTGACGTTCTTTTGCTGAAGCTGCATTGATCAGCGCGAAGCGAAGAAGGGGTTCGGGGACAATGTCCCCGAGCAGGGTTTGGGGCGGCAGCCCCAACGTGGACCTCATCCGTCTCGCCTGTGGCGAGCCACCTTCCCCATAGGGGAAGGCAAGGGATTTCGGATTGAAGCTGCTACACAGCGAAGAAGGGTTTTAGGGACGATGGACGGATACATTCACTCGGTGGAGAGCTTCGGCACGGTGGACGGCCCCGGGCTGCGGTTCGTGATCTTCTGTCAGGGCTGCCCGATGCGCTGCCAGTACTGCCACAATCCCGACAGCTGGGAAGTGGGCAAGGGCATGCGCATGAGCCCGCAGGTGTTGATCGAGCAGTACGAGCGCAATAAGGCGTTTTACGGCAGCGGCGGCCTCACCGTCACCGGCGGCGAGCCGCTTCTGCAGATCGACTTCCTGCTGGAGCTGTTTGCCCTGGCGAAGGAGAGGCATATCCACACCTGCATCGATACCTCCGGCGCGACGTACCGCGAGGGAACGTCTGACTACAACGACAGGCTCGACGCGCTGATGGCGCTGACGGACCTGGTGATGCTGGACATCAAGCACATCGACGTGCCCGCGCACAAGAAGCTGACGGGCATGGACAACGGCGGCATCTTGGCCTTTGCCCGGTATCTGGAAAGAAAGGGCGTCCCGGTGTGGATCAGGCACGTCGTTGTCCCGGGCGTGACGGACGATGAGGAAGCGCTTGCCCGCCTGGGCCGCTTCATCGGCGGGCTTTCCAACGTGAAGGCGCTGGACGTGCTGCCGTATCACACGATGGGCGTGGCCAAGTACGCGCAGCTGGGCATTCCCTATCCGCTTGCCGGCACGCCCGCAATGAGCCGGGAGGGCGCGGAAAGGGCCCGGACGATCATCCTGCGGAGCCTGAAGGAGGAGCGGCGCAGGCGGAAGGCGGACCAAAGCACATAGAAAAGAAGACGCATCAGCGGCCCTGTCCCGGAAGCGCAGCCGGGCGGGGCCGCATTGCGTCTGCGCGCCAGGCAAGGGGTGCGCACGGCCGATAGAATGCACAAAAACAGACGGGAGATATTGACTTTGTTGATAGAAGGGCGATATACTATGTAGTACATAGTACGGCGCATCACTGCGTGCGTATCGTGCGCCCCTAATGATGCTTTGAAGGGAAGAGGATTTTGATGAGAATCATCCGCACCAAGAATTATGACGAGATGTCCCGCAAGGCTGCGGCCATCATCGCCGCGCAGGTCATCCACAAGCCGAACTGCGTGCTCGGCCTGGCGACCGGCGGTACCCCGGTGGGCACCTACAAGAACCTGGTCGAGTGGTACAAGAGCGGAGACCTCGACTTTTCCGAGGTCTCCACGGTAAACCTGGACGAGTACCGCGGCCTGCCGCGCGAGCACAGGGAGAGCTACTGGAGCTTCATGCACAGGAACCTGTTCGACCATGTGAACATCCCGCAAGACCGCATCAACCTGCCGGACGGCACCAACATGGACGCGGACGCCGAGTGCAAGCGCTATGACGCGGTGATCGCCAGCATGGGCGGCGTCGACCTGCAGCTGCTGGGCATCGGCCACGACGGCCACATCGGCTTCAACGAGCCGAGCGACGCCTTTGACATGGGCACCCACTGCGTCGACCTGACCGAGGAGACCATTGAGGCCAACAAGCGCTTCTTCGCCTCCAGGGACGAGGTGCCGCGCCAGGCGTACACCATGGGCACCCACACCATCATGAGCGCCCGCAAGGTGCTGATGATTGTCTCCGGACGCGACAAGGCCGAGATCATCAAGAAGGCGTTCTTCGGCCCGGTGACCCCGCATGTGCCGGCGTCCATCCTGCAGATGCACCCGAACTTCGTGCTCGTCGCGGACGAGGATGCGCTCAGCCTCGTGTAAGCCCGTCTGAAAGGACTGCTGCAAAAGCAGAATATGATTGAGGAGGAAATCCCATGATCGAGTTTGTCTACACCATCAAGGATCCCGTCGGCATCCACGCCCGTCCGGCCGGCCTGCTGAGCAAGGAAGGCAGGAAGTACAAGAGCACCATCACCGTGGAGAAGGACGGCACCGCCGTGAACGTCCTCAAGCTGATGGCGCTGATGAAGCTGGGCGTCAAGTGCGGCGAGACCGTGACCGTCCGCGTCGAGGGCGAGGACGAAGCCGTCGCCGGTCCGGCAATGGAAGAATTCTTCAAGGCGAACCTGTAACCGGCAGGTGTCCCATCCGCGGCGCCGTGCACATGCATCCCAAATCACGGCTGCGGCAGTCAGGGGGCTGCCGCAGCCGCGTATATAAAGGAGAGAAACGTCATGATCACCATTCAGGGCAAGGGCGTATCCACCGGCATCGGGATGGGCCCCCTGTATTTCTATCGCCGCGCGTCGGCGGAGATCAAGTTCTACACCGTCGAGGACACGGAGGCGGAATGGCAGCGCTTCAAGGCCGCGCAGGCGGCCGCGATTGAGCAGCTGGGCGAGCTGGCCGAGAAGGCCCGCGAGGAGGCCGGCGACGACGCGGCGTTCCTGTTTGAGACGCACCAGATGATGGCCGAGGACATGGACTACGAGGAGTCCATCGAGGGCATCATCAGGGAGGAAAAGCTGAACGCGGAGATCGCCGTCTCCCGCACGTCCGATCAGTTCGCGGAGATGTTCGCGACGATGGACGACAGCTACATGCAGGCCCGCGCCGCGGACGTGAAGGACGTTTCCAGCCGCATCATCTCCATCCTGTGCGGCGTCGTGCAGGGCGGCATCGCCTCCGACGTGCCGGTGCTGCTGGCCGCGGACGATCTCGCGCCGTCCGAGACGATCCAGCTGGACAAGAGCAAGATCCTGGGCTTCGTCACTTCCTATGGCTCCGGCTCCAGCCACACCGCCATCCTCGCGCGCACCATAGGCATTCCGGCGATCGTCGGCATGGGCGACAGCCTGAAGATGGAATACGAGGGCCGTCAGGTCATCGTTGACGGCAGCACCGGCGTGGTGGTCATCGATCCGGACGAGGAGACGCGTGAGCGCATGCTGGCCAAGCATGAGGAGCAGCTGGCGTTCCAGCGGATGCTGGAGACCCTCAAGGGCCAGGAAAACGTCACAAAGGACGGCCGCAGCATCCGCGTGTACTGCAACATCGGCTCGCCCGAGGACGTGCACGCCGTGCAGCTGAACGACGGCGGCGGCATCGGCCTGTTCCGCAGCGAGTTCCTCTATCTCAATGCCAAGACCTATCCGACCGAGGACGAGCAGTTTGAGGCGTACAAGGCCGTGCTCGCCGGCATGGAGGGCAAGGAGGTCATCATCCGCACCTGCGACATCGGCGCGGACAAGCAGATCGACTACTTTGAGCTGCCCAAGGAGGAGAACCCGGCCATGGGCATGCGCGCCCTGCGCATCTCGCTCAGCCGCCCGGACTTCTTCCGCACGCAGCTGCGCGCGCTCTACCGCGCCAGCGCCTACGGCAAGCTGGGCATCATGTTCCCGATGGTCACCAGCGTCTGGGAGGTCCGCGAGACCAAGAAGCTCATCGAGAGCGTCAAGGCCGAGCTGACCCAGGAGGGCATCCCGTTCAGCGACCATGTCGAGATCGGCATCATGATCGAGACCCCGGCCGCCGCCGTGATGAGCGACCGCCTGGCCAAGGAGGTTGACTTCTTCTCCTGCGGCACCAACGACCTCACCCAGTACACCCTCGCCTGCGACCGCCAGAACAACGACCTGGGCCGCTTCTATGATCCGCATCATCCGGCGGTGCTCCGCCTGATCAAGATGGTCGTGGAGAACGCGCACAGAAACGGCATCTGGGTCGGCGTCTGCGGCGAGCTGGGCGCGGACCTGGAGATGACCGAGACGTTCCTGGCCATCGGCGTGGACGAGCTGTCCGTCACCCCGCGCGCGGTGCTCCCGCTGCGCAACGCGATCCGCAATTGTGACCTCAGCGAGAAGGCCGACAGGCTGCTCGCGGCGCTGGACAGCGACGAGACGAAGCATCTTTCATAATACTAATTCTTATTAAAATGGCTTAATCCGCGCATCGTCTTTTCCGCCCTGACTTTGCCTCGTTCCATTCAACGTACCTCCAGTACGCCTCACTTCACTCGGCTTCGTCAGAGCGAAAAATCTGATGCGCTCTGTTAAGCATTTTAATTGCGAATTAGTATAAATCATCCATCAGGCGCGCGAAGGCGTTGGAGTTTGCACAACGCTTTCGCGCGCTTTTTTGTTTTTCGCCGTTTAATTACGAATCGGCGGTTTTCTGTTGCAACCCCGGGCGCGAGCGGCTATAATGGCGGGAGTTTGCTGGGGCGGCGCAAGGACGCACCGGAGAGGAGAACAAAAGACATGAAACTGAGCAAGGGTCAGCGCATCGCGCTGATCATCTATGCCGCTGCGGCGCTGGTGCTTCTGGCTGCCGCGCCGGCGAACGCATTCGGCACGGCCTGGTCGCTGCTGCCGCCGGTGATGGCCATCGGTCTGGCGCTGATCACCAAGGAGGTATATCTCTCGCTGTTCACGGGCGTGCTCGCCGGCGGCGTGCTGGCCGCGGGCAGCCTGCTGAAGCCCGTGCAGATGGTGGAGATCACGTTTGACATGATCGTGGGCAAGATCAGCGACACGGGCAACATCGGCATCCTGATCTTCCTGGTGTTCCTGGGCACCATGGTCGCGCTGATCAACAAAGCCGGCGGCGCCCGCGCGTACGGCGCATGGGCGAGGGAGAAGATCAAGGAGCGCAAGCATGCGCAGTTGATGACCTTCCTGCTGGGCGTGCTGATCTTCGTGGACGACTACTTCAACTGCCTGACGGTCGGCTCCGTCATGCGCCCGGTGACCGATACCCACAGGATCTCCCGCGCGAAGCTGGCGTACATCATCGACGCGACGGCTGCGCCGGTGTGCATCATCGCGCCCATCAGCTCCTGGGCGGCGGCGGTCAGCGGCATGGTGGAGGGCACCAACGGCCTGACGCTGTTCATCCAGGCGATTCCCTACAACTACTACGCGCTGCTGACGCTGCTGATGATCGTGCTCATCTCCCTGCGCGACATCGATTACGGCATGATGAAGACGCACGAGGACAATGCGCGCCTGAACGGCGACCTGTACACCGTCGACGCGCGCCCGTACGAGGGCGCGGACGAGGCGCCGGTTTCCGCGCGCGGCACGATTGCGGACCTGATCGTCCCGGTCGTTGCGCTGATCGCGTGCTGCGTGATCGGCCTGATGTACACCGGCGGCTTCTTTGAGGGCGCGGGTATCATCGATTCCTTCGCCAATTCCAGCGCGCCGACGGGCCTGATGCTCGGCTCCTTCTTTGCGCTGGCGTTCACGTTCGTGTATTACATGGCGCGCCGCGTGCTCACCTACCGCGAGTTCACCGAGAGCCTGGCTGAGGGCTTCAAGGCCATGGTCCCGGCGATCCTGATCCTCGTGCTCGCGTGGAGCATCGGCGGCATCACCAAGTCCTCCCTGGGCGCGCCGCAGTTCGTCGCGGGGATGCTCGAGGGGTCTGCCAGGGGCCTGACCATCATGCTCCCGGCGATCATCTTCGTGGTGGCGCTGTTCCTCGCCTTTGCGACGGGCACGTCCTGGGGCACGTTCTCCATCCTCATCCCGATCGTGGTGGACGTATTCCCGGTGGGCAGCGAGATCCTGATCATCGCGATCTCCGCCTGCCTGGCCGGCGCGGTCTGCGGCGACCACATCTCCCCGATTTCCGATACGACGATCATGGCGTCCACGGGCGCGCAGTGTGATCACCTGACGCACGTGTACACCCAGCTGCCCTACGCGCTGACGGTCGCGGCGGTGAGCTTTGTGAGCTACATCCTTGCGGGCCTCATCCAGAACGTGGTGATCTGCCTGATCCTCGCGGCGGCGCTGATGACCCTCACGCTGCTGGTGATCGAGAAGCGGACGAAGCGGCAGGCAGCATAACCCGTCTTCCTTGACCAAATGATAGCAGCAGGGCCGGATTCCAAGCGGAATCCGGCCCTGCTGTTTTGCTTGCTTATCGTCTTACCGCGTCCATCGCCAGCTTCGCCGCGCCGTAGATGCCCGCGTCGTTGCCGAGCGTGGCCAGCGCGATGGTGGCCCGCTGCTCGGAGAGCGTGGCCAGCCGCTCGTAGTGCCTGCGCACCAGGTCGATGAGGAACTCGCCGGCCTTGGAAACGCCGCCGCCGATGATGTACATGTCCGGGTCGATGATGTTGGTCAGCATCGCCAGGGACTTGCCCAGAAAGCCCATGCAGATGTCGACCGCCTCGTACGCCAGCGCGTCGCCGGCCTTGGCCGCGTCGAACACGTCGCGCGCGGTGAGCGTCTCAAGCGCACGCAGGGAAGAAGATTCATTCGGATGGCGGGCGAGCACGCGCTTGGCATGACGCACCACGCCGGTCGCGGAGGCCGTCTGGTCGAGACAGCCGTACTGCCCGCAGTTGCAGGGCATGGGCTCGTCCGGATTGACGACGACGTGGCCGATCTCGCCGCCCAGGCCCGCGCTGCCGTAGACCATGCGGCCGTCGAGCACGATGCCGCCGCCCACGCCGGTGCCCAGCGTGATGAACACGAGGTTGCGGGAGCCCTGACCGCCGCCCTGCCAGTATTCGCCCATGGCGGCCATGTTCGCGTCGTTGCCCGCGAAGACCGGCACGCCCTCAAGCTGCGCGGACAGATCGCGCGCGGGGTTGAAGCCGCCCCAGCCGAGGTTCACGCACCGCTTCACGGAGCCGTCCCGGCGCACCGGCCCCGGCACGCCCACGCCGACGGCGACGACGTTCTCCGTCTCGCCCGCGTAGCGGATGATTTCCCGGGCGATGTTCGGCATGATGTGGCTGCCGTTCTCGCTGATATCCGTGGGAATCTCCCACTTGTCAAGCAGCCTGCCGTCCTGGGAGAACGCGCCGAGCTTGGTGGCCGTGCCGCCGATATCGACGCCGAAAAAGAGCTTGTCCATGCTGTATTCCTCTCGTGTTATGAAGCGCAGCCGCCTGCTTGCGGCTGCGCGTTTGTGTATTAAGCTGTACCCTCCTGACGCACGCAGTCCAGATAGAATCTGGCCGCGCCGATCATGCCCGCGTCGTTGCCCAGCGTCGCGGCCTCGAGCTGCAGGCCCTCGGCAAAGCGCGGCATGACGCTGCGCAGCACGCGCTCGCGAAGGGGGGCGATCAGCAGCGCTTCCTGCGCGGAGACGCCGCCGCCGATGAGCACCATCTGCGGATTGAAGATGTGCACCAGGCCGGAAATGCCCGCGGCGATGTCGTCGATCCAGGCGGAGAGCACGGCGAGCATCGCCTGATCGCCGTCCGCCGCGCGGGAAAAGACAATGCGTCCGTTCATGTCCGCCTCGCCGGTGGCCTCCTTCGCGCGGCGCACGAGCGCGGTCGTCGCGGCATAGCTCTCGAAGCAGCCGCGCTTGCCGCAGGGGCAGAGCGGGCCGTCCTGATACAGCGTGAAGTGGCCCAGCTCGCCGGCGATGCCGCGCGTGCCGCCGAAGATCCGGCCGCCCAGCACGATCCCGCCGCCCACGCCGGTGCCCAGCGTGACCATCAGCACGTTCTGAACGCCCTTCGCGCGGCCGGCAAAGCACTCGCCCAGCGCCGCGGCGTTCGCATCGTTGAGCGCGAAGACCGGCACGCCGAACGCGGCCTCCATGTCGCGCTTGATCTGCGCGCCCTCGTAGTGGGGAATCTTGCCGTTGGTGCCGATGACCGCGCCAGCCCTGTCGTCCACCTGGCCGGTGGCGGACACGCCGATGCCCTCGATCTGCGCACTTTCGCGTGCGAGGAACGCCTGTGCCTCGCGGATGACGGTGGTGAGGATCGGGGTCTGGTAGTGGTCAAAGCACACGCTGGCCTCGTGGCGGGCGTGGATGGCGCCCTCGTGATCGACCAGGCCCATCTTGACGGCGGTGCCGCCGATGTCGATGCTCAGAATCATCGGAAAACCCTTTCTGAAAGACTGTGTTCGCCGAAACGCATTCAACCGCGCGAAGCGAAAAAGGGGTTCGGGGACAATGTCCCCGAGCAGGTTTTAGGGCGGCAGCCCTAACGTACCCTGGTAAGGTGAAAAAAACAGTTTCAGAGCAGGATGCGAAGCATCCTACGATTGAAACGGAGGAATGCCTGCAAAGCCTCTTCTTCAGCCTCAAGCTGACTGGTTTACGCCTTAAAGTCCTTCACGGCCGCCATGAACCGGTTGGCGATCTCCAGCGGGCGGGTGATTGCGCCGCCGACGACGACGGCCCACGCGCCGATCTCCAGCATCTTTCTCGCCTGCTCGGGCGTGTGCACACGGCCCTCGGCGATGACGGGGCAGGGCAGGGCGGCGACCATCTGGCGAACCAGCTCGTAGTTGGGATCGCCCTTGCAGTCGCGGGTCTGCGGGGTGTAGCCGTTCATGGTGGAGCCGACCAGGTCCGCGCCGGCCTCGTAGGCGGCCACGGCCTCCTCGAGCGTCGCGCAGTCGGCCATGATGATGATGTTGGGATACTTGGCCTTCACCTGCTTCAGGAATTCACCGGGGGTGAGGCCGTCCGCGCGCTCGTTGAACGTGCAGTCGATGGAGACGATGTCGGCCATGGCCTCCATGCACTCGTCCACCTCGCGCATGGTCATCGTGATGCGGCCGGTGTAGCCCGGGTACTCGCGCTTGATCAGGCCGATGACGGGCAGACCCGTCTCCTCCTTGATCTCCACGATGTCGCGCACGGAACTGGTGCGGATCATCTTCGCGCCGGCCTGCTTGGCGGCGCGCGCCATCAGGTACATGATGGACTGATCCTTCATATAGAGCGGCTCGCCGGGCGTGGCCTGGCAGGACACCACGATGGTGCCCTTGATGAGGTCAAAGAGCTCCTGCTTCGTCATAAAACATAACCTCCCTGTCACGAATCATATTCTTCAAAGGAATCGGGCTTGAGGTACTTGCCGGAGGAGAAGTGGATCTCCATGGCCCGGGCGAAGGCGCGGTAGTCGTACGCGGCCAGCGCGTCGACAATCGCCTCGTGCTTGGGGATGGAGCTGACCAGATGCGGCGACTTCTTTTCCAGCTCAAATCCCTCGTCCACCGCCCAGATGGCCTCCATCAGCGAATTGAGCACGCCGTTGCCCAGCGGGCGGAAGAGCGTCATGTGGAAATCGCGGTCCGCGCAGGTGAAGGCGAGGTCGTCGTCCGCGCTCTCGTGCATGCGGCGCACGCAGTCGCGCAGCGCCTGGATGTCCTCCTCGCTGAGCACATAGAACGCCTGGCGCATGTAGCTCAGCTCCAGCATCCGCCGGATGCCGAACATCTCGTGCACGGGCTTGCCCTCGCCGCCGACATTGAAGAACAGCACGTTCTGGAACACAAAGTCGAGGCTGAATTCCTTGACCTCCGTGCCGCGTCCGGGGCAGGCCTGCACCATGCCCATCAGCTCCATGCTCTTGATCGCCTCGCGAAGCACGTTCCTGGAGACGCCGAGCATCTGGCTCATCTCCAGCTCCGTGGGCAGCAGATCGCCGGGCTTCAATTCGTGGCGGATGATATAGCTGCGAATCTCCCGGAACGTCTGAATGTAGAGCTTGTCCTCTTTCTTAATGGCTTTCATCATCCACCTCTTCACAGAATACTTTGTATGATATTTGCACATACATTATAGAGGAATGATGGAAAGTTGTCAATCATATTTACCAGACTGACCGGAGAAATTTGTGCGCCTTGTCTCCGATTTTTAAAATAATTTCCCAAAAAAGGATTGACAGGCCAGATGATTTGTAGTACATTTAGCTCAGCAAGCGGACGGAAGCGCCGCGAAGATATGATGATGAGGAGGATTTGTCGCATGAAGAAACTGTTTGCTCTTCTCCTGTGCCTGGTGCTGATGGTTCCGGCCCTCGCCCTGGCGGAAACTGAAATCACCCTGTGGACCTACCCGATCGGCAGCTGGTCCAAGTCCGACGTGGTGGACGAGATCGTCGCCAACTTCAACGCCGTCTACCCGGACATCAAGGTCAAGGTCGAGTACCTGGACTACACCTCCGGTGACGATCAGGTGACCGCGGCCATCGAGGCCGGCACCACCCCGGACATCATCTTCGAGGGCCCGGAGCGCCTGGTGGCCAACTGGGGCGCCGCCGGCAAGATGATGGACATCTCCGATCTGTGGACGGAGGAGACCTCCGCGGACATCGCCGCTGCCGGCGAGTCCATGAAGGGCATCTGCACCGCCGCGGACGGCAACATCTATCTCTACCCGCTGTGCATGACCACCCACTGCATGGTCATCGACAAGGCCGTCTTTGAGGCGACCGGCGCGATGCAGTACATCAACGAGGACCGCACCTGGACCACCGAGCAGTTCCAGAATGCGATGAAGGTTCTGGCCGACGCCGGCTACATGCCGGGCATCGTCTACTGCGGCGGCCAGGGCGGCGACCAGGGCACCCGTGCGCTGGTGTACAACCTCTACTCTGCGCAGTTCGCCAATGCGGAGCACACCGAGTACACCATCGGCTCCGAGGCCGGCATCAAGGGCCTGACCCTGCTGCAGCAGATGGCCAACGACGGCACCATCGTGCCTGACCCGGCCATCGTCGCGGGCGACGCGATCGCGCTGTTCGCCAACGGCACCACCCCGACCTGCTTCTGCTGGAACGCGGCGCTGCTGGAGACCAACAAGGCGTCCCTGGCCGAGGGCATCGAGCCCTACGCCGTGACCTTCCCGTCCGATGACGGCGTTCCGGTTCTGGACGGCGGCATCTGGGGCTTCGGTTTGTTCAAGAATGACGACGCGGCCAAGGTGGAAGCGGCGAAGAAGTTCATCCAGTTCGTGTGCGACGACCCGGTTCAGGGCCCGAAGAGCACCTACGCGACCGGCTACTTCCCGACCAAGGCTTCCTTCGGCGACATCTACACC
This sequence comes from Clostridiales bacterium, assembly GCA_004557905.1. Lineage (GTDB taxonomy): Bacteria > Bacillota > Clostridia > Christensenellales > Aristaeellaceae > Ventricola. The sequence goes on along the minus strand of SFFH01000013.1, from coordinate 44,969 downwards.
GGCACCGAGAAGGCCAGCAATGCGGAATACGGCATGTTCACCCAGTACCTGGGCGACATCTACCAGGTCACGCCGGGCTGGGCGACCCAGCGCACCGAGTGGTGGAACCTGCTCCAGCGCGTCTTCGCCGGCGGCGATGTGGCCGCTGAGGTGGCGGTGTACAACGCCAACGTGAACGGCAAGTAATGCACCATTCTTCATCCGATCAAACCAAGAATTGACACAGGCACAAGGCCCCATTCCCTCGCGGGAGGGGCCTTGTGCGCTTGAAGGGAGCGTTCCTTATGACCAAGGCTGCGAAGGGCGGGACGGCATTGTCCAGGGCCAACCAGCGCCGTGAAAACATCGCCGGTTACCTGTTCATGCTGCCCAGCCTGCTGTTCTTCGTGGGGTTTGTCATCTTCCCCATGGGACTGTGCCTCTTTAACAGCTTCTTCAATTACACGATGACGGATTTCAGCTTCGTCGGTCTGGCCAATTACAAGGAACTGATTGCTGATCCGATCTTCCGGACCGCGCTGGTCAATACCATCGTCATCGTGGTGGTTTCCGTTCCGGTCACCTGCATCTTCTCGCTCTGGGTGGCGTCGGTCATCTACAAGATGCACGACCGCTACACCTCGCTGTTCCGCTGCATCTTCTATCTGCCGGTGGTCACGGGCTCCGTGGCGGTTACCGTCGTGTGGAAGTGGATGTTCAGCCCCTACACCGGCATCCTGAACTACGTCTTCAAGAGCCTGGGCATCATCAGCAAGAACATCAACTGGCTGGGCAGCCCGGATTACGCGCTGGGCTGCATCATCCTGATCCTGCTGACCACCTCCGTCGGCCAGCCGATCGTGCTGTACGTCTCCGCGCTCTCCAACGTCGACCACAGCCTGGTCGAGGCCGCCGAGGTGGACGGCGCGACCAACCTGCAGGTCTTCTGGAAGATCAAGTGGCCGCAGATCATGCCGACCACGCTGTACATCCTGGTCATCACGACGATCAACTCCTTCCAGTGCTTCGCGCTGATTCAGCTGCTCACGTCGGGCGGACCGAACAACTCCACCCAGACCATCATGTACTACATCTATTACAACGCGTTCAAGCTGAGCCGCTACGGCTACGGCAGCGCGATGGGCGTCATCCTGGCGGCGATCATCGCGGTGTTCAGCGCCATGCAGTTCAAGCTCGCCCAGAGCGATAACGGCTGAGAGGGGAGGGGAAACGTATGAGCGAAAACATCAAAGCTGCTCCCCAGGTGCACAACTTCAAAAAACCCAGGTCCGGCAATCAGGATCACAGCGTGCATCAGGTGACGGTCTATCAGGTGCTGTGCGTCATCGCGCTGATCATCGTCGCGCTGCTGTTCACCTTCCCGCTGTACTGGATCATCACCGGCTCGTTCAAGGGGCCGCAGGCGGTCAACGCGCGCGTGCCGGTCTGGTTCCCCACGGAGCCGACGCTGCTCAACTATGAGAAGCTGTTTGAGAAGCCGGCGCTCATGTGGATGTTCAACACGGTGTTCGTCTGCGCCCTGGCGATGCTCTTTACCTGTGTCGCTGCGTCGATGGGCGGCTACGCGCTGGCCAAGAAGCGCTTTACCGGGCGCGCGCTGATCTTCTCGATCTTCGTGTGCGCGATGGCGCTGCCCAAGCAGGTCATCCTCATCCCGCTGCTCAAGGAGATGGCGTTCCTGAACCTGCACAACACGCTCTGGGCGGTCATCCTGCCCACGGTCGGCTGGCCGTTCGGCGTGTTCCTGATGAAGCAGTTCTCGGAGAACATCCCGAGCGAGCTGCTGGAGGCGGCCAGAATCGACGGCGCGGGCGAGGTGCGTACCTTCACGCAGATCGTCTTCCCGATGATCAAGCCGGGCATCGGCGCGCTGGCCATCTTCACCTTTATCAACACCTGGAACGACTACTTCCTGCAGCTGATCATGCTCAACAGCACGGAGGTGCTGACCATCTCCCTGGGCATTGCGAAGCTGCAGAGCGAGATGAGCACCGACTACGGCCTGATCATGGCCGGCGCGGCGCTGGGCTCCATCCCGATCATCGCGATCTTCCTGATGTTCCAGAAGTTCTTCACGCGCGGCATCACGATGGGCGCTGTCAAGGGATAAGCGGGCGGTACCAAACGGTTTTCTGCGGGCGGAGGCTCTTGAAAACCTGACGGCACAGCGGTATAATCAACCTGCGCGAAAAACAGAAATTGCTGCAAGAAGAGGAAAGAAATCTATGAGCAATCTTGAAAAGTATCATGGCGTATTCCCTGCGTTCTACGCCTGCTATGACGAAAACGGCAAGGTGAGCGTGGAGCGCACGAAGAAGCTGGCCCGTCATCTGGTCTCCAAGGGCGTCAAGGGCCTGTACGTCGGCGGCTCCTCCGGCGAGTGCATCTACCTGGAGAAGGAAGAGCGCATGCTGACGCTGGAGGCCGTGATGGAGGAGGTCCGTGGCGAGTGCACGATCATCGCGCACGTGGCCTGCAACAACACCGAGGAGAGCTGCCAGCTCGCCGCGCACGCGGAAAAGCTGGGTGTCGATGCGATTGCGAGCATCCCGCCGATCTACTTCCGCCTGCCGGACTACGCGATTGCGCAGTACTGGAACGACATCTCCGCGGCTGCGCCGAACACCGACTTCATCATCTACAACATCCCGCAGCTCGCGGGCGTCGCGCTGAGCGTGAAGCTCTTCAAGGAGATGCGCAAGAATCCGCGCGTCATCGGCGTGAAGAACTCCTCCATGCCCACGCAGGACATCGAGGGCTTCGTTGAGGCGGGCGGCGAGCACTGCGTCGTGTTCAACGGCCCGGACGAGCAGTTCATCGCCGGCCGCGCCATCGGTGCGTGCGGCGGCATCGGCGGCACCTACGCGGCCATGCCGGAGCTGTTCCTGAAGATGGACGAGCTGGTCAAGGCCGGGAAATTTGTTGAGGCGCAGCCCATCCAGCACGAGGTGAACAACATCATCGCCGATCTGTGCTCCTGCCACGGCCACATGTACGCGGTCATCAAGAAGGTGCTCGAGATCAACGAAGGCCTTGAACTGGGCGGCGTGCACCGTCCGATGGTCGGCGTGACGGCGGAGGATATGCCGAAGGTGGAGGCCGTCGCCGCGCGCATCCGCGCCGCGATTGCGAAGTTCTGCTGATCGATTCAAAACCAACCGGATACCGGCAGATGCCGGTATCCGGCTTTTGCTTGAGGAGGATACCATGGAGCTTGAGCATACAGTGATCAATTTTCTGGGCGACAGCATCACAGAGGGCGCGGGCGCGAGCGATGAAGCCCACCGCTACACCGATGTCTTCGCCCGGATGTACGGCGCGAAGGCAAACAACTACGGCGTGGGCGGCTCGCGCATCGCGCGCCAGCGGGTGAATACCGGCGAGCCGTACGAGCGCGACTTCTGCCTGCGCATGGCGGAGATGGACGAGCGCGCGGACGCGGTCGTGGTCTTCGGCGGCACGAACGACTTCGGCCACGGCGACGCGCCCATCGGCACGTTTGACGACCGCGATCCGTCCACGTTCTGCGGCGCGTGCCACTTCCTGATGAGCGGACTGATTGCGCGCTACTGCGGCAAGCCCATCGTCATCGTCACGCCGCTGCACCGGCTTTGTGAGGAGGACCCGGAGGGCGACGGCACGGGCAGGAAGCTCGACGTCCGCGCGGTGCTCGCCGATTACCGCGCCATCCTGATGGAGACGGCGGGCTACTACGGCCTGCCTGTGCTCGACCTCTACGCGACCAGCGGCATGCAGCCCCGCCATCCCGTCGCCCGCGCGCGCCTGATGCCCGACGGCCTGCACCCCAGCGACGAGGGCCACGCGATCCTCGCGCGCCGCATCGGCGAATTCCTCAAAACCCTGTAAGCCAGAATCAGCAAAGGCCTCCCGCGGCGGGAGGCCTTTGTCGTGTGGTGGGAGCATTATCCCTTGACAGAGCCGGCGGTCAGGCCGGAGATGAGCGTCTTCTGGCCGAAGATGAACACGAGGATGGAGGGCACGAGGATCATGATGGTGCCGGCCATCACGGGGCCGTAGGCCATGGCGTCGGCGTTCTGCAGCATGCCGATGCCGATTTGCACGGTGCGCATCCCGATGCTGTTGGTCACCAGCAGCGGCCAGAGGTACTGGTTCCAGATCTGCAAAAACGTGTAGATGCCCAGCGAGCCCAGAAACGGCACGGTCAGCGGCAGGCCGACGTGCAGGAAGAACTGGAAGGAATTGCAGCCGTCGATGATCGCCGCCTCCCGCAGCTCGGTGGGGAGGGACATGTACGCCTGACGCATGTTGAACACGCAGAATGCGCTGGTCATGTAGGGCAGGATGAGCGCCCAGTAGGAATTGAGCAGCTTCATCTGCGCCATGGTCAGGTAGTTGGCGATGATGATGGCGTTGCCGGGGATCATCATCGTGGCCAGAAAGAGCAGGAACAGGGGCTTCTGCCCGCGGAATTTGAGACAGCCGAACGCGTAGCCGGCCAGCGAGCCGGTCAGCAGCTGCGCGGCCGTGCAGGCCAGCGCGACAATCGTCGAGTTGAGGATGAACGTGAAGATCGGCGCGACCCTGAGCGCCGCGCGGTAGTTGTCAAGCGTGAGCGCAGAGGGCAGCAGCTGCGAGGCGTAGAGCTCCTTTTCCGTCATGAAGCTGGCGCTGAGGCAATACAGCAGCGGCGAGACGATGACAGCCGCCAGAAGAAAGCTGACCAGCGCAATCGCCAGCGTTCCCTTTGAGGTCCTGGTCATCAGTACGTCACCTTCTTTTCCATCTTGAACTGGATCAGCGTCAGCACGAAGAGAATGATGAACAGCACCACGGACATCGCGGCAGACATGCCGTAGCGGTTGTTCTGGAAGGCCTCCAGGTAAATGGCGTAGATGATCGTGCGGGTGTACTTGCCCGGACCGCCCTGGGTCATCAGGCGGATCTGCGCGTAGGCCTGGAAGGCGTTGATGACGTTGATGATCAGCAGGAAGAACAGCGTCGGGGAGACGCAGGGCAGCGTGATGTGCCAGTGCTTCTGGAAGAAGTTTGCGCCCTCGATGGCGCCCGCCTCGTACAGCGCCTCGTCGACGTTTTGAAGCGCGGCGATGAGGAAGATGAAGTTGAGGCCGATGTTCATCCAGACCGTCACCGCGGCGACGGAGGGCAGCGCGTAGTGGATGTCGCGCAGCCACTTGATGTTCGTCCCCAGCAGGCTGTTGACGATGCCCATGGTGGGGTTGAGCGCGAACACGCCGATGACCGCGATGCACGCGGAAGAGATGGACATGGGCATGGCGAACACCGTGCGCACCAGACCGCGCCCGCGGAAGGATTCGTTGGCGAGAATCGCGCAGATCAGGCCGAGCACAATCGAGCCGGTGACGACCATCGCCGCATACCGGAGCGTGACGCCCATGGAGAACCAGAAGTCCCTGGAGGACGAGCCGAGGAGCACGGACCTGAAGTTGTCCAGCCCCACGAAGTCGATGGCGCTGCCCGCCTGATCGGTCAGGCTCAGGCTCAGAAAGAGCGTCTTGGCGAAGGGAAAGAACACGAAGAGCGAAAACAGCAGCAGAGAGGGCAGGATATACAGATAGGGGCAGATGGATTCCAGGGAAAAGCGCGTCTTTGCGGCTTTTGCGGGATGCGTCGTCATACACAATTCCTCACTTCGGATGAAACGGGAAAAGGAAGCGCAGCGCTTCCTTTCCCGGTGAATCGCCGGCAGGGTTTATTTGCCGGCCGTCTGGTTGTAGTAGGCGATGGCGGCATTTCCCTGTGCGGCCATCTCGGCGAGCGCATCCTCGGTGGAGAAGGCGCCCTGCAGGTACAGGTCCATGTTCTCCTGCCAGATCTGGCGCAGCTCAGCCATCACGCCCACGTTCGCGCCGGCGGTCACGTTGTTGAGCGGGCTGTCGTGCAGTTGGTTGAGCGCGACGTTGGCGTTCGGGTTCGCCTCCAGGTAGGCGACGTACTCCGGCACCTCGTAAGCGGTGGTGTTGGCGGCGAAGTAGCCGGTCGCCATGGAGAACTTCGCGGCAGGCTCGGCGCTGGTGGCGAACTTGATGAACTCCCACGCGTCGGCGACCTTCTGCTCGTCCGTATTTTTGACCAGCCAGAGGTTCGCGCCGCCGATGAGCACGCCGCCGATGGACTTGTCCAGCACGCTGGGCAGATACGCCACGCCGACCTCGAAGTCCGCGCCCTTGGTGATGGTGGACAGCTGGGCGGTGGACTCGAAGGTGATGGCGGTGGTGCCGGCGATGAAGGCCGCCTTGGAGCCGTCGTTGTCCACGCCGAAGTTGTAGCAGATGCCCTCGTCCACCAGGCGCTTCCAGCTCTCCATCACCAGCTTGCCGCCGCCGTTGGTGTCGTACTCGATCGCGGTGGCCACGCCGGCGCGGCCGTTCTCGTTGTTGACGTAGTAGTTGTTGGTACCGGCGAGCAGGTTCTCAAAGAACCAGCCGTAGATGGACAGGCCCATCGCGTACTGAGGGTTGCCTTCCACGCCCGTCAGCTGATCCGCGATCGCCTCGATCTCGGCGAAGGTGGTCGGAACGTCCGTGATGCCGGCGCGCTCAAAGGCGGTCTTGTTGTAGTACATCACCGGGGAGGACGGGTTGATCGGGATGCACATCATCTTGCCGTTCACGGTGTAGTAGTTGCGCAGCACGCCCTCGACCTGGTTAAGCGAGATGTACGGGTCCTTGTCGAGCATGTCCTGGAAGGGAATGACGTAATCGGTGCCGGCCAGGTAGCAGGTGCCCAGCTCGAACATCTGGAACACGTCCGGGCCTTCGCCGGCGGGCAGCGCGGCCTTCAGCTTGGTCAGCGTGTCGTCGTAGGCACCCTGGAACTGGGCGATCACCTGAATATCGTCATGGGACTTGTTGAATGCGTCGACCGTCGCCTGGAATGCCTCGCCGATGGTGCCGCCGAAGCAGTGCCAGAAGGTGACGGTGCGCGGCTCGGCGCAGGCGGTCGCCAGGGACAGGGTCAGAAGCAGCGCCAGAGCCAGACAAAGCAGCTTTTTCATGGATCTTCCTCCTTTAGTCATGCTGTGGGGTGAGGTTGTCCTGCGGAACGGACGGAAGAAGCTGTCCCGCAAAGCGTGCCCAGTATATCGGGGCCTGGTAAAGCATATGTGAAGCCAAGGAAAAGAATGGGGAAAAATTGGGTCAGGAGCCGTTTTTCCTGAAAAAACCCCTTGCTTTCTGCGCAGGACGTGATATAAAGAGGATAAACAGGCCGCTGCGCCCCGCGGCGGCAGGCAAGGAAAGAGGGAAAGACCATGAGGGAACCCATCAGGCTGCACGCCGCCGGGACGCGCATGATCGCGCACCGCGGCCTGAGCGGCATCGAGCGGGAGAACACCTGCGCGGCGTTTGTCGCGGCGGGCAACCGGAGCTACTACGGCATTGAGACCGATATCCACCGCACGGCGGACGGAAAATACATCGTCGTGCACGACGACGACGCCAGGCGCGTGGCGGGCGTGAACCTGTGCATCGAGGAGACGGACTTTGACACGCTGCGCACCGTCCGCATGAACGATCTGGACGGAAACCCGCGCGCGGATCTGATGTTCCCGTCGCTGGAGGAGTACATCCGCATCTGCCGGCAGTACGGCAAGACGAGCGTGCTGGAGATCAAGAACCACTTTGAGCCGGAGGACATCGAAAACGTCATCGCCATCATCCGCGGGCTGGGGTGGCTGGAGCACACGATTTTCATCTCCTTTGATCTGCCGAACATGATCTGCATCCGCGAAAAGCTGCCGGAGCAGGCGGCGCAGTACCTGGTCTGCGAATTCGGCGACGATCTGCTGGACATCCTGAAGGCGCACCGTCTGGATCTGGATATTGACCACAAGGCAGTCACGCCCGAGAACGTCGCGGCCTGCCATGCAGGCGGCATTGCGGTGAACGTCTGGACGGTGGACACGCCCGAGGACGCGCAGCGCGCGCTGGCCTGCGGCGTGGACTACATCACCAGCAACATTCTTGAGTAAATCTTCCCAAAAGGCTGCAGATAAAGCGCCGATCCGAAAGGAAAGGCGCTTTTTCCGTCGAATATGTTAAAGTAATCATCCGTAAAACGACGTCACACAGCAAACGATTGTGGAGGAGAAACATGACCAATCAGGAGAGACGAGAGCTGTCCGCCTTCGCGTGCAAGGTACGAATGGGCATTATCGACATCGTGCACAACGCGAAGTCCGGACATCCGGGCGGCAGCCTTTCCGGCGCCGACATGATGACGTATCTGTACAACAAGGAAATGCGCGTGCGTCCCGAGGAGCCCAGGTGGGCGGACAGGGACCGCTTTGTCCTGTCCAAGGGACACACCGCCCCGGGCCTGTACGCGACGCTGGCGCACCGCGGCTTCTTCCCGGTGAAGGATCTGCTGCTCACGCGCACGCTGGGCGGCTATCTGCAGGGCCATCCGAACATGAACACCACGCCCGGCGTGGACATGAGCACCGGCTCCCTCGGCCAGGGCGTGTCCGTTGCGGCGGGCATGGCGAAGGCCGCCAAGTACATGAACAAGAAGGATGTGCGCGTGTACACGCTGCTGGGCGACGGCGAGATCGACGAGGGCGAGGTCTGGGAGGCCTTCATGTTTGCCGCGCACTATGCGCTGGACAACCTGTGCGTCATCATCGACATCAACGGCCTGCAGATCGACGGCCGGACGAAGGATGTCATGGACACCGGCTCCATCAGCGACAAGATGAACGCCTTCGGCTTCAGCGTCGTGGAGATCGACGGCCACAGCTTCGACGACATGGAGAAGGCGTTTGCGGCGTTCCATGCGTGCGAGGGCAAGCCGACCGCGAGTATGAGAAGGCGATGAGCGAGCTGCGTGCGCAGCTGGCGGAAGTGGAGGCAGCGCATGAGTGAGATCAAGAAGGTTGCTACGCGCGAAAGCTACGGCTTGGCCCTGGCGGAGCTGGGACGGGAGCACGAGGACGTCGTGGTGCTCGACGCGGACCTGTCCAAATCCACCAAAACCGATACCTTCAAGAAGGCGTTCCCGGACCGGCACTTCAACTGCGGCATTGCCGAGTGCAACATGGTGGTCTCCAGCTTTGCCATGTTTGCGGCGGGCCGCGCGTTTGAGCAGATCCGCAACTCCATCGGCTATCCGAAGCTGAACGTGAAGATCGGCGCGACGCACGGCGGCATCTCCGTCGGCGAGGACGGCGCGAGCCACCAGTGCTGCGAGGACTTTGCGCTGATGCGCTCCATCCCCGGCATGGTCGTGCTCTGCCCGTCCGACGGCGTGGAGGCGAAGGCGGCGGTGCACGCGGCCTATGCGCACCAGGGCCCGGTGTACATGCGCTTTGGCCGTCTGGCGCTGCCGCAGATTCACGACGAGGCGACGTTCAAGTTTGAGATCGGCAAGGGAGAGCAGCTCACCGACGGCACCGATGTGGCGATCATCGCCACGGGCCTGATGGTCGGCGAGGCGCTCAAGGCGGCGGAAACGCTGCGCGAGGAGGGCATCCACGCCCGCGTGATCAACATGTGCTCGATCAAGCCGCTGGACGAGGCGCTGGTCATCGAGGCGGCGAAGGCGTGCGGCAAGGTTGTCACCTGCGAGGAACACTCCGTCATCGGCGGTCTGGGCGAGGCCGTGGCCATGACGCTGGCCAAGAACTGCCCGACGAAGATGCGCTGCGTGGGCGTGCAGGACGTGTTCGGCAGCTCCGGCCCGGCGTGGCCCGTGCTCAAGAAGTATGGCCTGAGCGCGGAGAACATCGTGGAAACGGTCAAGTCCTTCTAAGAGAAACTACATAAAACAATAAGCCGACCCTCAGGCAGAGCTGCCTGAGGGTCGGCTTTGTTTTTCATCAAGAAACGCTCGCAGGATGCGGGAAAAGCCGAATTCGGCGCGGCCAGGGCTGCCTGTTCATCAATCCAGATGATAGGCGGCGTGAATGGGCGCATCCTGTACGGCATTCAGATACGAAACCGCGATGGCAATGCGCGTCGGCGTGCCCTCCAGGTTGTCGTGCCAGCGCAGGATGAACTCCTCCTCCGTGAGATAGGTGTAGCTGCCGGAGGTCGACGGGTCCATGAAATAGTAGATGTACGCGCCGTTTTCCGTATCCTTGCTGTATCCGATCAGCACGACATAGTGCCCATCGTCCTCTGTTCCTGCCGTGTAATCGCCGTCATCCCTCCAGGCCTGAATCACACAGATGACAGGCGTACCTTCGTCAAGCTCCGCCCTGAATTGCGACAGCAGACGAAGCGCCGGACCGTCTTCATCTGAAGCGTACTCCGTACACACGATGTCCGTGGCAAACACGGGGGTATCTGGAGCACCGTCCATGCGAACGGCGTTCAGATATTCGGTGATTTTCAGATAGCTGGTTCCGTTTTCCGGCGTTGCCCCAAGTTCCCAGAGCAAGCGATCCTCCCGGGTGTCAAAATCATACCCGGCATAGCGCAAAACAGAGGCGACGCAGGCCACGCCGCAGGTGAAATTGTGGCTCTGCCGGTACAGCGGCACCATGAGAAGCCTGCCGTTTCCCTGCCCGTCCGTTTCGGGCAGCGAGATGGCGGAAGCGCCATAGGCATAGAACGTCGTTCCCTGCGGCCCGGTTTCGCTGAGGTAGTATGCCCTCATCTGATCGGCGACAACCTCAGCGTCCGGCGCTGTGCTTTCCGAAATCGCTGAGGTTTCTTCGGCGGGAACGCTCCCGTTCCCGGCTTCGGCATGGACTGCCATGGGCAGCATGGCGCATGCCACGGCAAGGCAGAGGAGAAGCAGTTTTTTCATCTTGAAATCCCTCCGATGCATGGTGATCCCGTACCGCTTTACTCTGTAAGTCCTTCTGCAAAGCTTCGGACTCGACCACAAAGCAACGGGACTTACGTCACTTGGTCGGTGATGCAACCGGCATCATGCCGGTTTTATACGGTGTTCAAGTGTATTATACGCGATTCGTCCTGAAATTGCATGAGGAATCATGTCAAAGCCGCAAATTTTGTAGTTTGACGAACTGCCGTTCCTCAGCCTCCCTCTTGAGGGAGGGGGGACCATCCGAAGGATGGTGGAAGGAGTTCCCCGTTTGCAGCGTGCAATCTTTAGACCATCTTAATGCGGCGGCGAATACGCTTTTATCCTCTTAAGCGGTTCCGAAGTATGATAAAGAGGCAATAAAGAGGCAATAAAGAGGCAATAAAGAGGCATAAAGGAGTCGCTGCACATGGATGCACGATGGCACCCGAAACGAAGACTGACGTCTTTTCAGATCATTATCCTCGGCTTTCTCGGCGTGATTCTGCTGGGCGCGCTGCTGCTGATGCTGCCCGTCTCCAGCCGGCACAGCGGCAGGACGCCGTTTCTGGACGCGCTGTTCACCTCGACCTCGGCGGTCTGCGTGACCGGCCTGGTGCTGCACGATACGGCGACCTATTGGTCGCTCTTCGGGCAGCTCGTCATCATGCTCCTCATCCAGATCGGCGGCATGGGCGTCATCACCGTCGCCGCCGCCTTCGCGCTGATCTCCGGACGCAAGATCTCCCTGATGCAGCGCAGCACCATGCAGGAGGCGATCTCCGCGCCGAAGGTGGGCGGCATCGTGCGCCTGACCAGCTTCATCATTAGGACGACGCTGATTATCGAGCTTCTGGGCGCCGCCGCGATGGCGCCGGTCTTCTGCCGGGATTTCGGCGCGAGGGGGCTGTGGATGGCACTGTTCCATGCCGTGTCGGCCTTCTGCAACGCGGGCTTTGACCTGATGGGCGTGCGGGGCGAGTTCTCCTCGCTGACCAGCTATGCCGCGGAGCCGGTGATCAATGTGACGGTCATGCTGCTGATCCTCATCGGCGGCATCGGCTTTCTGACCTGGGACGACATCCGCAGCAACCGCCTGCATGTGCGCCGCTACAGGATGCAGAGCAAGGTGATCCTGTGCGCCACGGGCCTGCTGCTTCTGCTCCCGGCGCTGTACTTCTACGTCTTTGAATTCGGCGCGCTTCCGCCGAAGGAACGGATTCTGGCCTCGCTCTTTCAGACGGTTACGCCGAGAACGGCGGGCTTCAACACCGTGGAGCTGACGAAGCTCAGCGACGCGGGCCAGTCCATCACCGTCGCGCTGATGCTCACCGGCGGCAGCCCCGGCTCCACCGCGGGCGGCATGAAGACGACCACGGTCGCCGTCCTGTTCGCCGCGGCCATCTCAACCTTCCAGCGGGAGGAGTACCCGCACTTCTTCAGGCGGCGGATCGACGACGATGCGGTCAAAAACGCGGCGACGATCCTGCTCATGTATCTGACGCTCTTCTTCTTTGGCGGCCTGATCATCAGCGTCTCGGAGGGCCTGCCCATGTTGACCTGCCTGTTTGAGGCCGCCTCCGCGGTCGGCACCGTGGGGCTGACGCTCGGCATCACGCCCGGGCTGGGCACACTGTCCCGGCTCATTCTTATCATGCTCATGTTCTTTGGCCGCGTCGGCGGGCTGACGCTGATCTTTGCCGCGCTGTCCGGACGGCAGAAGAACGGCTCCAAATACCCTCACGAGAAAGTGACGGTTGGATGAAAGGAGAAACATCATGAAATCGATCCTCTTGATCGGCCTGGGGCGCTTCGGCAAGCACATCGCCGTGCATCTGAACAGGCAGGGGCACCAGGTCATGGCCGTGGACATCTCCGAGGAGCGCGTGGAGGCCGTGCTACCGTTTGTGACCAATGCGCAGATCGGCGACAGCACCAACGCCGCGTTTCTGGAGTCCCTCGGCATCCGCAATTTCGACGTGTGCATCGTGGCCATCGGCAACGATTTCCAGAGCTCGCTGGAGACGACGTCGCTGCTCAAGGAGCTGGGCGCGAAGCTGGTCGTTTCCAGGGCCGCGCGGGACGTGCACGAAAAGTTCCTGCTGCGCAACGGCGCGGACGAGGTGGTCTATCCCGAAAAGCAGATGGCCAAGTGGACGGCCATCCGCTACAGCGCCGATCACATCCTGGATTACATTGAGCTGGACGAGGACCACGCCATGTTTGAAATCCCCGTGCCGCAAAACTGGGCGGGGCGCTCGATCGGGCAGATTGACATCCGGAAGAAGTACAGCATCAACATCATCGGCGTCAAGACGGACGGCAAGCTGGAGCTGTCGCTCTCGCCGGACATGGTGCTGCCGGCCGGCGCGACCATGCTGGTGCTGGGCCGCAGCCGGGATCTGCACAAGTGCTTCCATATCTGATTGACGGAGGTGGGGAAAGATGAAAAATCTGCTGCTGATCGCGGCCGTAGCGGCCCTCTGCGTCCTCGGCTGGCGCATCATGGGGAAATTTGACGGCTTTTTGAACGTCCGCGCGCAGGAGAAGACCATGCCCCTGGATCAGGAAAAGGAATTGGAAAAGGACAGCAGGGTGTGATATAATCCAGAAAAACCCGTACGGAGGAACGCCCATGGAAATGCCCGGACAGGAGCCGCGCCCGGATGCCGCGCGCGCGGAGGCCACGGATGAGAAGCAGGGAAAGCTGAAGATCTTCTTTGGCTACGCCGCCGGCGTGGGAAAGACGTACGCTATGCTGCAGGCGGCGCATCAGGCCAAAGCGCGCGGCATCGACGTGGTGGCCGGATGCATCGAGCCCCATGAGCGGCAGCAGACGGCGGCGCTGCTCTCCGGCATGGAGCAGCTTCCTGCGAAGCAGGTTCCCTGCGGCGGCGTCACGCTGCGCGAATTTGACATCGACGGCGCGCTCAGGCGGCGGCCGCAGCTCATCCTGGTGGACGAGCTGGCGCACACCAACGCGCAGGGCAGCCGGCACACCAAGCGCTGCCAGGACGTGCAGGAGCTGCTTTCCGCAGGTATCGACGTGTACACGACGGTCAACGTTCAGCACATCGAGAGCCTGAACGACACGGTGGCCTCCGTTACCGGGGTGCCGGTGACGGAGCGGATCCCGGATTCCGTGTTTGATCAGGCCGATCGGGTGGAGCTGGTGGACATCGAGCCGGCGGAGCTGCTGGAGCGCATGGCGGGCAACGCCGGCATTTTCAGCGTGCAGACCCTGACCGCGCTGCGTGAGCTGGCCCTGCGGCGCTGCGCGGACCGGATCAACCTGCTGACCGAAAGCGCCGGCGCGCAGCGCCGCAGCGATTACCATACGGACGAGCACATCCTGGTCTGCCTCTCCTCCTCGCCGTCCAACGCGAAGATCATCCGCACCGCGGCCAGAATGGCCCGGGCGTTCCGCGGCAGCTTTACGGCGCTCTTCGTGGAGACGCCCGCCACGGCGGAGATGCGGGAGGAGGACAAGCGGCGGCTGCGGGAGAACATGCGCCTGGCGCAGCAGCTCGGCGCGCACATCGAGACGAGCTACGGCGAGGACGTGCCCTATCAGATCGCGGAGTTCGCCCGGCTGTCCGGCGTCTCCAAGATCGTGATCGGCCGCAGCACCGCCACCAGAAAGAGCATCTTCAGCAAGCCGACACTGACGGAGCGCCTGATCGCCAACGCGCCCAACCTGGACATCCATGTGATTCCAGACGCCAGCGTGCAGGGAGGCTATCAGGAGCGGACCGGCAGGACGCTCCATGTGCAGGCCATGCCCGTGCGGGACGTCGCCAAAAGCGTGCTGGTGCTGCTGGCCGCCACGCTGCTGGGGTTTGCGTTCTACGGCCTGGGCTTTACGGAGGCCAACATCGTCTCGGCCTACATCTTCGGCGTGCTGGTCATCTCGGTTATCACGACGAACCGCTTCTGCGGCGTGGCCGCGTCGGTGGTCAGCGTACTGGTGTTCAACTTCTTCTTCACCATTCCGCGCTTCACCTTTCAGTTCAATGACCCGGATTACTGGGTAACCTTTCCGATCATGTTCATGACGGCGCTGCTGACGGGCTCGCTCGCCACGCGTCTGAAGGACAACGCGAAGCAGTCCGCCCATGCCGCCTACCGCACGAAGATCCTGTTTGAGACCAACCAGCTTCTTCAAAAGGAGAAGGACGAGCGGGCTGTGGCCGGCGCGACCGCTGGGCAGCTGCTCAAGCTGCTCAAGCGGGATCTGGTGATCTACATGTCCGACGGGAAGACGCTGGGCGCGCCCGTCCTCTTCAGGACGCCGGGCAGCGGAATGGGCGACCTGGTTTCCGAAAGCGAGCAGGCGGTCGCGGCGTGGGTGCTGCGCAACAACAAGCACGCCGGCGCCACCACCGATACCCTGTCGGACGCGAAATGCCTGTACCTGGCCATCCGCGTCAATCAGCACGTCTACGGTGTGGTCGGCATCGCCATGAACGGCGTGCCGCTGGATTCCTTTGAAAACAGCGTCCTTTTGTCCATCCTGGGCGAATGCGCGCTGGCACTGGAGAGCATCCGCAACGCCCGCGAAAAGGAAGAGGCCGCGATCCTGGCCCGAAACGAGCAGCTGCGCGCCAACCTGCTGCGGGCCATCTCCCACGACCTGCGCACACCGCTGACCTCCATCTCCGGCAGCGCCAGCAACCTGCTGGCCAACTATCAGAAGCTCGACGACGCGACCCGGGTGCAGACGTTTACCGACATCTACGACGATTCCATGTGGCTGATCAACCTGGTGGAAAACCTGCTGGCCATCACCCGGATCGAGGACGGCCGGGTCAAGCTGCATCAGGGCGTCGAGCTCATGGACGACGTGGTCGCCGAGGCGCTGCGCCACATCAACCGCAAGAGCCGGGAGCACACGATCCGCGTGAGCAGCGAGGAGGAGCTGCTCCTGGTCCGGATCGATGCGAAGCTGATCGTCCAGGTGCTCATCAACCTGGTGGACAACGCGATCAAGTACACGCCGGTCGGCTCGCACATCGGGATTCACACGCGCAAGCGGGGCGGCTGGGCGGAGGTCTCCGTCTCCGACGACGGGCCGGGCATCCCGGACGCGCAGAAGGAGCGCATTTTCGACATGTTCTACAGCGGCGCCAACCAGGTCGCGGACAGCCGCAGGAGTCTGGGCCTGGGCCTGTCCCTGTGCCGCTCCATTGTCACGGCCCACGGCGGAACGATCACGGTGTCGGACAACCGGCCGAGCGGCACGGTCTTCACCTTTACACTGCCTGCGGGGGAGGTTGAACTGCATGAATAAACCGCTGATTCTGGTCGTGGAGGACGACCCGCCCGTCCGCAACCTGATCACGACGACCCTGAAGATGAACGACTACCGGTATCTGGCGGCGGCCGGCGGCGAGACGGCCATCCTGGAGGCCTCCTCCCACAATCCGGACATCGTGCTGCTGGACCTGGGCCTGCCGGACATGGACGGCGTGGAGGTGATCCGCAGCATTCGCTCCTGGTCCAATCTCCCCATCATCGTCATCAGCGCCCGCAGCGAGGACAGCGACAAGATCGAGGCGCTGGATGCGGGCGCCGACGACTACCTGACCAAGCCCTTCTCCGTGGAGGAGCTGCTGGCCCGGCTGCGCGTCACGCAGCGCAGGCTGTCCTACATGACGGCGGAGATGCTCTCGGCCAGCTCCGTCTTTGTCAACGGCAAGCTGAAGGTGGACTATGCCGGCGGCTGCGCGTATCTGGACGGGCAGGAGCTGCACCTGACGCCCATCGAGTACAAGCTGCTGTGCCTGCTCGCCAAGAACGTGGGCAAGGTGCTGACCCACACCTTCATCACCCAGAACATCTGGGGGCGCAGCTGGGACAACGACGTCGCCTCGCTGCGCGTCTTTATGGCGACGCTGCGCAAAAAGCTGGAGCCGACGCCGGACTCTCCGCAGCTGATCCAGACCCATATCGGCGTGGGCTACCGGATGATGAAAGTGGAATAAAACATCGATGCGGCTGGACGGAAAATCCGTTCGGCCGCCTTTGCTTTTCCCTGCAGAGCCATACTTTTTGGGTTATGGGGTCATTATAAGTGTATACGCATCTGGAGAACGAGGGCCTTCATATGGTATCCTCTGGACAGTTCCCCCGGATGTGTTCTGACAGACGGATCGATGAGAGCAGGCTGCCCATCCAGATCTTCGGCATCGCGCTGGCGCTGGCGCATGCGGCGCTGTCGGGCTGGCAGGAGAAGCGCCGCGGCGCGGGCCTGCACGGCAGGCTGGCGGAGACCGAGGGCGTCGTCGAGGCGACGGAGCAGGCGCAATCCGGCGAGGTCAGCGAGCTGGCCCGTCCGAAGCTCTTCCTGTTCAACATCCTGCTCACCGTGGCCGTCATCGTCATGCTGATCTGGGACGTGTTCCCCAGCTACTTCCCCTTCATGCTGGGCGTAGCGGTTGCCCTGTTCGTCAACTACGGCTTCACCGCGAAGATGCACAAGAAGATCATCAACCTGCATGCCGGCCCGGCGCTGATGATGTGCTCCACGCTGATGGGCGCGGCCGTGCTCATGGGCATCCTGACCACCAGCCTGGGCGCGGACGGCAAGGCCATCTCCGCCAAGGTGATGGAGCTGCCCGAGGGCACGATTCCCTCCGTCGTGCGCTGCCTGGCGGCGATCGTCTCCGGCATCCTGCCTGCGGCTCTGGGCCAGCATCTGCCGCTGGTCATCGGCGTCCTCTCCGTGCCGCTGGCACTGGCGTTTGATACCGACAGCTACTTCTACGGCATGCTGCCCGTGGTCATCGGCATCGGCCAGGCCTTCGGCGTGGACGCGCTGCCCATCGCCGTCGCCATGGTCGTCTGCCGCAACTGCGCCACCTTCATCAGCCCGATGGTGCCCGCTACCCTGCTGGGCACGGGCCTGGCCGAGGTGGACATCAAGGACCACATCAAGGCGAGCTTCCTGTATGTGTGGGGCTTCTCCATCCTGTGCATGTTCGTCGCGATTCTCTTTGGCATCATGCCGCTGTAAGGCGAAGGAACAGTGGGACGAGCCTGCCGCAAAACCATGCAGCCTCATCCCCGTCCTCCGGGGCTGAACGCTGTTCGTACATGTTCTCCATCAAGCAAGGCGTTGCTGCCGGCACATTCTGTCGGCAGCAACGCCTTTGCGTATTCAGGAAAGGGGTGAATCCGCGCCGTTGCGCGGCGGCAGATGACGTGTTTTTTTGTCTGATGGGGAATTGTCCGAAGGTCGGAAGGCTCAGCGCTCGATGGAGCTGAGCGCGTCCAGCATCATCGGGACAACCTGATACAGGTCGCCGCAGATGCCGTAGTCCGCCACCTCGAAGATCGGCGCGGCAGCATTGCTGTTCACGGCAATGATGTACTCGGAATCCTGCATGCCGGCCTTGTGCTGGATGGCGCCGGAGATGCCCAGCGCGACGTAGATGTGCGGGCGGACGGTCTTGCCGGTCTGGCCGACCTGATGATCGGCGCTGAGCCAGCCCTCGTCCACCACAGCGCGGGAAGCGCCCAGAACGCCGCCGCCGAGCGCGTCGGCCAGCTTCTGTGCCAGCTCAAGGCCCTTGGTCACGTCCTTGCTGATGCCGTGGCCGACCGCAACGATCACCTCGGCGCCCAGCAGATCCACGGCGGCCTTGGCTTCCTTCACGACCTCCAGAACCTTCGTCTTGATGTCCGCGTCGGTCAGCTGCACCGGGCAGGCTTCCACCACGCAGGCCTCGGCGCGGGCGGCGTCGAACTCGGCGCACTTCATGACGCCCGGACGCACCGTGGACATCTGCGGGCGGAAGCGCGGGCAGATGATGGTCGCCATCAGGTGGCCGCCGAAGGCCGGGCGGGTCATCTTCAGGCCCTTGTCGTTCATGTCCCACTTCATGCTGTCCACGTCCATGGTGGAGGTGGAGCGCAGGAACTCCTTGTACTTGGCTACATCGATGTCCAGATGCGTGGCGTCAGCGGTCAGGCCGGTGTGCAGACGGGCCGCGCAGCGCGGGCCCAGATCACGGCCGATGTTGGTGGCGCCGATAAGCACGATCTCCGGCTTCTTTTCCACCACCAGGTCGCACAGCACCTTGGTGTAGGCGTCGGTGGTGTAGTTGGAGAGCTTCGGGTCGTCGCACAGATAGACCTTGTCCGCGCCGTAGCCGCCCAGCGTCCTGGCCAGATTGCCGACGTTGCTGCCCAGAAGCACGCCGCACAGCTCCACGCCCAGATCGTCGGCCAGCTTGCGGCCCTCGCTCAGCAGCTCAAAGCTGGTCTGATTCATTACGCCTTCACGCTGCTCGCAGAAAACCCATACGCCATGGAAGGCGCTCAAGTCAGTATTAACAAATTGAGACATTTCAGCGTACCTCCTCAGATAATGTGCTTGTCAGCCAGGCCCTTAAACAGCGCGTGGATGGATGCCTGATCGGCGGCAACCATCTGACCGGCGCCCTTGACAGGCGGAGAGAAGGACTTGTACACGTTGGTGGGGGAGCCCTTCAGGCCGATGGTGTCCAGCTCGATGAGCGGCTCATCCTTGAGCGTGTTGAAGTCATAGACGGTGTACGGCTTCTTGTCGCACTCCAGAATGCCCTTGACGGTCATGTAGCGCGGCGTGTTCAGCTCCTTGATGCAGGTGACGAGGCACGGGGTGTTGACCTGAATGGTCATGTAGCCGTCCTCGAGCATGCGCTTGACGGTCAGGGTGTTGCCCTCCTTGCGGATATCGGCGGCGTAGCTCACCTGCGGGATGTTCAGCTTCTCGGCGATCTGCGGGCCGACCTGCGCGGTGTCACCGTCGATGGCCTGACGGCCGCAGAAGATCACGTCGTCCTCCTCGATGCCCATGTGATGGATGGCGCCGGCCAGAATCTGGCTGGTCGCAAAGGTATCGGAGCCGCCGAACTCGCGGCCGGAGACCAGCACGGCCTCGTCCGCACCCATCGCCAGCAGCTCGCGCAGCATCTTGGCGGCAGGCGGCGGGCCCATGGAGACCACGACCACCTTGGCGTCCGGGTTGGCATCCTTCAGGCTCAGCGCCGCCTCGACGGCGTTCAGGTCATCCGGATTGATGATCGTCGCCATGCTGGCGCGATCCATGGTGCCGTCCGCCTTGACGGCAACCTTGCCGGAGGTATCCGGCACCTGCTTGACGCAGACGATATACTTCATAGCGCTATTCCTCCTTGCTTACTTCAGCAGACTGCTCGAGATGACCATCTGCTGGACCTGCGTGGTGCCCTCGTAGATGGAGGTGATGCGGGCGTCGCGGTAGAAGCGTTCCACCTTGTACTCCTTGATGTAGCCGTAGCCGCCGTGAATCTGAACGGCCTTGTACGCCACGCGGTTGCACATCTCGGCGGCAAAGTACTTGCACATCGCGCACAGCTTGGAAGCTTCCGGATCGCCGGCGTCCTTGCGCACGGCGGTGGAGTAGATCAGCTGACGGGCAGCCTCGATCTCCGTCGCCATCTCGGCGATCATGAAGCTGATGGCCTGGAACTTGGCGATCGGCTGGCCGAACTGCTTGCGTTCCTTGGCGTACTTGATCGACTCCTCCAGACAGCCCTGCGCAATGCCCAGCGCCTGCGCCGACATGCCCAGACGGCCGCCATCCAGCGTCTTCATCGCGGTGGCGAAGCCCTTGTGCAGCGGGCCCAGCAGGTCGCTCTTGTGCACGCGCACGTTCTCCAGAATGACGTCGCTGGTGGGGTAGCCGATGATGCCCATCTTGTGCTCCGGCTTGCCGCAGGAGACGCCCGGCAGCTTCATGTCCACGATGAACATCGAGATGCCGCGGCTGCCCTTCTGGGTGGGATCAGTCTTGGCGTACACCACGCAGTAGTCCGCCATCGGCGCGCCGGAAATGAAGGTCTTGCGGCCGTTGAGGATGTAGAAATCGCCGTCTTCCACGGCGGTCGTCTGCGTGCCGCCGGCGTCAGAGCCCGCGCCCGGCTCGGTCAGCGCGAAGGCGAGGATCTTTTCGCCCTTGGCCACCGGCACGACGTACTTCTGCTTCTGCTCCTCAGTGCCGCAGAACAGCAGCGGGCCCGCGCCCAGGGAGTTGGAGGTGTTGGCGTAGATGGAGAGAACCGGGCTCACGCGCGCGAATTCCTCAACCATCATCACATAGGCCAGACTGTCGCCGCCCTGACCGCCGTACTCCACCGGGATCTTCACGCCCATGAAGCCGTACTTGGCCATCTTGTAGTGCATGTCCCAGTTGAATTCGCCGGTTTCCTCCAAGTGGTCCAGCAGCTCGGGCGTAAACTCGGTCTCGGCAAACTGGCGGTACAGCTTGCGCATCATTTGATGCTTTTCCGACAGGATCATAGTGTTTCCTCCTTGATAAGATTGGATATTCTCAGCGGGAAGGCCCCGCATTGCAGAATCAGAGATACCGGGTGTCGATGTGGTACATGTTGAAGGTGCCGTGGGCCAGCAGCCGTCCGTCCTCTGCGGTCAGGTCCACCAGCACCGTGACCAGCGTGCGGCCGCGGTGAAGAACCTGACCGTCAGAATAGATCATGCCCTCGCGAAGATTGCTGATATACTGCATATGGCTGTCTGCCGTCACATAGCTGCGGCCGTCCAGATAGGCGGTCACGCCTGCGGTGGAATCCGCAAGGGTATACAGGAAGCCGCCATGCGCAATGCCATGCCCGTTGGTGCAATCCGGCGTGAGCGGAGCGCACATGCGCACGTGATCCTTTTCGGCCAGCAGCGGCTTCAGCCCCTTGGCTGCGGTGAAGTTGTTGCGTGCCAGAATCTGATGGACACGCTCAAGATATTCATTCATTGCTTTTTCCCAATCGTCAGTCCCAGCTGCCTGGCCGCCAGCTCTGCGGTTTCCGTGATGCGGATCTTGCCGGTTGCAGTCTGCGGCAGAGCATCCAGATACAGGAAGTAACGCGGTATCTTGTAGTACGCAAGGCGCGTTTTCAAATGGTCGCGGATTTCCGCTTCAGTCAGGGTCTGTCCCTCGTGCAGGCACAGGCAGGCGCAAACCTCCTCGCCATAGTGCTCATCCGGCACGCCCACCACCTTGCATTGGCGGATCTGCGGCAGAGAGGACAGCGCCGTCTCAATCTCGCAGGGACTGATGTTTTCTCCGCCGCGGATGATCAGCTCCTTCAGGCGGCCGGCGAGCGTGATGTTGCCCGCCTCATCCAGGCTTCCGATGTCGCCGGTATGCAGAAAGCCGTCTGCGTCAAGGATGGTGCGGTTGGCTTCCGGACAGTTGTAATACCCCTGCATGAGGAGATAGCCCCGCACGCAGATTTCGCCGACCTTGCCGGCCGGAAGGGCTTCGCCGGTCTTCAGATCGACGATCTTTCCCTCCACGTGGCTCATGAAATGGCCGACGGTGCGGCTGCGGATGTCAAGCGGCGCATCGTAATCGCAGATCGTCAGGCCCGCGGTGCATTCGGTCTGTCCCAGGCTGGAAAGGAGCCGCATGCCCAGCGCCTTCTCGATCCGGACAAACAGCTCCGGGGGATAGGAAGAACCGCCGATGATGCCGGTGCGGAGCGTGCGAACGGATTCGGCAGAGAAATCCTGGCGGCTGATGAGCGCCTTGAACATGGCGGGCACGCAGGAAAGAATGGTGCAGCCACAGGTGCTGATCGTGCTGAGGATGCTTTCGGTATGCCGGTCGGCAGGGATGCACAGGCAGGCGCCGACCGCCAGCGCCGACATGAGGTTCACCGAGATGCAGAAGCAATGAAACATGGGCATGGCCACGCAGAACTTGTCCTCGAAGGTGGCCCGCATGTCCTCAGCCTGCAGGCGGCCGCCGTTTACACGGGAAGAATGGCTGCTCATGACGGCCTTGGGCAGGCTGCTGCTGCCGCTGGTGAAGAGGATCACCGCTGTCTGCTGTGCGGTCACGGCCTTTTCCAGCCTGCTCACCTCGGAAAGCAGGCTGGGGTCTTCATAGCTCCGCAGCGAAGGGTAGCGTTGGCTTCGGGCCGATGCGATGACGGCGCAGCCCCTGAGCGCATACTTGCTCTGCACCCCCAGCAGCGTTTCCTCGGCCGATCCTCCCTTGTAGCTGCATCCGACAAGCAGATAGGGCGTTTCGGTCAGCGTCAGTCGGGCGCAGATCTCCTCTGCGCTGAGGCTGGTATTGAGCATGACGGCGATGGCGCCGATCATCTGGATGGCATAGTAGACGGAGACGGCGTCAGGCTCGACCTCTGCCAGCATGGCAACCTTATCCCCGGGGCCAATGCCCATGGCAAGGAGGGCTGTTGCGGCCCGCTGCGTTTCCTGCTCCAGCTGCCTGTAGCTCCATACGACGCTGCGATGCCATATCGCATCCCGCTGGGGGTACTGCGCGGCAGTCTGCCGGAGCAGCTCGCCCACCGTCTGATCAGACAATGGAAGCATCTCGAATCCTCCTTTCTGAAAGCAGCTTCAAAAACTGATTCAGGCTTTTCAGAAGGCAATGAAAGCGTGTCCGGCACAGCTTCTGTGCAGCGGCATATCGCTTTTCCTAGGCGAATTATAGCAACCTGCAACAAATCATTGCAATACCTCCGTCTCGTTTTGCTGAATTTCAGGCCTTAGCACAATTTCTGTCAAGCCGGCCGTTTGAAAATCTTTTAACAAGGTCATTTCCGGCAATTTCTTTGTGCCGCTGCACAAAGAGCCCGCTGCGGAACGCTGCGATGTCCTTGAAGGGCCGGGAATCCCGGCGCTGAACGGGCTGCGCGGAAAAAGCAAAAGCCCCCTGCAGACGGCAGCAGAGGGCTGAGAAAGGCGAAGATTTACCTGGCGCTGCGTCCGGACAGCATGGCCTTGTCACACAGGCTGATGCCGATGCTTGCGGCGATGCCCAGCGCGCCCAGCACCACAATCATCGCAATGGTGCTCATGTAGCTCATGCTGGCGTCATACAGGCTGCCGGCAATGGTGCTGCCGAAGCTGGCAACGATCAGGTTGGTGTTGATGATGGAGAAATTCACCGGATAGTGCTTGCGGCCATAGTAGCTGCTGATAAAGGCGCTGTTGGTGGGCGTGATGCCGCCGTAGGCCAGGCCGCCGACGATGAAGCCCAACACCAGCACCGGGAAGCTGCCGCAGGACAGCGCAGCCAGCAGGATGGCGCCTGCGATGAGGAAGGTGACGTTGGTCAGCTGCATGGTCATGCTGCGGCCCAGACGGTCAAACAGGCTGCCCGCGATGACACGGCCGATGCCATTGAATATGCTGATCAGGCCGACAACGGTGGCGATCACGCCGGCCTCAACCTGCGGGCCGACCTGGCGCGCGATGCCGCTGGCCTGGCTGACCAGGGCCAGACCGGCGGCGGAAAGCAGCACCGCCCACAGGTAGTACATCCAGAACGCCGGCCTGCGCATCATGACCTGCGCGGGGGCTTCCTCGGCGACGGGGTTGCTCCATTTCTTTCTGGCGGCGGCGGAGGCGGGCGGAACGAAATCGCTGCCCGGGCGCTTCAGAAAGAAGGAGCAGATGACGAACACGACGAGGGTGATCACGCCCATGACGCGGAAGCTGATGCGCCAGCCGCCGATCTGCGCCGGGGTGAACGCCTGGTACAGCTTGCCCACCAGAAAGCTGGACAGGCCGAAGCCCATCAGCAGCACGCCGGAGATCAGGCCCTGCCGATCCGGGAACCAGGCGCTGACGGTGCCCATCACGGCGTTATAGACGAAGCCGCTCGCCAGACCGCAGAGCACGCCGAAGCTCAGGTACAGGCCCATGGCCGTTTTGATGCAGGAGGCGGCAAAAAAGCCGACCAGGAACAGCACGGCGCTGATCAGTACGAATATTCTGGGCGTGAGCCTGCGGTTGAGCAAGCCGCCCACAAGGCAGCCCACACAGAACAGGATCATGGTGAGGGTGAAGGTCATGCTCAGCTGTGCCTTTGTCCATGAAGCGAATTCCTGCGCGATCGGAATGCTCAGCACGCTCCACGCGTACACCATTCCGGCCAGAAGCAAAAGGATAACGCCGACAATGGCCTGCCGCCAACGGTTGATCTGGGGATTCATAAGGTTTCCTCCTGTATGGTTTGAATTGCTGTTTGCAATGGGCTGCGATGATGCTGCGCCGCCGGTACGCCCTGACCCGGAAGATCAGGGGTTTTCGGGATAGAAGGGTTCCTCCTGCACGGAGAGGTTGTTTTCCGGCTCCAGCCAGGACAGCTTGGGCTTTTGCCCCTTGTACAGATTCAGAATATCGATTTTCAGATATCGCGTGACGTACTCCAGCACATAGTAGCTGTACAGCAGCCTGGAGCGGAACATGCAGTCGTCCAGACTCTGGCCGAGAATTTCCTCGATCTTGGAGATTTTGTAGAGCATCGTGTTCCGGTGCAGGTACAATTCGCGCGCAGCCTCGGCGGCGTTTCGGTCAGTGGTCAGATAGACGTAAAGCACGCGGCACAGGTTGTTGTCGTGCTTGCGGTCATACCGGAGCAGACGAATCAGCGCAGGGTGGCACAGGTATACATAATTGGTGATGCCGTAGATGTTTTTGAGGCCCATCGCCGCCAGCTCGATCTCCTGATAAATCGCGTAGTCCTCGTAATAGAAAACCCGCTGCTTCGGGTTGCCGCCCAGCGTCAGGCCAAGCCTGACGGCTGTACGCGTCTGGTGATAGATGGGGGCCAGCGAGGTCAGGAACTTGGAGTAATTGCCCACTGCCATGTAGCCGTTATAGTAGCTGAGGATGTGGGTGACGGCATCCACGTCGAATTCAAAGCGCGACGAGCGGCTGGTTTTGCGCACCAGAATGAGAATTTCGTTGTGGTAGATGGTGATGTTGCTGAACGGGAAGATCTGCTGCAGCTGGCTGACCACGTAGTTCCACGGGATGTTCGGCGGCGCGGCGACGGGAGAAAACGGTTCAGCGCTCTGCTGCGGGAAGGCAGGCTCCGTCTCGTTCGGAAAGGAGACCACCAGCAGATGATAATAGGACTTGATGACCAGAGGCACCTGCTTGAGCCGTTCCTTGAGCTCCTCCTGATCGCTGAGCTTGAGCTCAATCAGGTCCGCGACCAGGCTGCCAAAGGCGGCGTTTCCGCCATAGGAGGCGCTGCGCCCGCTGAGCATGTACTGACGCAGGTAGAAAATCAGGATCCGGCACAGGTCCAGATAGTTGGGTGCGGGGCCGCTGTCGTTCATGACCACGACCAGACGGCCTACCACCGTGTTTTCATACTCGATGGGCCACATGATGGTGCGCCGCCCGGACTGCGCGGACAGGTATTCGATATAGCCCAGCTCGTCGGAGCCGGCACGATGCTCGCTGGTATGGCTGGTGATTTCCTTGACCGATTCAAAGGACAGATAGCCGTTCTCCTGCAGTTCAGTCGTCAGCGGATCCCGGAGCCCCGACTCATAGCAGGCGGCCAGCACCTTGTATCCGGCGTTGAGCATGACCAGCGTGGTCTTCATTCCGGCGTAGGCGCAGTCCAGGATCTTCTGGAAGCCCTCGTTGGAGAGCACAGCCTGCTGGAGGGTGCGGTCCCAGTCCAGGAATTTATGAACGTGAAACTGCACCTTGTTATACAGGCCCAGCAGATCCAGATTGGTTTGGATCAGGGTGATCTGCTCCGAGCATGGCAGGGCATCCAGGTCGGGCGAGCTGCCGGCACACAGGAAGATGTAGGGCTTGTCCGGCATCAGCTTCCTCGTGATGGCATCCGAAACGGTGACCAGGTCGCCGATATACAGGCACTCCGGCGGCAGCACGCGCTTGTGGCCGTTGAGCAGCACTATGCCGCCGCTGCACTCCGGATATACGCTGCCGATCCTTGAAGAGACGATGCAGCTCTTCAGCCATCCGGCCAGCATTGCCGGCGTATAAAACATCAGACTTCCTCCTTTTACGAGTACCGTGCCTGAGCGCTTTGCAGACAGACGCATCGGCTGCAGCAGATACAGACGATGAAGCATGGAAAAGCCTCCTGCGCTGATCCCCGGAGGAGGCGGGGAGGGTTCACACACGTCTCCATTTTCAACATCATATCATAGATTCTTTGCTCAACAATCCACATTTTCCGCGATTGGGTGCCAATGCGAAGGCTTTGTGCGCACGCACAAAACCGGACAAAAGATTTCGGGCTGCATATCTATACAGTGCCTCTGGCGAAAATGATAGAATACAGGTAGAATCGGCGAAAGACCGCGGAATTGCGCTGCATCCCGGGGCCGGAGAAGCCGATGACGGGCTGCCGCGCATACGGGCTTGCACAGGAAAAGGGGTTTATGCCATGCGTCCATCCATCTTTGTCAGGTCTCCCGCCTTTTACCGCAGGGTGCTGATGGTTGCGCTTCCTGTCGCGTTTCAGCAGCTGATTACCGTCGGCGTCAACATGATGGATACGATCATGCTGGGGGAGCTGGGCGAGCTGCCGTTGTCCGGCTCCGCGCTGGCAACGCAGGTGTTCAACCTGTTTCACTTCATGTGTATGGGCATGGGCATGGGCGCCAGCGTGCTGACGGCGCGCTTCTGGGGTGCGAAGGATCTGCCCAATCTGCGCAGGAGCATCACCATTCTGTACCGGTTCTGCCTGGGCATCGCGTCGGTGTTCACGATGCTGGCCCTTGCGTTCCCCGCGCAGCTGATGCGCCTGTTTACTGAGGATCCGGCGATCATCCGCGAGGGCACTGCCTATTTTCAGGTGTTCTGGCCGTGCTTTCTGCTCTATGGCTTTTCCATGACCACCACGCTGGTGCTGCGCAGCAGCCGGCAGATGCGCGTTCCCATGCTCAGCAGCATCGGCGCATTCTTTCTGAACATTTTCTTCAACTGGGTTTTCATCTTCGGCAAGCTGGGCATGCCGCGGCTTGAGATCCGCGGCGCGGCCCTGGGCACGCTGATCAGCCGCCTGTTTGAAGCAGCCGTGATCTGCGGCTATTTCTGGGCGAAAGACAAGAAGATTGCCTACCGTCCGCGCAATTTCTTCGACAACTGCCGCGCGCTGCTGCCGGAATACGTGCGAATCGGCCTGCCGGTGCTCATCAGCGATACCCTGCTCGGCCTGGGCAACAGCATGGTGTCGGTGGTCATGGGCCACATGGGCGCGGCCTTCGTGGCGGCCAACAGCATCACCAGCGTCACCCAGCAGCTGAGTACGGTCTTTACCAGCGGCGTCGGCCAGGCGGCCTCCATCCTCACGGGCAACACGCTCGGCGAGGGCAGGGTGGAGCAGGCGCGCAGCCAGGGCCACACCTTTGCGGCGATGGGCGCCGCCATCGGCGCGGTCTGCAGCTGCATCATCTGGCTCATTTCGGAGCCTGTGATCGGCAGCTACAACATTGCGCCCGAGACCCGGGAAATCGCCATGCAGCTGATGCATTCGGTCGCGATGATGACGTTCTTCCTCTGCCTGAATTCCATCTTGACCAAGGGCGTGCTCAGGGGAGGCGGAGATACCCGCTTCCTGATGGTGGCGGACGTGTTCTTCCTGTGGGTGGTCAGTGTGCCGCTCGGGGCAGCCGCCGGCCTGATCTGGCACCTGCCCGCATTCTGGGTGAATTTCTGCCTGAAGTGCGACAACCTCATCAAGGCGGTGCTGTCGCTTGCGCGCCTTCGCAGCGGAAAGTGGATCAAGAGGATCAGCGTATCCGCCGAAGCGCCGGGAGAGGCGCCGTAATCCACGGCGGCTGCGCCATGCCCGCCTTTCGGGAAGCTCATCCGGTCGAGCAGAAGCAATTGATTCGGGAATCATTCCGAAAGCCTGCGCTCCAGCTCGCAAACGCTGGCATAGCCGTAGCCCGCTGCGGTTTCCGCCATGATCCGCTCGCCATAGCTGTCGCCCTGCCGCTCCAGCTGAGCGTCCAGGCACAGCAGGGTGTCCATGGAATAGGTGCTCAGTTCGCCGCGGAGATAGGTCTCGAAGCTGGTCTGCTCCCGGGTATCCATGGAGGTGTGCAGCGGACGCATTCGGGCCGCCACATGCGGATACCGGGCGGCAAAGCGGGCCAGACACGCCACCTGGCGCGAAACGATGGCCTCAATCAGCCTTTGCTTCTGCCCGGAAATGGGCGGCAGATACGGGGCCAGCGCCGCATAGGCGGCGGGGTCGGTGCTCGCCATCATCCGGGCATATTTCTCCGTGATCAGGTTTCGCTGCTGCTGCTCTGCGGTATACAGATCGGTCAGGTAGCTGTCCAGCGTATCCTCCTCCCAGGCGTCCAGCTGGCTCCTGCGCATCAGACGAAAGGTTTCCCGGTCATCCTGGCAATCGGCCCGCCCGCCCTCGTTGACCACGCGGCCGAACATCTGCCATTCCGAGTCGATAATCCGCTCGATGGTTTCAGCGCTCATTTTTTCTCCTTATCCCGCCAGCACGGGCAGCTGCCTCATGGACGGATCGGTCAGCTGGGCCTGGATGCTCAGCCCGATGGCCTGCATGTCGCTGCCTGCAAGCGTCGTGTACCCGCGCGCCCGCAGGGCGTCGGCCAGCATTGCGCACAGCGCCTCAATCTGCGCCGGCGCATCGCCGCTCAGGGGATTGGCCAGAATGCGTTCGAGCTGCCCGGCCGTCTGTGCGCCCAGCAGGGGCAGCTCCCGCAGCGCGCGCGGCAGCCACTTGTAAAAGGGCATATACCGCCCGTTGAGCAGGAACACGCAGGATGCTGCTGCCCGCGCAAAGTCCTGTATGGCCAGCATGGCGGCAAGCTCCTCGCCCCGCTTCAGGCAGCGGGGCAGGTTGTATTGTCCGGCCTGCATCATGGTCACGCAGCGCGCGGCGAGCTTCTTGCGCGTCACCTGATCGGGCTGCTGCCGCAGGCGGTTCAGCAGCGCGCTGAACTGCCCGGAAGGATCGTAAAAGACCGAGCCGTTCGTGCACACCGCGAGGTATTCCTCCGGAATGCGGAGCCGGTCCACGGCGGTGGACGGAATCCGCCCGATGAACCGGGCAAAGAAGCCCTCCGGGGTGAAGACGTTGATCCGGCTGGAGAGCGGACGCCTGTCGTACCCGGAGAAGGCAGCGGGCAGCGCAGCGTACCAGCTTCTGAGCGCCTCGCCGAACTGCGCCTCGTTCTCCGCGCTCAGCCAAAGGCAAAAGCCAGGACCCCAGTCATGATCCCGGCTGATGGCATCGTCATAGCCGAAGCATTCGGAGCCCTCGCCGACCAGACCTGCCGCCAGATCCGGCAGCAGGGAAGGAAACGCACGCTTCAGTCCGGGAAGGCCTTCTTCCTCCCAGAATGCGCGGCTGATGTCCATGCCGTTCATGCGCGGCGCTCCTTGCCGCAGGCATCGGCCCTGGCCTGCCAGGCGTCGGCCTCGGCCTGCCTGCCCAGCGCCCTGCATGCCGCGGCGCAGTTGGCGCAGGCGGACGCATACTCCACGTTTTTTCCGTAGATGATCTCGGTCTTTTCGGCCGCCAGCGCAAAGTCGGAAAGCGCGCCGGCATATTCGCCCGTGCGGTACAGCAGGGCACCGCGCGTGTTCAGCGCGGCCGGGTAGTGGGCATTGAGCCCGTCGTCCAGCCGGGACAGGATCTCCAGGGCGGCCTGAATGGTTTCGGCTGCCTCCGCGTACTGCCCGCGTGCGCTGAGCAGAAAGGCGATGTTGTTGTAGGTGGTGGCCAGCTCCACCTGATGCGCCTGCGTCTGCCGCAGGAGATCAAGCGCCCGGTGAAAGCACCTTTCAGCTTCCTCGTCCTGGTGCAGATCCAGGCTGAGCAGGCCGATGTTGTTGTACAGTCCGGCCAGCGTGCCCACGGGGGTATCCGCGTGCGCTTCCAGAATCCTCTGCGCTTTCCTGAAGTGCGCCAGAGCCTGCTCTGCATCGCCCATGTAGCGATAGGCTCCGGCCTTGTTCAGCAGCAGCACGCCGTATTCGCGCGTGTCTGTCCGATAGAGCTGCTCCAGCTCCTCCTGCGCGGCGGAAAACGCCTCCAGGCATTCCTCGAAGCGGCTGAGCCCGCGGTAGAAGCAAGCCTGCTCGTTCAGGACGCAGATGTAATCCATGTTGGGTTCAATGGGCGGCACGCAGCTGGGGCAGCTGTCGTTAAAGGGCAGGGGCGCACCCGCCAGCCTGGCCTTTTCACGGCTGGCGGAGAGAAACTGCTCGGTAGCGGCGTTGTCATGCGCGGCGTAATGCCGGTCCAGCTCCTGATAAAACTGCTTGAGATCAAACTGTGCCATATGCCCTCCTTGCTTTACTTGCACAAAATGCCGTGCGCGCGGATGATATCGCGCAGCGCTTCCATCTCCCCGGCGGTGGGCACATGGCTGGAGAAGCCGTTCGCCTCGTTCTCCAGCTGTTCAAACTTGGCCTCGCCCATGTTGTGGAAGGGAAGCAGGTGCACCTGGCTGACATGCTTCAGGTCCTTGACATACAGCGCCAGCGCTTCCATGTTCTCCGCGTCGGCGTTATAGCCGGGGATGGTGGGCACGCGCACCCAGATATCGCAGTCAAGCTCATCATTGGCGCGCTTCAGGTTTTCAAGAATCAGCTCATTGCCCTGGCCGGTGTACAGGCGGTGCTTTTGGGTATCCATCTGCTTTTGATCGTACAGAACGGTATCGCACAGCGCAAGAATGGGCTTCATCACGTCCCATTTGGCAAAGCCGCAGGTCTCCACAGCGGTGTTCAGCCCGGCTTCCTTGCACAGCGTCAGCAGGGCCAGCGTGAACTGCGGATGGGCCAGCGCCTCTCCGCCGGTGATGGTGACGCCGCCGTCGGCGCCGTAGAACAGCGCGTCGCCGTTCACCTCATCAAACACCTCGCCCACCGTGACCACCCGACCCATGATCTCGCGCGCCTTGGTCGGGCAGACGCTGACACAGTCGCCGTTTCCGCGGCAGCGTGTCCGATCGGTTTTCACCTTGCCCAGCTCCGGCACCAGAATGGGCGCATGCTGCGCGCAGGCTTGCACACAGGCCCCGCAGCCCACGCACTTGTCCTGGCGCAGAAGCAGCTGAGGCATGGGCTGCTGGCTCTCCGGATTGGCGCACCACAGGCAGCGCAGCGGGCAGCCCTTGACAAAGACGTTTGTGCGGATGCCGGGACCGTCGTGGATGCAGTAATGCTGAACGTTGAAGATGACGCCGGTGACGGCGCGCAGTTCCTCGGTGGTCATGGTTTTCACTCCTTGCGCGTTTCGGTTTACAGGTGCATGGTCAGCCCCATGATCTGTTCGTAATACTGGATCATCTGGCAGGAGAAGGCCAGCCGCTGGCACAGGCCTCCATCCGTCAGGTCGACGCCGGTCAATTCCACAACCTTGTTGATCTTGTTGATCACCGTGTTGCGGTGCATGTACAGCGCTTTGGCCGTGCGCACCAGGTGGCTGTCGTTGAGCAGGTAATAGTAAAGCGTATCGCGCAGACGGCTGTTGTGCTCATGGTCGTAGCGCGTCAGCTGGACGACGGCGGGATGAATCAGGTAGATGACGTCCGTGTGACCGTGCACTTCGATGAAGCGCTGCACGGCCAGATCAATCACGTTGTACATGCTGAACCGCTCGACGTGGTACACGGAGCCCACGTCCGGCAGATGCAGGACGTGGCCCAGCGTCATGACCCTGGAGCAGAGGAGGAACATCGTGCGCAGCATGTCATAGTGCCGGGTTGCATTGGAGATGGAAAGCTCCGCATGGTATTCATCCATGAGCGCCTGCAGCTTCTCCTGATCGCTCTGGCTGAGCGGGAGGCTGATCTGCCTTTCTTCGTGCAGATAAAAGCCTGCCAGATCGCGATGATAGGGGTGCAGATACAGCCCCGGGAGCAGCGCTTCCAGTGCATCCTTGAGCTGCTGCACGTGCTCGGCGCTGCATTCAGGCGTAAAATGGACCAGAACAATGCGGTAAAAGGCTTTCAGCCCGGGGAAAAAGCCCGCAGCATGCTCGCGCACGGCGGATTCGCTGCTGAAGCGGCGCTCCAGCACGGCATCCAGAAACTGTTCAAAGGTGCTGATCTGCTGCTCATCTGCGGCGGCCAGATCGCGCAGAAAGCCGTTGATGAGATTGAATACATGCCCCAGCGAGCTGCTTAGCTCCACGCAGGTGACCTGCTTTTGCAGGGGCGTATGCTGTACGACAGGCGCAGAGGCGTTGGTCACAAACAGGAAGCTGCCCTCATCGGCGGCGGGCGGCGCTTTCAGCAGAGCGGCGGCTTGCTTGGCTGTGACGATATACACGACACCGCTGCGGAATGCCGTCTGCCCATCCAGAAGCTCCACCTGGGTCTTCGAACTGATCTCCGCATAGGGATTGGGCGGATAGAGGAGCTCGTCCTCCAGCAATTGAAGCAGTCTGTCAAACTGTGTCACAGGCTTTTCCTCCTTATTCGTGCAGACATACAGGCATGCAGGTGCATTGCTTCAATATATCCCAAGTATACCACGCATTTCTGTGCAATTCCTCTGATTTGACCGAAAATAAACAAAAGGTACATTTTCCGTCCAATCAAATGTACTTTCCGGACAAAAACGCGGACGGGTTTATCCTTAAACTTGAAACTTGACGAGGTTTTTGATAGCCTATATGTAAAACATCGGCAGGAATTTGTCAATGTATTTCCGACGTTCTGTGAGAAGGTTTTACCCATACACGACGACAGGGAGGATTCAGACATGAATGAACGCGTCAAGCGAATGAAGGAAAGCCTGCGCATCAGCAAGTATCCGCTGTGCGTGGAGCTATTCCGTCTGGCGAACGAGTCCCTTGAGAAGACCGGCGGCGAGCCGCAGCTTTTGCGCCGCGCCAAGCTGCACGCCAACATCCTGGACAACATCACCATCTTCATTGAGCCGGACGACCTGCTGTGCGGCTCCGGCGCCTCCAAGCCGTTCGGCCTGGAGATGCAGTACGAGTATGGCGTGTGGACCAAGGACGAGGTGGAGAGCCTCAAGAGCGAGATCTATACCATCACCCCGGAGGACGAGGAAGAGCTGTACCGCCTGAATGAGCGCTTTGCCGGCAACACCGCCAACAGCAACCTGGTGGAGGCCATGGGCAAGAGCCTGGGCCAGAGCGAGCGCCTCTGGCCGTTCATGAAGTCCGGCGTCATCCTGCCCCCGTGGAAGGACCGCACCGGCGGCTCCGGCGGCGGCTTCGCCATGTCCGGCTATGGCCTTGGACCGGGCTTCTCCCTGGTGGCGGTGGACTTTTCCCGCATCCTCAACGAGGGCGCGCGCAGCGTCATTGAGGAGGCCAAAAAGTGTCTCGCCGAGCTGCGCTATGAGAGCATCGACGCCGTTGAAAAGCGCAACTTCTGGGAAGCGACCATCATCGTCTTTGAGGCGTGGGTCCGCTTTGCCAACCGCTACGCCGTGCTGTGCGACAAGCTGGCTGACGAGGAGAAGGACGAGAAGCGCGCGGCCGAGCTGCGCGAGATGGCGCGCATCTGCCGCAAGGTGCCCTATGAGCCGGCCGAGACCTTCCGCGAGGCCATGCAGAGCTTCTGGTTCACCTTCCTGATGGTCTGCCCGAGCCCGACCTCCTCCGCCGGCCGTTTCGATCAGTACATGTATCCCTTCTATCGCAAGGACATCGACGAGGGCCGCATCACCGACGAAGAGGTGCTCGAGCTCCTGGAGATCATGCGCGTGAAGGTGATGAAGATCAACCGCGTGTCCGGCAAGGCCAACCGCGCGAAGAACGCCGGCATGGCCAAGTGGTACAACTGGACCATCGGCGGCCAGAAGGCCGACGGCTCCGATGCAACCAACGAGCTGAGCTACCTGCTGCTGGAGGCGGCGCAGGATACCCACCTGCCGCATCACACCGTCACCGTGCGCGTGCACAAGGGCACGCCGGTCAAGCTGATGGTCAAGGCACTGGAATGCGTGCGCTCCGGCATCGGCATGCCCGCGTTCGTCGGCGACGAGAGCTATATCAACTTCTTCACCAAGCAGCCCGGCAACGCGCTGACCATCGAAGAGGCGCGCGACTGGTGCTGCACCGGCTGCGTGGACGGCAACGTCCAGGGCCTGACCCGTACCCAGGTGGCCTGCTTCTTCATCATCCCGCATGCCATGGACATTGCCCTGCACAACGGCTATTGCCGCTTCACCAAGGAAATGGTGGGCAAGCAGGTGGGCGATGTGAAGGAGATGGCCACCTTTGAAGAGGTCAAGGCCGCCATCTTCGAGGAGATCCGCCACCTGATGCGCATGGCCAACGAGCGCATCAACGTCGAAATGATCGCCGAACGCGAGCTGTTCCCGGACGTCTTCCGCTCCGCCCTGATGAAGGACGGCGTCAAGGAGGGCAAGGACATGTTCACCCGCCGCTTCAAGTTCGAGAACGGCGCGGTGCTGGGTGCTGTCGGCGCGGTCAACGCGGGCAACGGCCTGTATGCCATCAAGAAGCTCATCTTTGAGGAGAAGAAGTACACCATGGCGCAGCTCATGGAGGCGCTGGACGCCGACTGGGTGGGCTATGAGGCGATGCAGGAGGACTTCAAGTCCCAGGCGAAGTACGGCAACAACAACGCCGAGGTGGACGAGATGGTTGCGGAATTCTACAAGCTGCACGCGGACGTGTGCCTGTCCCTGCCCTGCGTGTACGGCGACACCCTGAAGCCCAATGCCATCTCCATCTCCGCGCATCAGCCCGGCGGCATGGTCACCGGCGCCACGCCGGACGGCCGCAAGGGCGGCACGATCCTGGCCGACGCCTCCCTGTCCCCGGCCCATGGCACCGATACGCACGGCCCGATTGCCGTGTTCCAGAGCGCCATGAAGGTCGATCAGGATCCGTATCAGGGCACGCTGATGAACATGAAGTTCCATCCGAGCGCGCTCAAGACCGAGGAGGACCTGGTCAAGCTCGGCTCCATGATCCAGACCTACCTGACCCATGGCGGCAAGCATGTCCAGTTCAACGTGGTCAACCGCGAGGAAATGGTCGACGCCAAGGTGCATCCGGAGGATCATCCGGAGCTGGTTGTCCGCGTGGCCGGATACAGCGCGTATTTCACCCGCCTCACCCCGGGCATCCAGGACGAGGTCATCGAGCGCATGAGCCACGACCTGTAAGCACGTTTCCCCTGTATCGATACCGGCTGCCGTGCGAAAACAAGACGGCCGGTACAGATAGATTTTCCCCATCTCACACACAGATAAAGAAAGGAACGTGATTTTTCGTGAGTCTGCCCCTGATCCTGTGCCTGCTGGCGATTGTGGCCTCCATCGTGATCGGCTACAAATTCAAGTTCAACACCGGCGTCATTGCCCTGGCCTTTGCCTTCATCATCGGCAACCTGGTCATGGGTCTGAAGGTCAACGACATCGTGGCCTTCTGGCCGACCACCATCGTGTTCTACCTGCTGTCCATCGCGCTGTTCTTCAACTACGCGACGGAAAACGGCACCATGGATGTGCTGGGCAAGAAGCTGCTCTACGCCATGGGCGGCAACGCCAAGCTGATCCCGCTGGCCATCGCCGCGGTGTCCGCGATCGTCGGCGGCCTGGGCGCCGGCGCCTCCACGCCGGCGATCGTCGGCCCGTTCTGCTTCGTGATGGCGCTGTCCGCCGGCTGTGATCCCGTGCTGACCGCTGTGGCGATCACCTTCGGCAACCTGCTGGGCTCCAACAACCCGTTCAACGGCTACGGCGGACTGATCGGCAAGAAGCTGATTCTGGAGAACGCCACCGGCGAACTGATGGCCATGGAGGCCGAGGCTGCTGAGACCTACGCCTCCAGCGCCGCGATGTACTGCTGGCTGAACACCATCATGATCTGCGTGATCGTCATCCTCGTGTTCTACTTTGCGCGCAAGGGCTTCAAGGCGCAGAAGGTTGCCGTGGCCGAGCCGCCGAAGTTCAACGAGCTCCAAAAGACCAACTTCATCCTGCTGCTGGTCGCCTTCTTCTTCATGGTCGTGCCGGCCATCCTGAGCGCCTGGATCAAGACCCCGTTCATCAAGGCCCTGGCCGCCTTCTGCCAGCCGCAGGTCATCATGATCATCGGTGCTGTGCTGTGCGCCTTCCTGAAGCTCGGCAAGGAAAAGGACATCATCCGCAAGATCCCGATCAGCACCATCGTGATGATCGTGGGCGTGTACACCCTGATCAAGGTTGCCGCCAAGGCCGGCCTGATCGACTGGGTTTCCGCGATGCTGGCCGGCTCCATCCCGGCCTGGCTGCTGCCGGGCGCCATCGTGCTGTTCGCCGGCTTCCTGAGCTTCTTCTCTTCCTCGACCTCTACCGTCATGCCGCTGATGTACCCGATGGTTCCGGGCCTGGTGGCCGCCTTTGCTGCCAAGGGCGTTGCGATCAATCCGGTTGCGCTGTACACCTGCATCTTCTTCGGCGGCCTGTCCACCGCCTGCTCCCCCTTCTCGACCGGCGGCGCGCTGACCATTGCCAGCTGCCCGGACAACCAGGTGAAGGAAGAGCTGTCCAACAAGATGATCGTTGTGGCGCTGATCGTGCCGGTGATTACCATTATTGCCGCCGAGCTGGGTCTGTTCAACTTCTTCACCGTCTGATTGGTGAGTTCTGCGGCAGGTCTCTGCGATCTGCCGCAGTTTTTGTAAAACTCGTTTGCAGGCGAGGGCGTTAGGCAGCAGGGCTGTCTGCGCGGCGTCTGCAATTTGACAAGGAGGAACTGGATATGGCGAAGTTTATCACGGCGAAGGAAGCAGCAGCGCTGATTCCGGATGGAGCAACGGTCGGCATTGCCGGCATGGGCCTGTCCGGCTGGGCGGAGGAAATCGCCTGCGCGATCCGCGACCGCTACGCGGAGACGGGCCATCCCTGCGGCCTGAACCTGAAGCAGGGCAGCGCCATGGGCGACTGGGGTTACGGCAACAAGTTTGACGGCTGGGACCGCTCTCCGCTGCCGGAGGAGGACAAGACCCACGGCGCGCGCGGCGTCACGCGCTTGGGCGAAGCCGGACCGGGCCTGGTGACCAAGTGGACCAGCGCGCACATCGGCAGCGCGTTCACGCTGTGCGACCAGGCGCGCCAGGAGCTGATTGACACGCACTGCCTGCCGCAGGGCGTCATCATCAACCTGTGGCGCGAGATCGCCGCGGGCCGACCGGGCCTGCTGACCAAGACGGGCCTGGGCACGTTCGTGGACCCGCGCGTGGAAGGCGGACGGATGAACAAGAAGGCGGCGGAGTCCGAGGTCGTCAGGCTGGTGAACTTTGAGGGCGAGGAGTACCTGTTCTACCCGTCCTTCAAGTGCGACGTGGCGCTGCTGCGCGGCACCATCGCCGATGAGAACGGCAACATCAGCTTTGAGCACGAGAGCGTGGTAAACGAGGGCTTCTCCGTGGCGACGGCCGTCAAGAACTGCGGCGGCATCGTGATCGTGCAGGTCGAATACCTGGCGAAGAAGGAGACGCTCAACCCGAAGGCCGTCAAGATTCCGGGCCATCTGGTCGATTACGTCGTGCAGGCGAAGGACCCCAAGAGCTGCTGGCAGGCGGAGGGCGACTATTGGCAGCCGGCATATTCCGGCCATATCCGCGTGCCGCTGGACGCCATCAAGCCGATCCCGTTTGACGAGCGCAAGGTCATCTGCCGCCGCTGCGCGATGGAGCTGAAGAAGGGCGACATGATCAACCTGGGCGTCGGCATGCCGGCGGATATCGCGAAGGTGGTTGCGGAAGAGGGCTATATCGACGACGTGCTCATGAGCACGGAGAGCGGCATGGTGGGCGGCGTGCCCAGCGCACTGCCGAGCTTTGGCAGCGCCTACAACCCGGAATGCATCCTCACGCCGAACGAGATGTTTGACCTGATCAGCGGCGGCGGCCTGAGCATGACCTGCCTGGGCATCGGCGAGGTGGACGGCGACGGCAACAACAACGTCAGCCGCATGGGCAAGCGCCTGACGGGCCCGGGCGGCTTCATCGACATCACCGCGGCGACCCCGAAGGTGGTCTTTGCCGGCACGCTGATGGGCAAGGCGAAGGTGAAGGTCGGCGACGGCAAGCTCGAGATCCTGGAGGAGGGCACGATCCAGAAGTTCGTGGAGCATGTGGGCCAGATCACGTTCTCCGGCCAATATTCTCCGGACACGCAGGAGGTGCTCTACGTCACCGAGCGCGCGGTGTTCAAGCTGATCGATCACAGGATGACGCTCATTGAGATCGCGCCGGGCATCGACCTTGAGAAGGACGTGCTGGCGCACCTGGGCTTCAAGCCGGACATTGCGCCGGATCTGAAGATCATGGATCCGGCAATCTTCTGCGAGACCTGGGGCGGCCTGGGCAAGTACCTGGAGGGCTGAACGCACCGGGCGCTGAGAAAAGACGGACGTCGTATCTGAACCGGACAACACAGGAGCGAAGCGCTGCACGGAGAGGCTTCGCTCCTTTTTGATCATACGATTCTCCGATGCAACGGAAGCATCCGCGCGCGTCATGCTCATCCGATAGCAGTATAAAGTGCACAGAAAAACGCAGGGCCATCCCCGCGGGGACTTCTGCGGGCAACGGATTTTTGCGGAGGAGATCGTCAAATTGCAGAACAGAATGGACTGTGTTTTGTCATGCAGGACGAATTTTCGGGAAAAAAGCACATTCCTCCCGAATCCGGAGGATATGTGCAGCCGCACATATTTCATCCGCCGCTTTCGGGCAACAGCCTGTTTCATTTCATCGACAGAATATGATAACGTATTGTCAATCGGACAGGAATGCCGCGCGCTGCCGGTTTGGGTGAGCCGCAGGCGAACGGACAGCTGTCTCTCCCGCCGTGCAGCGGGACAACGTACGCAAGACCAATTTCATGGAAGGATGTGTTCCTCATGCTGTCACTCGTCGGTTTTATTCTCGTCATCGTCATGGTGGCGCTGGTCATCCGCGGCAAGATCGCCCTGCCGCCGATTCTGATCCTGCTGCCCACGATCGCTGTGCTTTTCCTGGGCCTGACGGGCTACTTGGTTCCGCCCAAGGCTGAGGTTGCCGCGCCGATGGACATCGTCACCTGCTTCAAGACGCTCCAGACCTATCTGGGCAGCGGCTTGAGCAGCGTTCTGAACACCGCGGCGCTCTTCACCTTCGCCGTCGTGTTCTTCAATGTTCTGGCTGATGCCGGCGTGTTCGACTTCATCGTCGGCAAGGTCATGAAGTACATTGGCAACAACGTCAGCCTCGTTCTGCTGATGACCTGCCTGCTGACCGCCATTTCCCATCTGGACGGCTCCGGCGCCACCACCTGGCTCATCACCGCGCCGACCATGCTGCCGCTGTTCAATGCGATGAACATCAGCCCGATCGTCCTGCTGCTGTACATCGCGCTGGTTTCCGGCGTGGAGAACATGCTGCCGTGGACCTCTGCGCTGGCCCGCGTGTCCGCCTCGACCGGCCTTGAGGCCCGCGCCATCTGGTCCGCGCTGATCCCGGCGCAGA
The DNA here is from genome assembly GCA_004557905.1 of Clostridiales bacterium. GTDB lineage: Bacteria > Bacillota > Clostridia > Christensenellales > Aristaeellaceae > Ventricola. The sequence continues at coordinate 4,896 of SFFH01000013.1, read as the reverse complement.
TCTTTGGCCTGGTGCTGCTGTTCGTCTCCTGCTTCATCGTGGGCCCGATGCTCAAGAAGCGCGGCGCCGGAATGAGCGACGATGAGTTCGAGAAGATGCGCTCCGGCATGCTGCAGACCAAGGAGCCCACGCTGAAAGTCAGCAAGGGCGTGCTCTACTTTGACATCATCTTCCTGGTTTGCATCGTGATCTGCCTGCTCAAGGGCTGGATCAACACCAACGTTGCCTTCATGATCGGCCTGTCCGTGGCCCTGATCGTCAACTGCAAGAGCGCGAAGGAAATGACCGCGCAGATCAAGAAGCACGGCGCCAATGCCCTGAACATGGTCATGATCATCTTCTCCATCGGCATGCTGGTGGGCGTCATGAAGGGCTCCGGCATGATGGAAGCGATGACCAACACCCTGGTCGGCATGATGCCCGAGTCCATGGGCAAGCATCTGAGCTTCATCATCGCGATGCTGGCTGTTCCGCTGTCCATGGCCGTCGGCTCCGATACCCTGTACATGGTCATGGCGCCGATCTTCGGCAACATGGCGGCGGCCTTCGGCGGCTCCATGATGGCTGCGGCGTGCGCCTGCACGATCGGCGCCTGCGTGGCCGTCAACCTGTGCCTGGTTGCGCCGACCCCGTATCTGGCGCTGGGCCTGTGCGGTGTTGAAATGAAGGACAACCTGAAGTACTGCTTCATTCCGACCTGGGTGCTCGGCATTGTGCTGGCGCTGGTCGCTACCTTGACCGGTGCGATCCCGCTCTGATCCACACCTGAAACCTGTTATCGCCTCATGTAAACCCCGCCGCCCCGGCGTGTCGCTTGGCTGCCATGCAGACGGACGGCACGCCGGGAGGCGGGGACTTTTTTCAAGACGTGATGCACTGAGAAAGGATGTGACGTTTGTGGGCATTCGCGATTGCGCCCTGCAAACCCCCGCCTTTGCTGAGCTGAAGGCAATTTATGACGACCGGGATACCGTGGCCCGCCAGTGGAAGGCCGATGGCAGAAAGGTCATCGGCAAGCTGGGCTGCGATGTGCCCGACGAGATGATCATCGCCGCCGGCATGCTGCCCGTACAGGTGTATGCCGATGCGGACAAGCCGCTTGATGAGACCGACAAGTATCTGGAGTACGCCTTTGATCCGATGGTGCGCGCCCAGTTTGAGCGGCTTGTGGATGGCACCTATGCTGATCTGATCGACGCGCTGGCCATCTCCAACAGCACCGACGTGGTGATCCGCGTGTTCCTCTATCTGCGCGAGCTGCGCCGCGTGGAGCCGGAAAAGGCTGTGCCGCCGGTGGCCTTTATCGACTGGCTCTTCTCCCGCCATCGCCTGCATCAGACGCGCGATGAGTTTGTCATCGAGCTGTTCAAAAAGCAGGTGGAGGAGTGGGCCGGACATGCCGTCACGGACGAGGAGATCCGCGCGGCCGGCCAGCTGTGCAACGAGAACCGACAGGCCCTGCGCGAGATGGCGCAGCTGCGCCATGGCGAGGAGGTGCGCATCTCCGGCTGCGAGGCGCTGGTCATCATCGGCGCCGGCCTGTTCATGGAGAAGGCTGCGCACACCGAGCTGGTCCGGCAGGTGACCGAGGCTGCGAAGCGCTGGCCCGTGCTCACCGGTCCGCGCGTGTACTACACGGGCGCAAACCAGGAGGATACCGCGCTGTACGAGAAGATCGAGGCCACCGGCCTGGTGGTGGTGGGCGAGGATACCGACTGGGGCGACCGCGCCTATGACCGGGATTTCAACATGACCTATCCGGTGACCCGCGCCTTGGTGGATCGCTACCTGCTGCGCGAGTTCTCTGCCCGCAAGTCCACTCCGGCTCAGCGCACGGAGGCGCTCGACCGCGAGGTGAACGCTGCCGGCGCGCAGGGCGTCATCTTCTACACCAATCAGTTTGACGAGGTGGCCACCTGGGATATGCCCAAGCAGCGCAGAAGCCTGGAATCCCGCGGCATCCGGCATACGACGTTCGGCCGCATGCAGTGGCCCGTGGGCAGGAACGAGGACCTGGATGAAAGGCTGGCTGCGTTTGCCGCTGAGATGAAAGGAGGCGTTCAGTAATGGCTGAGGAAAAGAAGGCGCCCGACTCCCGTTCCGGCGTGGTGAAGAAGCTGAAGGCCACCAAGACCGTCAGCGTCTACCAGAAGGAATGGTTCTTTTCGATGAAGGAGCGGGTGGAGAAAGAGCACTGCGACTTTGCCATTCTCAACGCCGACGTTCCGATGGAGATCTTCCGCGCGATGGATATCCCGTTTGTGGTCAACCAGTGGTGGGCGGCCATCTGCGGCGCCAAGCGCATGACCCGCAAGTATTTCGGCCTGATGCAGGAGAACGGCTATCGTCCCGATCTGAACAGCTATGACGCGCAGGCTCTGGCTGAGTCCTTCGACCCGGACGACAAAAAGGTGGACGCAGACGGCAACCCGATGGGCCCGTGGGGCGGCCTGCCCAAGCCCACCATCTGCATCACCCGCCTCACCGGCGATGCGCAGAACAAGATCTTCGGCCTGCTGGCCGAGAACTATGGCGCAGAGCTGTATACCATGGAGAACACCGTGGCCAGAAAGACGCCGCTGAACTGGTACGAGCTGGCGGCGGACCGCTGGGAGGAGCTCTATGATACCGACCGCATCGATCTGGCGGTGGAGGAGCTCAAGGAGCTGATCCGCTGGCTGGAGATGAAGACCGGCAAGATGTTCGACATGAACAAGCTGCAGGAGGTCATGGATCTCATCAACGAGCAGGAGGGCTGGTACCGCAAGACCCGCGACCTGATCGCCCAGTGCCATCCGGTCCCGGTGACGGTGGTGGACACCATCAATGCGGTCATGCAGGCGCAATGGCAGCGCGGCACGCGCTGGGCTGCCGATCATGCCCGGAGCCTTTATGAGGAGATCAAGGCGCTGGCGGATAAGGGTGAAGCCGCCGTGCCCAACGAGCGGCTGCGCATGATGTGGCTGGGCCGCGGCATGTGGCAGGATTTCGCGTTCTATCAGCGGTTTGAGCAGAAGTACGGCGCGGTGTTCATGTGGTCCATGTATCTGGCCATGGCTGCCGACGCGTACATCCGCAACAACGTGGAGGAGGACCCGCTCCGCGCGCTGGCTGCCCGCTTTATCGGCATGGAGGACTTCCTGCATATGCCGCCGTGGAACAGCAGCTGGTTCCTGCAGCAGGCACGCCAGAATGACATCGACGGCGTGGTCTACATGATCCCCGACAACGACATTCAGGCCGTTGAGGGCAGCTATTTCATCAAGAAGACGCTGGAGGAGGCCGGCATCCCGGTTCTGGCCTTCCACGCCGACCCGGTCAACCCGAAGAAGTGGAATGCTGAAACCATGACCGGCCTGGTGGAGGAGTTCATCGAGCAGCGCGTCATTCCCAACAAAGAAAAGAAGCAGCAGAATCAGGCTTGAAAGCCCTGATCGAACAAAAAATGAAGGAGGACCATCAACATGGCATGCAAAGGACCGCTTTCCGGCTACCGCGTACTGGATATGACTCAATTTGAATCCGGCACCTCCTGCACCGAGACCCTGGCTTGGCTGGGCGCCGAGGTGCTGAAGGTGGAACGCCCCGGCAGGGGTGAGCTGGGCCGCTACTCGATGGCGAACCCCGGCGTGGACACCTATGGCTTCCTGGTCATGAACATGAACAAGAAGTCCATCACCTGCAACGCGAAGGATCCGCAGGGCCTCAAGCTCCTGGAGGAGCTGCTCGCCAAGTGCGACGTCGTGGTGGAGAACATGGGCCCGGGCTCCATGGACCATCTGGGCCTGACCTATGAGCACTGCAAGGAGATCAACCCGAAGATCATCTACGCGAGCCTGAAGGGCTTCAGCCAGGTCGGCCCGTACAAGGATTACCCGGCGTTTGATCCGATTGCGACCCACACCGGCGTCATGGTGTCCGCCACCGGCCTGCCGGAGCGCCCGATCAAGTGCGGCATTTCTGTTGCGGACTCTGGCACCGGCCAGATGCTGGCGCTGAGCATCATCGCCGCGCTGCTCCAGCGTGAGCGCGAGGGCATCGGCCAGCGCGTGGATGTGGCCATGCAGGACTTCATGATCGGCCTGAGCCGCTCCCAGTGGGAGCCGTATTACAACAACGGCAAGGTGCCCAACCGCCGCGTGGCCAACGGCATGCCGCTTGAGGACGTCGGCCCGTCCGATACCTATCCCTGCAAGCCGTTCGGCCTGAACGACTATGTGCACATCTACTGCTCCCGCGCGCCGGGAAGCAAGCAGTGGGACAACCTCTGCGAGGCGATCGGCCGTCCTGACCTCAAGCAGGACGTCTGCCCTGAGATGGCAACCCCGCGTCTGCGCTTCAAGAACCGCGAGATCTGCGACGGCGCGATCAAGGAATGGCTGAAGGATCACGACAAGTTTGAGGCGATGGAGATCCTGTGCAAGGCGGACGTGCCGGCTGGCGCCCTGCTGAGCGTGGACGACATCACCAACGATCCGCAGTACTATGTGCCGGAGCGCAAAATGATGGTTGAAATCGACCATCCGCAGCACGGCAAGGTCAAGGTCCCGGGCTTTGCGCCGCGCATGAGCGCCGTGACGGTGGAATATGAGCCCTCTCCGGAGCTGGGCGGCAGCAACAAGGAGATCTACGGCGATCTGCTGGGCTACACCGAGGAGCAGATGGCTGAGATGAAGAAGAACCGGACCATCTGAGCGACGCACAGCCGCCGATGAACAAAGAATAAAAAACCCCCCGATCCCGGAGCAAGACGCTGAAACAGCCGCTCTGCCCGGAATCGGGGGATTTTTCTTGAAATTGGCGCATCCGGCGGGATTCGAACCCACGGCCTACCGCTTAGGAGTGCCAAAAAGCGTTCGCCTTTGAGGCTCTTCGACACCCCTGGAGTGCCTTGTT
>SFFH01000066.1 GCA_004557905.1 Clostridiales bacterium | reverse complement strand
AGGCGCAGCTGACCGGTGAGGAAGAGCTTGTCCGTGGTCACAAAGCCGCGGGCCATGGCCAGCAGGTTGTCAAAGCTGCACTCGATGAACGCCTCGGCGTCCGGACGCGGCTCGGGGCAGACCTTCAGCTCGCCGTCGACAAATTCGACGTAGAAGAAGCCGGCACCGCGGCCCACGATCTCGATCTGGATCACGCGATGATAGCCCTTACGCATAATGTCGGGATGCCTGTAGCGGTTGATGCGGTCGTTCTCCTCGTAGCAGTGCTTGAGCTGATCGAACGCATCCTGGAAGGAGATGTACTCGCCCGCGCCGGTGCTGCCGCAGATGTCGGTATACATGGACTGATACTGCTGGGCGCTCTTGTCCCAGGAGAAGTCCTTTTCCATGCAGCGCTTGCGCAGCTTGTCAAACATCTCCTCGTTGCTGAAGTAGAGCTTGACCGCCTCCTGGATGGCGAGGAGGAGGTCCTTGGCGGTGTAATCCGCGAAGGCGAAGCCGTCGCCGATGCCGTCAAAGTCCTTGTAGGCGCGCACGGAGTCCTTCAGGCCGCCGGTCTCGTGGACGATCGGCACGGTGCCGTAGCGCATGGCCATCATCTGGGACAGGCCGCACGGCTCAAAGCGGGAGGGCATGAGGTACATGTCCGCGCCGGCGAAGATCTTGCTGGCCATCGGCTCGTTGTAATCGCTGGAGAAGCCGAGCTGGCCCGGCCAGTTCTGCTTCGCCCAGTTGAAATAGTCGATGTACTTCTGCTCGCCCTGGCCAAAGACGATGAGCTGCACGCCCATCTCCATCAGCTTGGGCAGAATCTGCTTGATGAGCTCGATGCCCTTCTGCTCCACCAGACGCGCGACGCTCGCCAGCAGCGGCCATTCCGGCTCCTCGGACAGGCCGAACATACGCTGGATCTCGCGCTTGCACAGCGCCTTGCCGGAGCGGTCGCGGGAAGAGAACTTGTAGGGGATCAGCGGATCGATGGAGGGATCGTAGTGCACCACGTCGATGCCGTTGAGGATGCCGTAGAGCTTGTGATTGACCATGTCCACCACGCCCTGCAGACCCATGCCGTAGGTGGGATGGTGCAATTCGCGCGCGTAGGTCGGGGAAACGGTGGAGACCGCGTCCGCCATGAGCATGGCGCCCTTCATCAGGTTGATGTCCTTTCGGCCCTGATACTCATAGCCCAGACCGCCGTCGTACCAGCCCCACGGCAGGCCGAAGGTGCCGGTCAGCTCGCTGCTGCCGAACTGGCCCTGGTAGGCGATGTTGTGGATGGTATAGACGCTCTTGATCGGCTTGAGCTCGTCGCGCAGCACGGCGTCGTTCTTGAGGTAGATGATGGACAGCGCCGTCTCCCAGTCGTTGCAGTGCAGAATGTCCGGAATGAAGGTCAGCTGGCCGATCAGATCGACCACCGCGCGGGAGAAGAATGCAAAGCGCAGCGAATCGTCGCCGTAGCCGTACAGGCGCGGACGGTGGAAGAAATGCTCATGCTCGATGAACCAGACGGTCACGCCGCTGAGCTCCCCGCGGCAAAGGCCGTACTCGATCCGTCGGTCGCCCAGCTGGCAGACGCATGTCTTGACGAACTTGATCTCGTCCTCAAAGCGGTCCCGGGTCATCTTGTAGTACGGCACGATGATCTCGATGTTGTCGCCGGCTTGCTTGAGGGCCGGCGGCAGGGAGAACGCCACGTCCGCAAGGCCGCCGGATTTGCTGAAAGGCGCACATTCGCTGGTGACAAACAGAATGTTCATGGGAAGGTCTCCTTTCGTGGTGGGGATATGCTCAAAGCCAAACTGAACCTGTTTACCGGTCATCTGTTTTGCGTGGACGGAGTCATCGCCTTCATCAGGCATGCACGCACGGCGTCTGCACAGGAGATCAGGTATGCCAAAGAGAACTTCCTGTGCAGAAGTTCCTGTCAATATTTTATGGGGATTCGATCAAAAAGTCAACGATTCTGAACAAAAAGGAGCCGGTCAATTGGCAAAAGTTTTCGCGTCTTTGCAGGCGCGTCGGGCACAGGCGCACTGACCCCGCGCACATGGCAGACACCATGCGGAATCTGTCTGTTGCAATTTGGCGCGTTTTGCCTTATCATGACACGAAAGGAAGCAGGTCATTTCAAATCCGCCGGACGGAAAGGAAGAACACGATGCGCGTCGAGATTGAAAGTACCATTCTGCTGTTTTTTGCCTGTGCATGTCTGGGCTGGGTCATGGAGGTCATCTGCCAGCTGGTGCAGCTGCGCCGCTTCATCAACCGCGGCTTTCTGCTCGGCCCGTACTGCCCGATCTACGGCTTCGGTGCGGTGCTCATCTGCCGTCTGCTCTCGCGGTTTTCGGGCGATCCTCTGGCGGTCTTTGCGCTGGCGCTGATCGTCTGCGGCACGCTGGAGTACATCACCAGCTATGCCATGGAAAAGCTGTTCCATGCGCGCTGGTGGGATTACAGCCAGAAGCCGTTCAACCTCAACGGCCGCGTCTGTGCCGGCACGCTCATTCCGTTCGGCCTGTTGGGCCTGATGCTCGTCTACTGGGTCAAGCCGTTCTTTTACGGCGTGTTCATCGCCATGCCCGCGCAGGTGCGCAGCGCGCTGTGCGCCGTGCTGTGCTGCATGCTGCTGGTCGATCTGGTCATCTCCACGAGCGTCCTGGGCAAGATCCGCGCCGTCGCCAACCTGAGCCACGCCGACAACACGGAGGCCATCACCCAGGCCGTGCGCGAAAAGCTGATCGAGCAGGGCAGGCTGGTACGCCGCACGCTGCGCGCGTTCCCGTATGCCCGGCTGTACAGCAACCAGCTGCTGGCGGACATGAAGGCGGAGCGCCTGCGCCTGAAGGCGGAGGCCAAACAAAGAGCGCTGGAGCTGCGTCAGGAGGTCAACAGCCGCGAGGAAGCGCTGCGTCAGGAGCTCAGGCGGATCAGGGCCGGCAGAAAATAAGCATAGATCAGAAAAGATGCGGGAAGGAAGCATATCAAAGCATGCCTCGCCGCATCTTTTTTCAAATATTCCGCGTCGTTCAGGCCTTGCGCTTTCGCTTCCCAAACAGCGCTTTGATTTTCTCCGTCACCGCCGCGACGCCCAGGGAGAAGAGGATGCCCGCGAGCAGGTACAGCACGTTGAACTCGCTGCGCCCGCCCGGCGCGTAGTTGTAATGATAGGCGGTGCGGAAGGTCTTGACGGAGAAGTCCGCCGCGCCCAGGCCCAGCGCGTTGAGCACCAGGAACACGCTGTTGAGCGCGAAGAAGCCCATGAAGTGGTGCATCATGATGTCGAACGTGTGGCGGCTGGCGTACAGCGCCAGGCGGCTTTTGGCCACATACGGCGCAAGCAGCCGCGCCACGCGCAGGAAGAACGCGATGGCCAGCGCGCCGCCAAAGTACACGCCGAACGCCCCGCAGGTGAAGTAGGTGCAGGAGGAGAGCAGGTACGCCAGGTTTTCATAGCGCACGCACAGCAGCGCGCGCAGGATGACGATGCCGGTCAGATATGGCACGGTAGGCAGCGTGTCGTGGCGTTCCAGCCGCCTGCGGTAGAGCTGGCCGCCGGCGTAGCCTGGCAGCAGAATCAGCGTGCGGCACAGAAACAGCGGCAGCACGTCCTGACGGCCCGCGTGGCACAGCTCCACGGCGGCGCTGCCCAGCAGCAGGCAGAGGACAAACGTCACCGCCTCGTTGTCCCGCCAGCACGCCCTTGCCGCGCGGCGGATGAGGCTGTAGATCACCTGCGTCAGAAACAGCGGGAAGATGAACCACGAGCCGAGGTTCCAGGCGAAGTGCTCGCCGTCGACGATGGGGGCCAGCAGCAGCGTGTACGCATTCAGCGGCGCGCCGATCTCAAAGCCGCCGAAGCGGCGCAGCAGCGCCGCGCCCACGCCGTAGATGGCGTTCCAGACATACAGCGGCACGAGCAGCCGTTTGGCCCGCGCGGCGAGGTCGGAGAGCACGCCTCCATGGAACCGGAAAAAATACCCGGCGCCGAAGGCAAAGAGCATCAGATGGAAGGAATAATACCGGAACAGGCCGCCCATGGAGAACATGTCGTCCAGCGCCGTGTGTCCGTCCACGACCAGCACGATGGCGATCAGGTACAGCGCACGGAAAACCATGTTTTCTCCCTCGCGGGAAGGGTGATGATTTGTCATGACTCACCTCGTCAGCGCAAAAAGCAGCGCGTGCCATGCATCCCATGCAGCATGCATCACCGCCCTTTTTTGGCGCCGGTCAACACGTCAGTTACAGGGAATAACCCCGAAAAAGCAAGCGATTGTTTGAAATTTTCTGAAGAAAAAACGTCCGAAAAATGAAAGAATAGTGTTGAAAATCATAAAATACATCGCTTTTGTCAGTAGACGTTCCGAAAATCAACCGTATACTTAAAGTAACAGGCTGAATTTAGCCAAATCCTGCAAACATCTGGGTTGGGAGGTGTCAATATGGTCAAGTTTGGTGAGCGTCTCAAAGCTGCACGCACAGCCAAACATATGAGCCAACAAGCCCTGGCGGATGTGATTGGAAAAAGCCTCAACACCGTCGGACTCTATGAGCGCGGTCTCAGGCAGCCGAGCCTTGAAACACTGTGCCTGCTGGCGGAAACGCTGGATGTTTCCTGTGATTATCTGCTTGCAAGAACGGAAGCGAAGAAGACGGCAAAGATGTCGGAAGCCGCAGATGAGAATCTGGCCATGCGTGTCTCCCGGATCGAGACCCATCTGGGTCTGGATTGACGGCACACGTGCATATCCTGATCAGAAAAAGCGTCGGTTGGCGCTTTTTTCTTTTTATGTGCGCGCCTTTACGCCTGTTCGTCCGGACGTGCGCCCTTTTTGACCACGGCGTCCTCCATGTTCAGCCGGTGATGGCGCTTGCGCGGCGGCGTGAGCTGATAGAGGCGGTAGCGCTCGCGCACGTCGGCAATTTCCTCCCCGCTGGCGGCATAGGTGCGCTGGTGCATGATCAGCATGCCGCTCTGCGCGCGCTTGAAGTGCATCTGGCCAAGGGCCATGCCGTGCGCGGGGCAGCGGGAGAGCGCCATGTACTTTTCCCGCCCGCTGTCAAACCAGGGCGTGTCAAACGCCGTGCGCCGTCCGCACCGGGGGCAGGCGATGTTCATGAGCCGCTCGTCCGCCAGCGCATCGGTCTGGTAGACGTACTTGGTGGGCAGGGAGAGCAGGACGCTTGAAGCGATGCGCGCTTCCTTTTCAAGCGTCGCATGCAGCTGCGCGCACCTGTCCTCCGGCAGGGCCGCGACGGCCGCGTCGATGGAGGAAAGCAGCGCGGCGGTGCACTGCGCGTCGTATACCGCGCGATGCGCCGGCACCTCGAGCGTGATATTCTGGTGCTCCATCGCGGCGTGCAGGTTCATCTGCTGCGCCAGGGAGCCCAGGCACGCGCTGCCGAATACCAGCTGCGCGTCAATCGGCGGCTCAAAGGGCATGGGGCACTGATGGAAGGCGGCATTGCGCCGCAGCACGGGGAAGTCGTCCCGGCCCCAGGTCACCAGCTGCGCATCCTCGCCGCACCAATGGACGAAGTCGGCAAACACGTCGGCAAACGCGCCGCCGGAGGCGAGCTCCTCCTCGGTCATGCCGGTCACCTTTTTGATGTGCTTGTCCAGGCGCTTGTAGAGCCTGGGCTGAATCAGGCGGGAGAAGGTATCCACGACCCGGTAGTCCCTGTCCACGCGGCACGCGCCGATCTCGATGATCTCGTGCGGCATGCGATGGTTCGGGTTATAGCTGCTCTGGTTCCATTCCAGATCAAAGACGATGAGATGGCGGCACGCGCCGCTTGCAAGAGAAAACATGGTCCACATCCTGTCAAGAATTCCTGTGCATCCTATTGTAACGCATCACGGCGCTTTTTCATAGAGGGGAAATCCTTGAATCCGGGGTCGATTTCTGCTATCATCTTTGTCGTAAAGAACGCACAGAGGGGAATGCTTCATGAACCTGTTTGATATTCTGGGGCCGGTGATGGTCGGCCCCAGCTCCTCGCACACGGCGGGCGCGGTGCGCATCGGCCGCATGGCGCGCAGGCTGCTGGGCGAGGGCACGCCGCAGACGGCGAACATCGCGCTCTCCGGCTCCTTTGCCGCGACGGGCCGGGGCCACGGCACGGACCGCGCGCTGGTCGCGGGATTGCTTGGCATGCAGACGGACGACGAGCAGATTCCGGACAGCTTTGCCATCGCGCAGGAGGCGGGCATGGGCTTTTCGTTTTCGCGCGTCAATCTAAGCAGCGAGCATCCCAACACGGCCAGGCTCGAGCTTGTGGGCAAAAGCGGCAAAGCGCTGTCGATGACCGCATCGTCCCTGGGCGGCGGGCGCATCATGGTGGTGGAGATGAACGGCCTGCGTGTGAGCTTCTCCGGCGATCTGCCCACGCTCATCGTGCAGAACCGCGACCAGCCGGGCCATGTGCGCGACGTGTCGGGCGTGCTGGCGGACGACGGTGTCAACATCGCGACGCTGCACCTGTATCGCGACTATCCCGGCGGCAGCGCCGTCATGATCATCGAGACGGACAAGACCGTGCCCGAGGAGAGCCTTGACACGCTCAGGGCCATCCGGGGCATCACCGGCGTGACGTTCGTGCACGCGGAAAAGGAGGGATGAGCGTGGCGATTGAATCCCTTGCGGCCCTGACGGAGGCCGGAAAGCATGAGGATCTCTTTGACGTGATCGTGCGCAGCGACTGCGTGGAGCGGGGCGTCACGCCCGGCGAATCCATCGCCCAGATGACCGCGCTCTATGCTGCGATCCGCCGTGCCAAAGCGGGCTATGATCCCGCGCTGCGCTCGCGCAGCGGCATGGTCGGCGGAGACGGCGCGAAAATGCGCGCCTACGCGGCGTCCGGAAAGACCATCTGCGGCGAATACATCGGCACCGTGCTGGCGCAGGCGCTGGAGATGGGCGAGAGCAACGCCTGCATGAAGTGCATCGTCGCCGCGCCGACGGCGGGCAGCTGCGGCGTGCTCCCGGCGGTGCTGCTGCCCTATCAGCAGCGGGAGGGCCTTGACGACGCGGCCATGGTGCGCGCCATGTATGTGGCGGGCGCCATCGGCCAGGTGATCGCGCAGAAGGCGTCCATCGCGGGCGCGGCAGGCGGCTGCCAGGCAGAGATCGGCACGGCCAGCGCCATGGGCGCGGCGGCGCTGTGCTATCTGGCCGGGGGCAGCGCAGAGGCGGTCTGCCACGCGGCGGCGATGGCGATCAAGAGCCTGCTGGGCCTGGTGTGCGACCCGGTCGCGGGGCTGGTGGAGGTGCCGTGCGTCAAGCGCAACGCCGCCGGCGCGATGATCGCCATGTCCAGCGCGGACCTGGCGCTGGCGGGCATCCGCTCCGCCGTGCCGCCGGACGAGGTGGTGGACGCCATGCGCGAGGTGGGCGACAAGATGGACGTCTCCCTGCGCGAGACGGGCCTGGGCGGCGTGGCGGCCACGCCGTTTGGCCAGGCTGTCAGCGAGAAAATGAATACCCTAATATAAAGAAAGACAGGCGACAAACATGATCAGGCTGATTGCGGACCTTCACACGCACACGCTGGCCAGCGGCCACGCGTACGGCACCATTCGCGAAAACGCGCAGGCGGCTGCGGAAAGGGGTCTGCGGATTCTGGGCGTCACAGAGCACGCGCCGGGCATTCCCGGCACCTGCGACCCAATCTACTTCAACAACCTGCGCGCCGTGCCGCGCGAGCTCTTCGGCGTGCGCGTGCTGCACGGCAGCGAGATCAACGTGCTCGAGGGCGGCAATCTCTCCCTGCCCGAGCGGAACATTCAGCATCTGGATTACTGCGCAGCGGGCATCCACATCCAGTGCTACAGGGACGAGGGCGCGGCGGGCAACACGAAGAACGTGATCGGCTGCATGGGCAAAAGCCGCAAGCTGCGCTTCATCACCCATCCGGACGACAGCCGCACGCCGCTTGACTACGAGGAGCTGTGCAAGGGCGCGCGGGACAACCATGTGGCGCTGGAGGTCAACAACAGCTCGCTGGTGGAACCGGTCTTCCGGCTCAACAGCCGCGAGAACTACGCGAAGATGCTCGAGTGCTGCGAGAAGTACCGCGTGCCGGTGATCGTGGATTCCGACGCGCACGATCCCAGCGCGGTGGGCCGGGTGGATCTGGCGCTTGCAATGCTGGAAGCGTACGGCTTTGACGAAAGCCTCGTGCTCAACACGGATGAGAAGAAGCTGCTTAATTTTCTGCTGGTGGACTGATCCGGGCAAAAAAGGAAAAAAGCCAAAAAACGAAAGCCCCCACACGCCTGGCTTGACAGACGCGTGGGGATGACGTACAATGTAGGCAGGTAGGGGGAAACCTACGGGTGATGACCACCGCGATGGTCTGTGGTTAAACCAACAAACCGCCATGCAGGCTCCAACTGCAGGCGGTTTTGCTTTATCGTCTGTTCTGCGTTCCGGCGATATACGCCGCGAAAACCAAACCGGCGATTGCGAGGATCATGTTCAGCAATGTCACATTATCCATACGCATCACCTCCGCTTCTGTACGCTGTTGCGGAGGAACCACCCGTAGAAACCTATCTGCCTACGCCGACAGCATACCACATGCCCGGCAGAAAGGCAAGCGGCGATTCGGAATGTATGAGGTATTGAGTTGTTGAAGTATCAAACATAGGTTACACTCAAGCGGCTAGAGAACAGTCAAGGGAAGGGTGGAGATTTGCGAAGCAAATACGACCCGACCTTGACTGTGG
>SFFH01000065.1 GCA_004557905.1 Clostridiales bacterium | reverse complement strand
TCCCCCCAGTACGCCGCCGTGCCGACGCCGTCTGGCCAGTCGAACGCCGTGTCCGCGTCCTGCCAGGTCTTTGGGCTGATGACCTGCTCGCCGCGCGCCGCGCTCAGCGCGAGCGCCTTTTCCACGAATCCGACGAGGAAGTCTTTGTTCATCGTCATCTGCAGGCAGATCAGGTGCGCCATGACCGGGCAATAATCGGCCATGCCGCTATTCAGGAACAGCCTGCGCATGGGGCGGATATCGTAGGCGACATAATACGGGCGCAGGAAAGTCTGTTCCTTTTCGATTGTCAGGATGGCGTACGGCGCGGTGCCGGGCACGCCGTGGCCGCAGAAGATGTGCGTGGGCTTGTCAAAGCGCATCTTGCGCAGCAGGGGCAGCGCCCTGTCCACGTCGAACACGGGGAAGCGGTCGTCCTCCGGCATGGCATGGGTGAAGACCGCGCCTTCCAGTTCCAGCACCTTTGGAAAGGTAATCTCCTCGGGCGTCAGCAGGGACGCGTTGTAGCGAAGGGATGCAAAGTTCGCGCCGGCATAGCCGGGGTCGCCTGCCATCGCTGAGAGGATGTAGCGCTCGTGGTTGCCGTGCAGGCAGGTCACATTCTCCGCCCGGAGCAGCGAAAGCGTCTCCCTCGGACACGGCCCCAGGTTCACCTGGTCGCCCAGCGAGAGGATCCTGTCCGGGCTGTGCTTTTTGACGGCCTTCATCACGGCTTCAAGCGCCAGAATGTTGCTGTGGATATCGGCGATCAGTGCGATGCGCATGGTCTGCCTCCTGTGCAGTGAAATTGAAAGACGGCTGGTTCTGTGCTATAATTCTGTACAGAACTTGTCATTTCCTTGTTTCACGTGAAACATTTGCGGTCCCGGTCGCGGCGGCCGGCGTTGTTTCACGTGAAACATTCCGAGGGGAGAGGCCGCCATGAAGATCATCACCGCCAGACCGCACAGGCTGCTCGGGGAGACCGTCGCGCGCATCGGCGCGCTTGCCGGGCAGGGAAAGCGCTGCATGCTGCTCGTGCCATCTCAGTACACGCTGCAGGCGGAGATCGAGGTCATGACACGGCTGAACCTTGACGGTACGTTCCTGATCGACGTGCTTTCGCCGGGCAGGCTGCAATCCCGCGTCTTTGAGCGCGCGGGTCAGCCCGACCGCGTGATCTTCGACGAGCGCGGCAAGTGCATGGTGCTCAGCGAGATCATCGAGCAGGAGAAGGAGAATCTGACCGTCTACCGCAGCGCGGCGGAGAACAGCGCACTTGGGCTGGCGCAAAAGATGTCCGCTCTGATCGCGGACTTCAAGCGCAGTGGAAAGACCGCAGCAGATCTTCTGCAAAGTCTAGAAGCGATGGACGAGGCGCAGCGCGCAATGCCGTCCGCCAGAAAGCTTGCCGATGCCGCGCGCATCTACGCAGCATACGAGGAAAAAATGCTCGGCAAGCTCAGCGATGCGGAGGACGTCGCCCGCGAGATGCTTGCGCGCCTGCCACGCTCCGGCGTGCTGAGCGGGCAGAATGTTTTCGTCTACGGCTTTGACATGATCACGCCAGCGTTTGCAGATCATCTGGTTCATATGGCCGCGCTGGCGGATACGCTCACGCTGGCCGTGGAGACGGATGACAACAGCGCGCCGGACGGGCGTCTTTTCGCGCCGGTGAACTTCTCTCTCGAAAGGCTGTGCGTGCTGGCGGAGAAAGCCGGCGTGCCCGTCGACCGGGAGCGCATTGTGAAGCCGCTCGACGCGCCGGAGGATCTGCAGGTGCTCGAGCGCTCGCTCTACGCGCTGGGCGCGCCCGCGATGCAGGAGGCGCCCGAACATCTTTCGCTGCACGCGGTCAGCTCCATGCTCTCGGAGGTTCACCTGGCCGCCAGCCGCATGCGCTGCATGATGGCGGCGGGGGAGGACACCGCGCAGATGGCCGTGGTCTATCCCCGGGAAAGCGGCTATGCGCCGCTTCTGGCGGCGATCCTGCCCCAGTACGGCGTGAACGCCTACATCGCGGAAAAGCGGCCGGCAAGAGCGCACCCGCTGTGCCGTTTTGTGATGGCGAGCCTGGCGGTCGTTTCCGGCGGATGGCGGGCATCGGACGTGGTGGAATGCGTGCAGTCCGGCTTCATCGGTCTCACGCAGGAAGACGCGGACGAGCTGTGCGCCTACATTGAGGGCATGGACGTGCGCGGCGATGCGATCAAAAAGCCGTTTACCTACGTCAAGGACGGTGGGGAGGAGGCGCTTGCGCGGCTCAACGCCAGCCGGGAGAAGACGGTCGCGCCGCTCTTGACTCTGCAAAGGGCGCTGAAGCAGGCGAAGAACGCGGACGGGACGATCACGGCGATTCTCGATCTGCTGGACTCGGTGGACGCCTTTGACGCGCTCGACGCGATGCGCCTGTCCCTGACGGACGCCGGGCTCATGAGCGAGGCGGAGGACTGCGCGCAGGTGTGGAACCTGCTGATGGAGACGCTTGACCAGCTCCACACGCTGCTGGGCGGCGGCAGCGCCACGGGCAGGGTCGTGCTCGACCTGCTGCAAAGCGGCCTGTCCGCGCTGGAGCTGGCCGCGCTGCCCCCGGCGGACGGCGCAGTGATCTGCGGCGAGATCGGCAACGTGCGCACCGGCGAGATCAAAACGCTCTTCGCGCTGGGCATGAACGACCATCCGGACTCGTCTGGTGGCGGTCTGCTGACCCCGCAGGAGCAGAGCGAGATATCCGGCGCAGCGGACGTCTATCTGGGCATGAGCCCGTCACAGCGTGCGGCGCTTGCACAGCTGGACGAGCTCAAGACGCTCACCAGCTGCACGGAAAATCTGATCGTCTCCTACGCGCTCTCAGACGAGACGGGACGTGCGCTTCGCGAGGGCGCGGCGGTGCAGGCGATGAAGCGGCTGTTCCCGGCGATGCCCGTGTACGGCGGCGTCGCCATTCATGAGCGAGAAGCGATGCTCTGCGCGCCGGACAGTGCGCTGGAAGCGCTGAGTGTGGCGCTCTCTGTGTGCGCAGACGGCGGCGAGGAACTCAGTGAATCTTATGCGCAGGCCTACGCCGCGCTGTCAGCCAGCCAGCAGGGCAGGGAAAAGCTGCTCGCCGTCACGCGGCAGCTGGGCAGCGGCGCACAGAAGCGGCTATTTGGCAGCCAGGCGCGCGCGCTGTACGGTCGCCCGGTGATGAGCGTTTCCAGGCTGGAGACGTTCGCGCAGTGTCCTTACCGGCACTTCATCCGCTACGGGCTTGCGCCGAAGGAGCCGCTTAAACCCGGTGTGGACCGCGCGGAGCTGGGCACGCTGTACCACGAGGCGGCGGAGCGCTTCACGCGCGCCGTGACGGCTCTTCCTCAGTTTCCGGACGTGGACGAGGCGACGTGCGACGCGCTGATGGAGGAGACCGTGCGCCCGCTCCTTGAGGACTGGTGCAAATCGCCGCTGGGCGAGAGCGCGCGCGGCGCGGCCATTGCGCTGCGCATCGGCAGCACGGCCAAGCGCGCGGCGCGCAGCATCGTCTCGCAGTATGCGCAGAGCCGCTTTGCGCCGCTGCGCTTTGAGATGGTCTTCGGCCAGAACGGCGTCGCACCGATCATGCTGGAGCTGGCGGACGGCTCGTTCGTCTACCTGCAGGGCCGCATCGACCGTATCGACGTGCTTGACGGCGAGACAAAGCGCATCCGCGTGATCGACTACAAGTCCGGCACAAAGAAGTTTGACCCCACGATGGCCTATTACGGCATCCAGCTGCAGCTGCTTCTGTACCTCGCAGCGGCGATGGCACAGGTGCCGGGCGCGCAGGCGGCGGGCTTCTTCTACTGCCGCATCGCCGACCCGACAGTGAAGACCGAGTCGCGCATCAAGGAGGAGGTCGAGCGGCAGATCGCCAAAAAGCTCGCGCTGGCGGGCGTGTCGCTTGACGACGTGGAGGTGCTGCGCGCACAGGATGCGCGGCACGCCGCGATGATCACCCGCGACGGCAGACCCAGCGGGCTGTACCGCGCGTCGATGACGGACGAGGCGGGTATGGACGCGATGCTCGCCTTCGCGAAAAACAAGGCCGCGTCGCTTGCGGGCGACGCGTACGCCGGCGTGATCGACGACGCGCCAGCCATTTACGGAACGTACAATGCCTGTGCATCCTGCGATTACAGCGCGGTGTGCGGGTTTGATCCGACGGTCAAAAAGCGCAGGCGGCTGAGCAAAAAGAGCGTCGATGATTTGAAATAGTTTTACTACCGCAGTAGTATTGACAATCTTTTACTACTGTGGTAGTATTTATGTGTCATGACAGACCACACAGACGATCAAAGGAGAAGGATGCATCCGTGAAGCTGTTTGATTCCGAGCTGAAGGTGATGGACGTGCTCTGGCGCGAGGGAGATCTCCCCGCCAAGGCCATCGCCAAAACGCTCACCGAGGAAATTGGATGGAACGTGAACACCACCTACACGCTGATCAAGCGGTGTATCGCCAAAGAGGCCATCGAGCGCAGCGAGCCGGGCTTCATGTGCCATGCGCTGGTGAGCAAGGAGCAGGTGCAGCAGGAGGAAACGCAGGAGCTGATCGACAAGGTGTTCGACGGCTCGGCGGACAAGCTCTTCGCCTCGCTCCTGGGCGGCCGGCGCATCAGCCGGGAGCAGCTTGAGCAGCTGCGCAGGATGATCGACGAGATGGACTGAAAAGAGGGCGGTTATGTCTCTTTTGCAAAGGAGCCTGCCCGCCGGCGCGGTGATCGCGCTGACGGCGCTGCTGCGCGCGGCGTGCAGGGGCCGCCTGCCCCGGCGCATGTTTGTCGCGCTGTGGGATCTGACGGTACTGCGGCTGCTTGTGCCGCTTTCGCTGCCGTGGGCCTATGCGCCGCGGGCGCTGCTGCGCGCCCTTCTTTCCCATGGGCCGCAGCAGACCGCGAAGGTGCGGCAGATCGCGTACACCGCTGCGGCTGTCACGGCGCAGACCACGGTCATGGACATGCCGGCGCAAGGCGCAGCCGCGCTGCCATGGGGAAGCATCCTCTGGCTGACCGTTATGCTGCTGCTCGCCGCGCATTTCCTGCGCGCCTACGTCGTGAGCCTGCGGGCATTCGGGGAAGCGCTGCCGGACAACGCGCCGCAGACCGCCACGATCCTGAAAAGCTTTCCGCTGCGCAGGCCTGTCCGCGTGCGGGTGAGCGGCCGCATTTGCGCGCCGCTCTCCTACGGCGTCCTGCGCCCCGTGATCCTGCTCCCCCGGGGCATGGACCGTTCGGGCGATACGCTTGATCATGTGCTGCTGCACGAGCTGGAGCACATCCGGGCGCTGGACGCGGCGCGAAAGCTGCTGCTGACCGCCTGCGTCTGCGTGCACTGGTTCAATCCGCTGGTGTGGGTCATGTTCCTCCTCGCCAACCGGGACATGGAGCTGCTGTGCGACGCGCGCGTGCTGGAGCGTCTGGGCCGCGCGTCGCGCCGGGACTATGCGATGACGCTGCTCGCGCTCGAAGCGCGCCGCAGCGGGCTGTCGCCCCTGGCCAGCAGCTTCAGCATGACGGCTATTGAAGAGAGGATAACGGCCATGAAGAACATGAAAAGGATGAGCGCAGCATCCGTGCTGCTCGCAGCGCTGCTGGTGCTGTGCGCAGGCGCCGCGCTGGCCACGGACGCGCCGAAGGAGACCTTCCGGATGGAAACGACGGACGGGCTCAGCGCCGCCGAAGCCGGGGACGGTGTCTCCGAAATCGCATTCTCCAAGGAAACCTATGACGCTTCCTATGCACAGTACGCACCCTACGGTCTGACGCTCGATGCGTCCGGGCGGCTCCTGTACGAGGGGAAACGGGTGCGCTATTTTGAGGACATGTATCCCGTGAATCTGAACAGCAGCGCGGGAACGGCCGTCCAGTTCAGCGACGGCGAGGTGGACGTGTACGCCGTGCGCGACCTGTCCGGGCCCATCCTGCGCAATCCGGACGGTTCGTTTGATCCCAGCGGCAGGCTAACGGGCCTGCGCGCCGCCACGCAGGAGGAGTTTGACGCGCGCACGCAGAGCATGGCGGAAAACGACGGGCATGCGGTTACCAGCCAGTCCTCGCAGGCCTACAGCCAGATTACTATTGAAGCGGATGCGGTCGCCGGGGAGCGCTCTCCCGCGTACGTGTACACCGTGACGGACGACGGCACCGCGCAGGCCATCGAGCTTTCCACCGCGCCTGACATCGTCTGGTGGACGGCGGAGGAATACGAGGCATATGTGGCGCAGCAGCGCGAGGGCATGGCGCAGCTGGTCGCCGAGGGCGCAAGCGCGTGGACAAACCACGACGGCTGGTTCGTCTGGACGCAGGAGAAGATGGACGAGGCCATGGCGCTCTATGAGCAGACGCTTTCGGAGATCCGCAGCGGCGTACGCGTCTCCAAAACGGTGAACGGTTCGGACGACGTGGTCATTCACGAAAGCCCGGACGGCCGCCAGTCGCTCTCCCTGAGCCTGGACGAAACGCACACGTCGGTTTATATCCAGACTGACGGCGGCGAAGCCGGGAAATAACGCACAACGCAAAGGAGCCGCGGCGATGAACCGCGGCTCCTTTGTGATAGAAGAAGAGAAATGTGGAGGCCGATCAGCCTTCGTCAGAAGTGGACTCAGCCGGCGCGGGTTCGCCGACAGGCGCAGGCTCGCTGGCGGGGGCAGGCTCGTTTGCCGCAGGCGCAGCTTCCTCCGCCTTGCTTTCAGCCGGAGGCTCGCTCTTGGCCTCATCGCCGGATTCCGGCTTGGATTCGCTCTTCTCCGGCGGGTTCTGCTCCGGCTTGGATTCGCTCTGCTCGGGTGGGTTCTGCTCCGGCTTGGATTCGCTCTGCTCGGGCGGATTCTGCTCCGGCGGATTGCTTTCGCCGTCCTCCGGCTTCTGCTCCGGTTCGTCCTTTTCCGGCGGGGTGCTCTCGCCGCCCTCCGGCTTCTGCTCCGGCTTGGATTCGCTCTGCTCCGGCGGATTGCTCTCGCCTCCCTCCGGCTTCTGCTCCGGCTCGCCCGTCTCCGGCGGCGGCGTAACCTCGCCGCTCGGCGCTTCGGTCGGGGCCTGCGTCGGCTCCGGGGTCGCCGTGGGCGCCGGCGTGGCGGTCGGCTTGGGCGTGCGGGTGGTGCGCGGCTTGCTCGTCTTGGCCGCACCGGTGCCGATGGTCAGGCGCTGCTCCTGCGGCTCCACGCTGCCCTCGATTTTCTGATCGGCGAGCACGACGACCGGCTGCCCGTTGTCCACGATCTGGATGAAGGTCTTGCCGCGCTGCATGGGCAGCTCGTCGCCGTTTTCATCGAGGAAGACCATGCGGTTTTTGAGGTTTTTCGTCTCGGTGCAGTCGCGCACCCAGGTGCCGCGGATGTACTTGCCGCTTTGGAAGATCTCGCAAACGCCCTGGCCGTTCAGGCGGATCACCGGGCGGGAGGGATTGCCGCTCGCCCAGGAGATGTCCGTGCGCAGCACGATCACATTGGCATAGGCGCAGGCCTCGCCCGTGTTGCCGTCTGTGTACGGCGCGCCGTTGCGGTAGCGGTCATATAGGCCTGTGGCTTCGTTGTACTGATAGGCGGAGACGTAGGCCGGGTTGGTCTGCTTGTAGCTGATGATGATGCCGTTTACGTCCTCGCCGCGGTCAAGCGGCTCATCGGTGAAGATGAAGGGATGCAGATTCGCCTGCGCCGTGCCGCCCGAGAGCACGGCGTTCATGTCCATGCGCACGTTGTACGGCGCGACGTGGCTCTGATCGCTGGAGCGCGGGAACCACTGGCTGTTCTTGGTCATGCCGTTGAGGTACTCGGGCGCGGCAAACTTTTTTCGGGCGCTGTTGGCCGTCACCCAGTCCTTGACGTTGTTGCTGTCGCGGCCGCCCTGATAGCCGTAGAAGCAGTAGGTGCCGCCCCACATCTCGCGCAGGGACGCCATCGGAACGCGAGCGGAACGGATCGGGCCCGCAGAGTCGGGGTGCTCGGTCAGAAACAGCGCGAGCGAGCGGGTGGAGCCGTCCGCCTGGATGGGCAGCTCATAGATGATATCCGCGGCGGCGACGCCCCAGTGCGGCAGCGCGCGGGGATGGGTATCGATGTTGGCGAGCACCAGGTTGGTATCGCCGAAGAACGGCTCGCCGGTCAGCGGGCTTTCGCCGTCCACCACCGGGTTTTCTGCGGGCACGCGGACGGTGATCTTCTTTCCGCCGCTATCCTTCGCCTTGCCCAGCTGCTGGGCGGTTCCGGAGGCAGTCAGGCCGCTGGCGGAAAAGTCCGCGGCGAGCGCGGGCAGGGCCAGCAGCAGCGCGGTCATCAGCGCCAGCATCGTGCAGATCAGCTTCTTCATGTCGGAATGATCCTCCTTTGAGCATTTTGTTTGTCATCGTCTGTATACTGATCTATTGTTTTGGACGGAGGAAACCTGACAGATATTTCAAGGAAAGCGCAAAAAACTGTCCGCAGCGCAAACTTTTGTATTTTTTCCAAAAATCACAAAGATCCGGAAAGATTGTCAGGAATCCTGCGTCTAATGGTATAAAATGGATAGATCAACCGGTATACGTCAGCAGCTCCGCGCAGGCGGAAGGAGGAATCACATGATCTCCCGGGCAGCACAGATGATTGAAAAGCTCCTTGGCCAGCCGCCGCAAAAGCAGGAGCCGCCGCGCAGGCGCGCTGCGCCCAACACGACCACGAGCATACGCGCGCTGACGGACCTGGGCGAGAGCATCGCGGCGAGCGTGCATGTGATTGAAGCGTCCCGGCGGCTGTATCTGTGCGTGGCGATGGAGCCCAAGCCCGATGCGCTGGCGGCGCAGATGGAAAAGGACAGGCGCATGGCGGCGGGCATGTTTGAGGTGGACCGGACGTGGAGCGCCGCCGAGGTCAACAAGCGCTGGGCAAAGGACGCCGTGCTCACCGACGGGAACGGCTGTCTGCTGCACGGCGCGATGAATGGCGCGCGCGGCATGACCGACGCAGGCGCAAGGGAGGTCTTCTTCGAGTTCAACGCGCTGGACACCTATCCCGAGAAGGTATTTTTGAGCAACGGAAAGACCCGCGTGCGGGTGAAGTAGCAGACAAAAGGCTCATGCGCCGGTTTCCCGGGCATGAGCCTTTTCTTGTGTTTGATGCTTTTACTTGCTCGGCGTGAGCAGCTTGCGCGCCTCAAAGCCCTTGGACAGGTTGCCGGACAGGCGCAGCTGACCGGTGAGGAAGAGCTTGTCCGTGGTCACAAAGCCGCGGGCCATGGCCAGCAGGTTGTCAAAGCTGCACTCGATGAACGCCTCGGCG
>SFFH01000012.1 GCA_004557905.1 Clostridiales bacterium | reverse complement strand
AGAAAAACCCGCGTGAGCGGGCTTTTTCCGGGCAGCTGCATGCGGATGATCGTCACGCCGCCCAGCAGAAACAAAAGGGTATACAGTATCGCCGCCATGGATTTCTCCTTGTTGTTATTTCGCCTGTTCGCTCCGGATCAGCTGAAGACTGCTCTGCCTTCTGCGGCGATGCGGCGCAGCGGCGCCGTCCGTCTCCGCCCTTGTCTCCTGTGCATCCTCATCCGTCTCCTCACGGCGCGGCTGCTCCTCCGTCCTGCTCTGCGCAGGCTCCGTCTGCTGCACGTCCGCCTTGGCGCGCATCAGGTCGCTGATGGCCTGTTCGCGCCGGCGGCTCTCACTCCTGCCCGCGCGGATCTCGCGCGCCGCGGCCTCCGTGCAGATCGCCTGGCCGAGCAGGGACAGATACCGGCTGCGGGAGAAGACCACGATGGCGCAGTCCATCAGCGCAATGACGGCGATCGTGATCGGCACGGCCGGCAGCCACAGAAAGCCCAGAAACACGCCCAGCGCGCACAGGGCCAGGCTCAGGATGACCGCCGCGGCAAAGTGCATGGCGCGCAGGCGCTGTGCGCTTCTGCGCAGTGCGATGGCCGTCTTGTTCGTCAGGCGAATGGCTTCTTTCATCGTTCAAGTCTCCTTTGGGATGGGGGACGTTGGGCTGCCGCCCAAACCTGCCTGAGGGACATCGTCCCTCAGACTCCCTTCTTCGCTTCGCGGCGGTTTGAAGATCGTGTTCATAGGCGAACTGCGTTCGCCCGCAAGAGAGAAAGGCATCAAAGCATCTGATCAGAAGAAGCATTTCTTCTTGATGATTCGCTTTTTTGAAGGCTCCCTCCTGAGGGCGTTCACGCCGTCAGGCACGCCTTCAGCAGATCGACGCACGCCTGCACGTCGCGCAGATCAACCGTCTCCGCCTCGCTGTGGATGTAGCGGCAGGGCACGGAAATCACGCCCGTCGCCACGCCCCCGCGCGATTTCTGCATCGGGCCCGCGTCCGTGCCGCCGAAGGGCAGCACCTCGCGCTGGGTCGGGATGCCGTTTTCCGCCGCAAGCCTCTCCATCAGCTCGACCACGGAGGGCGTGCAGATCAGCGAGCGGTCCATGATTTTGATCGCCGCGCCCTTGCCCAGCTCCACGGAGAGCTTCGTCTCAACCTCCGGCACGTCGCCCGTGCCCGTCACGTCGATGGCGATGCCCATGTCCGGCCTGGCCGCGTAGGCCGCCGTCGATGCGCCGGCCACGCCGACCTCCTCCTGCACGGAGAAGACGGCGATGATCTCGTTCTTCGTCTTTTCGCTCAGCTCCAGCAGCGCCTGCGCCTGGATGTAGCAGCTGATGCGGTCGTCCATCGCCGGAGAGGCAAGCCTGTGCTCGCCCAGCCGGGTCACACGCGGCTTCATCACGCACATGTCGCCGATGGACACCCTGTCAAGCGCCTCCTCGCGGCTTTGCGCGCCGATATCGACGTACAGCTCGGAGACCTTCGGCGTGCCCTTGATCTTCTCTTCCGCGAACACCACGCCGCACACGCCGTTTTCAAACACGACGTGGCCGCTCACCATCGTCCCGGCGTCGACGCCGCCGACGCTGCACACGCGCAGATAGCCGTGCTTGTCCGCGTCCGTCACCGCCAGGCCGATATGATCCATGTGCGCGGAGAGCATGATGCGCCTGCCCGTGCCGTCGCCGTGCCTGACCGCGATCAGGTTGCCCATCACGTCGGTGCGGATTTCGTCCACATGGCCGTCAAGCGCTTCGCGGATAACCTCCGCCACGCGGCCCTCGTGGCCGGACGGGCCGTAGGCGGTCAGAATCTTTTCCAAAAGCTGCATGTTCATGGCTGCTCGCTCCTCGCTTCAAACTCTCCCAGCACGGCGAGCGTCAGCGCCTGCGCCGCGTCGATATCGCTCAGCTTGCACACGCTCGCCGGGCTGTGAATGTAGCGGCACGGGATCACGATGGACAAGCACGGCACGCCTGCGCCCGCCAGCTGAATCTCGCCCGCGTCGGTGCCGCCGCCCGCGCCGCGCTTGATCTGCACGGGCATGCCGTGCTTTTTCGCTGCGCACAGCGCCAGCTCGCGCATCCTCTGCGGGATGATCGCGCGCTTGTCCATGAATGTGAGCGCCGGGCCGTCGCCGCAACGGGTCACCTGCTGATGTGCATCGGTCATGCCCATGTCGTTGGCCGTGGTAGTGTCCACGATGATGGCTGCGTCCGGCATGACCCGCCTCGCCGCAATCCTCGCGCCGCGCAGATCGACCTCCTCCTGCACGGTGAACACGCAGGTCATGTCGCCCGCATAGCCGCTTTCGCGCAGCACGTTCAGCAGGATCATGCAGCCCGCGCGGTCGTCGAGCGCCTTCGCCTTCACAAAGCCGTCGCCAAACTCACGGTATTCGCTTTCAAACGTCGCGTAGCTGCCGGGCGGGCAAAGGCGCTCGGCCTCGGCCTTGTCCTTTGCGCCGATATCGATGAAGATGTGCGCAAAGTCCGGCGCCTTCTTCCGGTCCTCCGCGCTCATCAGGTGGATGGCCTTCACGCCGATCACGCCCGGCACGGTCCCCTCGCCCACGATCACGCGCTTGGAGACGGCGCACCGGGGATCGATCCCGCCGACGCTGTCGATGCGCAGCAGGCCGTCCTCTCCGGCAAAGCGGACGATGAAGCCGACCTCATCCATGTGCGCCGCCAGCATAACGTGCGGCAGCGCGCTGTCCGTGCCCCTGCGGAATGCGTAGAGGTTGCCCATCGTATCGCCGTACACGCGGCCTTCCCGGTCCTTGAGAATGTCCTCCGCCTCGCGGCGGATGGCGTTTCGCGCCTCGTCCTCCCAGCCGGAGGGAGCGCGCAGCGCCGTGATGTCGCTCAGAAGCATAGCGTTTCCTCCCAGCCCTCATGAAGCTCGCAGACCGCCTCGCACAGCAGATGCGCCTGCTTTTGCATCAGCTCCAGCGAGCCCAGTTCCACCGTGGTGTGCATGTACTTGATCGGCAGGCTCATGATCGTGCACGGCACGCCCTCGCACGCCACCTGCACATCCCAGGCATCCGTCCAGGTATTGCCCGCGCAGACCTCGATCTGCGTTTTGACGCCGAGGCGCTCCGCCTGCTTTTTGAGCAGATCGGTCAGCCTTCTGTGCGTATTGGGCCCCGCGGAGAGCGTCGTGCAGTCCACGGGATACGTCTCGCCCTCCTCGCAGCCGGGCATGGTGCCGTGCGTCACGTCGAGGATGACCGCCATATCCGGGCGGATGTTCTCCGTCGCCGTAACCGCGCCGAGGCAGCCCCACTCCTCGCTGGCAGAGAGGAGATAGACCACCTCCGCGTCGTGCAGCCTGCGCCGCATCTGCTGCGCGCAGTCCAGCAGGATGGCCGCGCACGCGCGGTCGTCGAGCGTCTTGCTGGCGACGAGCCCGTTCTGCAGCGCCGTCGTGCGGCCCGTGAGCTGCACCGGCGTGCCCGCGGGCACCCTGCGCCTGACCTCCTGCGCCGGCAGGCCCGTGTCGATGAACAGCTCACCAACCGGCGTCGCCTGATCGCGCGCATTCCGGTCGGTCAGGTGCGGCGGCATCGCGCCGATCACGCCGTAGATGGGGCCGTCCTTGCAAAGCAGGGTCACCTCCTGCGCAGGCAGCGTCTGAGCCGCCACGCCGATGGACTGGAAGCGGACGCTGCCGTCCTCCTCCACGAGCGTGGTCATCAGGCTGACCTCGTCGATGTGCGCGCAGAGCATGACCCGCGGGCCCCTGCCGCTGCCGCGCTGCACGGCGATCACGCTTTGGCTGCCGTCGATGCGCACCTCGTCGCAAAAGGGCGCAAAGGCCCCGGCAAACGCCTCGGCGACGGGCGCTTCATACCCGCTCGTGCCGGGCACCGTGGTGATCCCGGAGAGAAACTTGAGATAATCCATAAAGACCTTTCTTGGGGACGCTGTCCCCAAACCCCTGCTGGGGACATTGTCCCCAGACCCCTTCTTCGCTTCGCGGCGGATGAAACATGCCGTACAGGGGCGAACTGCGTTCGCCTGCGAGAACCGGCATACATGCTTCATGCAACATCAGCCTTCCCCTATGGGGAAGGTGGCATGCCGAAGACATGACGGATGAGGTTCAGTCCGTATTACCCTCGCCCGCGTAATCAAGCGTCTGGTTTTCGCAGACGCTCTGCGTCCGGGGATCAAAGTGCATCTGCTCGTGGCTGTCCTCAGCCGCGTAGCTCATCCAGTAGCTGGGCACCTGATGCACATAGCCGCACACCGGGCAGCGATAGTAGAATACTTCCATGGCGTTTCCTCCTTGCCTTATCCGATCGAGCTGCGCAGGATGGAGAGAATCAGCTGGCTGTCAAACATCGGCGCCATGCGCGAGGCCGCGATCATCTCCTCAATCTGCGGCACGGGCGCGATCGCCAGCACGATGGGCACCAGCGCAAAGAGGATGAACAGCAGCAGCACGCCGCGCACCAGGCCGAACACGCCGCCGATGAGCGCGTCCAGATGCCGCAGCACCGGCAGCTCAAAGACGTAGCTGATCAGGTGGATGACAAACGTCGCGACGATGTACGACACAAAAAAGCAGATCAGGAAGCTGAGGATGGAGATGGACACGCTCACAATCGTCTGGCTCAGCAGCTCGGAAATGCTCATGCCGGCCGGCGCGGCGCTGATGCCCGTGATGAACGCGCTTTCAAACGCGGCGGGCAGATGCGCGCTGGACAAAATCTGCGCCAGCGCGCTCTCCGTCACCTGCGACACGCTCATGAGCGACAGGTCGAGGCTGCTCACGCGGCTGCCCGCGTCGGTGTAGTACATCAGTGTGTCCACCAGCGTCCGGTTGCCCTTGAGCCACGCGGCCAGCTGAGGGCTCATGGCGAAGGACAGCGCCGCCGCGCCGATGAGCGCCGCCACGCTCAGCACGCCGCTGATGAAGCCGCGGTGCATGCCGTAGATCACGCTGACGGCGAGCACCGCCAGAATGAGGATATCGATGATGTTCATGAATGCTCCTTTCGATGAGACGATAGCAGAACGATGACGCCCTCAGAGAGGGAGCCTTTGAGGCACCCCCAGCCTCCCTCCTGAGGGAGGGGGGACCATCCGAAGGATGGTGGAGGGAGTATTTACCGCGGCAGCTCGACCACGTAGATTTCCGAGCCGGAGGCGACGATCACGCGGTTGTCCGAGATCATGCCCAGCACGGCCGTGACGGTGATGGGCAGCGCATGCGCGGCGAACGTCGTCTCGCCGAATCGGCAGACGTACACGGCATTGCTGGCAAAGCCGTACACGGAATGCGTGCCCAGCGCCGCGGCGAGGCATTCGCTGGGCAGGTGCAGCACGCGGTCGACATTGCCATACATCAGGCGCACGTTGTTGATGCGCACGCCCTCGCGGCTCTCCTGTGCGGGAATCAGCAGCTGGTAGGTCATGCCGCCGACCTGCTGCACGTCCTCCACGGTGTAGCCGTAGATCAGCGTGGGGTTGCTCTCCTCGAGCACACGGTAGTTGTAGTGCATGATCTGGCGCGTGGTGACGACCTCGAGCGAGCCGTCAATCGAATAGACCTTGTAGGCGATGTGCTCGCCCAGGGAGCTCTTGCCGGTGGAGAGCTTGCCGGGCTGGAAGGTCTGCAGCTCGGTGGAGATGACCGTGCCGGTCGTATCCAGGCCCAGCACCCACATCAGCTCGGTCTCCTGCGCGCTCGAGGAGGTGACGGCCTTGAAAAAGCCGATGTCCAGCAGCGTCTGATTGCTGATGGTCACGTTGTCCACGATCTGGCCCGCCTCGTTGATGACGGAGACGACGCCGTTGTCCGGCTCGCCCACAAACGCCGCCACATAGCTGCTGCCCGCGCTGGCGAACTGGATCGTGTCGGACATCTTGTTGTTGTAGATCAGGCGGCCCCGGCTATTGAGGATGTACAGGTCGTTGCCCGACCAGGCGACGATGCGCTCCTTCGTGGCGTCATAGTCCGCGTTCGTGCCGATCTGATAGCTCCACTCGTTGCCGCCGGTTGCGGCCATGCAGTGCAGCGTCGTGCCGTCGTAGAAGATCACGCTGTCGCCGAAGGGCGTCACGTTCTGGGAGAGCGTCGCGCCGATGCGCGTCACCCTGCCCACGCTTTCCCGGCCCGTGCTGCTGAGCGCATAGAAAACCGCCAGGATGATGACAGCGGCGAGCACGGCCAGTACCGAGAGCATGCGCAGGCGCTGCGGCATCGGCTTTTTCTTCTTCCGGTCGTTCATGCCGTAAGTGCTCAGCGTGCTGTTTGCGCCGGTCATGTACGTCACGCGCTTCTTGTTGCGATCCATCGTTGCTTTTTGTTTCCTTTCTCCCACTTTTCCACTTTTGGAGGTATCCAAAGCCTGATCCAAAATGTTTTGGCTGAAAAAGGCCCAAAATCTTTTGGCTGATCTCCTTTTTTGGACTGCCCAAAAACCTGCGCCCGCATGCGCTTGTCGGGGTTGTCCCCAGCTTATCCGTATCTTGTCCACACAGTTATCCACACTTTTGTGGATAACTGTGGATAATTTGTGGATGATTGTGGACAATGGCCGTATAATTCCGTTTTTTCCTTTTATTGCGTCAAAAATACGGTCTTTCCCAAAAGGAAGCGTCACGCCCGGAGCGTGCCGTTTTCCACATGGTAGACCGCGCCCTGCCGCGCGCCGGCCAGGTCGGACAGATCCGTGCAGGTCACAAACGTCTGCACGCGGTCGATCCGCTCGATGAGCTGGCGGCGCCTTTGCGGGTCCAGCTCGCTCATCACGTCGTCGAGCATCAGAATCGGCGCTTCGCCCGTCTCCCTGGCGGCCATCTCCAGCTGCGCCAGCTTGAGGGAGAGCACCGCGCTGCGCTGCTGCCCCTGCGAGGCAAACGTGCGCGCCTCCTTGCCGTTAATCGTCACGCCCATGTCGTCGCGGTGGATGCCCACCGTCGTGGTCATCCTGCGCAGGTCCTCGCTTCTGGCCGCGCGCAGGCGGCCCAAAAGCTGCTCCGCGGCGTCCGGCGCGTCGACGGTCTGGGAGATGTACCACAGTCTGAGCTCCTCGCGCCCGTCCGTCAGCGAGGCGTGCGCCCTCCTGGCCTCCTCGTCAAGAAAGGCGATGGCCTGGCGTCGGCTTTGCGCGATCTCCGCGCCCACGCGCGCGAGCTGCTCGTCCCACATGTCCAGCGTGGGCAGCAGGGACGGATGCTTTGCAATTTCCTTGAGGAGCGCGTTGCGCTGGTTCAGCGTGCGCACCGCGCGCTGCAGGCTGTAAAAGTACTGCGGGCGCAGCTGCGAGAGCTGCATGTCCAGAAATCTGCGCCGTTCCGCCGGGCCGTCCTTGACGATGGAGAGGTCCTCCGGCGAAAAGAGCACGCCGCAGACGTGGCCAAAGAGCTCGCCGATGCGCTCCGCCTGCCGCGCGCCGATGCGCACCGTCTTCTTTTTCTTCTGGGAACGGCTCAGCAGGATCGTCACCTCGTGCGTGCCATCCATCTGCAGCGTGAGGATCTGCACGCGCGCGCTGTCCGCGCCCCAGCGGATGAGCTCCTCGTCGCGCGCCGTCCGGTGGCTTCTGCCCAGGCAGCACAGGTGCAGCGCCTCCAGGATGTTGGTCTTGCCCTGCGCGTTCGGCCCGGTGAATACGGTCACGCCGCTGTCAGGCGTGATGCTCGCCTGCTCATAATTTCTGAAATTTTTGAGGCTCAGCGATTGAACGCGCATATCCTCTATTCTCTCATTCTGTCTTGCTGAATATTGTTCTCAAACCAACCCTGCGGTGATTCACCGTCAGGTCTCGCTTCGCTCCCTGACGGCGCTTTCTGATCGCTTCGCGATGGGGGACGTTGGGGTCGCAGGCCCCAAACCCCGCCTGGGGATTTCATCCCCAGACCCCTTCTTCGCTTCGCGCGGCTTGAAGCTGCTTACGCGTTAAACACGCGCACCGGCAGCACCAGGTACAGGTAGCTGTCGCCCTCGGTCGGGCAGACGACGCAGGGGCTGACATTGGAGTTGAAGCGCATGAAGACCTCGTCGTCGGAGATCGCCTTGAGCACATCGGTGATGTAGCGGACGTTGAAGGCGATGGTCAGGTCCTTGCCCTCGGTCGTCACGTCGATTTTTTCCTCCATGTCGCCGTTTTCGGAGTTGGAGGTGACGGTCAGCGTGTCGCCGTCGATTTTGAAGCACACCAGATTGCTCTTGCCCTCGCGCGCAATCAGGCTGGCGCGGTCAATGGCGCTGCCCAGCTCGCCGCTGCGCACGCTCACGCGGGTCTGCCACTCCTGCGGCAGAATCTGGCGGTAGCGGATGAACTCGCCCTCGAGCAGGCGGGCGACGATGTGCGTCGCGCCCACGTTCATCTGCACGTGGCTGCGGCTGAAGCAGAGGGCGACCTCCTCGTCGATGTCGCTCAGGATCTTCGCGATGTCGCCCAGCACCTTGCCGCCCACGACGGCCGCGACGTCGCTCTCCGGGCCTTCGATGCTCTCCTTGCGCATCGCCAGGCGGAAGCCGTCCAGCGCGACCACGCGCATTTCGGCTTTGCCCACCTCCATCAGGCAGCCGGTGAGGATCGGGCGGCTCTCGTCCACCGCGATGGCGAACAGCGTGCGGCCGATCATGTCGCGCAGCGTGCTCTGCGGCATGGAGAAGGAAGCGCCTGCCACCTGCGGCAGCTCCGGATACTCGACCGGGTCAAAGCCGGTGATCGTCGTGCGGATGCTCGCGCAGCGGATGGTCGCCTGCATGCGGTCGGAAATGGAAAACTCGCAGATGCCGCCGGGCAGCTTGCGCACGATCTCGCACAGCAGCTTGCCGGGCAGCACGGCGCGGCCCTCCTCGGTGAAGGTCGCCGGAATGGTCGTCTGAATGCCGAGCGCGAGGTCTGTGCAGATCATGCGCAGTCCCTGCTCGCAGGATTCAAGGAGGATGCCTTCCAGAATCGGCTTCGGAGAGCGTACCGCCAGCGCGCGGCTGACAATGGAGAGGCTCGTGTTCAGATCGTTGGTATCGCAGGAAAAACGCATATCATCAACCTCCATGGAGTAGTAGCAGTATATAGGATTCAGCAGGAGTAGCCGTAGTGTGGTGGAAAACCGGGATAACCGCCAAAAAGCCAAAACAGGCCTGCATTTTGGGCTGTGGAAAACCGCTCCAAAACCCTCGGGAATATCCACGCCTTTTCCACAGGACTGGGGATAACCGGCGCGCCGTTTTCCTCATTCTCCAAAGCCGCATGAAAAGGCAAATTCGTTCATATTCAGTATTCGATTTTTTCCTGTAAAATCCTTCTGACGATGACGCTTATCTGCGAAAAAGGGGCTGCCTCGTCATGAGACAGCCCCTTTTTCCAATCGTTCAATCTGCTCGTTCAATCCGCCTGCGGATCGCGCTTCTTTTTGCGCATGGCCTTGTAGGAACGCAGCGTGCGGAAGCCCCTGCCGTTCTTCATCATCTGCAGCAGGCACAGAAGAATCATCAGCACGGTGATGATGGCCAGGATATCGGTGCGGGCAAAGCCGGTGAGCGCGCCCAGCAGCGTGAAAATGGCGCTGGCGGCGGTGATGACGATCAGGCCGAGCGCGTTGATTTTTCTGCGCTGGATAAACGCCTTGAGCACGGCTTTGTTTATTTTTTTCTTGAGCATGAAAAGGATGCCCTCCCGGAGAATTTGATATACTGTTCATTCTATTCGACGGAAAGAGAAAAAAGCCTGTTAAGTCCGCGTTAAATTGCAGCGGATTTGCACACAGGTCAGTGCGCTGCGCTGCATCCGCGGGCGCGAAGGCGTCACAGCAGCAGAGAGAAGACCGACGCGCCGGCCACCGTCAGCACGCCGGCGACGACGATGGACAGGCTGCTCATGGCGCCCTCCACCTCGCCCATCTCCATGGCCTTGGTGGTGCCGATGGCGTGCGAGGCCGTGCCGATGGCGACGCCGCGCGCGATGGGCTCCGTGATGTGGAACGCCTTGCAGACGGATTCGGCGATCATGTTGCCGATCACGCCGGTGATGATGATGACCGCCACGGTGATGGACACATGACCACCGAGCTGCTCGCTGACGCCCATGCCGATGGCCGTGGTGATGGACTTGGGCAGCAGCGTGACGTAGGCCGCGTGATCGAGCCCGAAGAGCATGGCGAGCACGAGCACGCAGACGAGGCTGGTCAGCACGCCGGAGATCACGCCGGTGAGAATTGCTGCCTTGTGGCGCTTAAGCAGCTGCAGCTGCTCATAGAGCGGCACGGCGAGGCAGACCGTCGCGGGGGTCAGGAGGCTGCTGACGAGCCTGGCGCTCTGGTTGTAAGCGGCGTAGTCGATGTCAAGCCCGCGGAGCAGGAGCATCACCAGCACGATGGCGATCAGCAGCGGATTCATGATCGCCAGACCGGTCTTTTCCTTCACCTTCAGGCCGAGAAAATAGGCGGCCAGCGTCACAAACACGCCGAAGAACACGGAGGATGCGGCAAATTCATTCATGGCGGTTTCCCTCCCCGGGCTTTCTGCGGATGACGGCCTGCGTCGCAAGGCCGGAAACGGCCATGACGGCGAGCGTCGAGACGAGCGTGATCACGGCATATGCGGGCAGCGCGGGCAGAAGCAGGCCGAAGGACTCCAAGAGTCCCACGCCTGCGGGGATGAACATGATGGGCATGATCGCGATCAGGAAGGAGGAAACCTCCTTGATCGATTCCACGCGCAGCGCGCCCGTGCACAAAAGAAGGAACAGAAGCAGGATGCCGTAGATGCTCGCCGGGATGGGCAGCGGAATCAGGAAGCTGAGCGCCTCGCCGGCGAGCGAGATGAGCAGAATGATGGAAAACTGAAAGAGAATGTTCAAGCATTTCACCTCTTTGCTTCAGAATGTCCCTATTGTACCATCAGAAAGAGAAAAGTCAACAGTACCATCAGAAAGAGAAAAGTCAACCGAGTTGACAGCGGAACCCGGCGGTTTTATAATGCAGAAAACGCATGCTGCCGGCAGCATCGCCGACTGCGGAAAGGAAGATTCCATGGCAAGGATTTATACGTCATCCGAGCAGCTCATCGGCAGAACGCCGCTGCTCGAGGCCGTGCATATCGAAGAGGAGGAGCACCTGAAGGCGCGCCTGCTTCTCAAGCTGGAGGGCTTCAATCCCGGCGGCTCGGCCAAGGACCGCGTGGGCCTGGCGATGATCGAGGACGCAGAAAAACGCGGCGTGCTCCATCCGGGCAGCGTCATCATCGAGCCGACCAGCGGCAACACGGGCATCGGCCTTTGCGTCGTCGCGGCGGCGCGGGGCTACCGCGCCATCATCGTCATGCCGGACAGCATGAGCATGGAGCGCCGCATGCTGATGAAGGCCTACGGTGCGGAGCTGGTGCTCACGCCGGGCAGCGAGGGCATGAAGGGCGCGATTGCCAAAGCTGACGAGCTGGCGCGCGAGATCCCGGGCAGCTTTATCCCCGGCCAGTTTGACAATCCCGCCAATCCGCAGGCGCACTACGATACGACAGGCCCGGAAATCTACGCAGATACAGACGGCGCGGTGGACATCTTCGTCGCGGGCGTGGGCACGGGCGGCACGATCACGGGCGTGGGCCGGTATCTCAAGGAGCGAAAGCCGGGCGTGAAGATCGTCGCGGTGGAGCCGGCGTCCTCGCCGCTGCTGACGAAGGGCGTCGCGGGACCGCACGGCATTCAGGGCATCGGCGCGAACTTTGTGCCCAGCGTGCTCGACCGCAGCGTGATTGACGAGATCATTCCGGTCACGGACGAGGACGCGATGGCCGCCGGCCGCACCCTGGGCCGCCGGGAGGGCGTGCTCATCGGCATCTCCTCCGGCGCCTGCCTGCACGCGGCGCTGGAGCTCGCCCGGCGCGCGGAGAACGCGGGCAAGACCATCGTGGCCCTCATGCCGGATGCGGGCGACCGGTATCTCTCCACGCGCATGTATCAGGACTGACTATCGGATATAAGCGCGAAGCGAAGAAGAAATAAGGACAGACAGAAAGAAAGAGAGCGTTTCCGCTTTGCAGAAACGCTCTCTTTTGCATGGTGATCAGGGGTTTACTTGAGCGCAGCGGCCGCATGCTCGCCGGCCACCTTGCCGAAGACGACGGACTCAGAATAGCCGCCGGACTGCCAGGTGACCTCGCCCGCAGCGTACAGTCCCGGAACAACCGTGCCGTCCGCATTGAGCACCTGCGCATTCTCGTTGGCCACGACACCGCCCTTGGTCATGTGATTGGCCGCCTCCACGCGCACGCCATAGTACGGGCCCTCGGCGTCCAGCGCACGCTTGGGCACAGCGCCCGTCGCGGCGTTTTCCACACCGGCCTTGGCATCCTCGTTATACTGCGCCACAGAAGCCTTCAGACCCTCAGCGTCGATGCCCAGCGCAGCCGCCAGCTCATCCAGCGTGGCACCCTGCGCATAGTAACCCAGGCCCACATGCTTGCGGATGCGGTAGAAGGAATCATAGCCGGTCTTGTCGGTGACGTAGAACGCCGCGCCGTCCGTCTGCTCCTTGACCATGAGGCCGCGCTCCAGGCCGGACTTATTGGGCAGCAGCGTGCCTTCCTTGTTCACGAACAGGTTCATGTCAGCGCCGCCAGTCAGGTCACGGCGCGGCACGATGATGTTTGCGAAGACGCTCATCTTGCCCATGTTCTCCATCATGAAGCCATTCTTCTCAAACACCTTGACGAAATCGCCGGTCGCGCCCATCTGGTTGGACGTGTTCATGACCTCAAAGCCCGGCGCATACTCGGCGAGCAGATCCTTGTTATAGCAGAAGCCGCCGGTTGCGATGATCACGGAAGGGGCATAGATCGTGTAGGTCTCGTTGTCGTTGTTGGTCACGATCACGCCCTTGCAGGTGCCATCCTCCATAACCAGGTCTACGCCCTTGGTACCGGTGCGCACATCGGCATTCAGTTCATACGCAGTCTTTTCCAGACCCGCCTGAATGACCTCGCCGGAATACTGATTGTCTTCGGCCAGGTGGTTCGTGCCGCCATAGTTGTAATTGAGCTCGACGCCCATCGCACGGAGCCAGGCATCCAGGGTGTTCTCCTCGTTGGCCCAGACCTCGATGCGCTCCGCAGTTTCGCCGGAGGACGCCTTGGTTTCGATGAAGTGCGCGACCTGATTGACCGTCCACTCCTCGTTGCCAGCCTTCTTCTGCGCCTCGGTGTTGATGATATCGAAGAAGTTCATATCAAACTTGCCGTTGCCGCTGAGGATGTCCAGTTTCTCCACGACGATGACGTTGGCGTCCGGCTTCGTCTGCTTCGCGCCGATCGCAGCAGCCAGACCCGCGGGGCCGCCGCCGACGATCACGATATCACAGGTCTCCGCAGCGCGCTCAGTGGCAGGCTTTTCCTCGCCCGCGGTCGCCATGGTGATGGCCGGCGCGTCCATGCCGGCCTGCTTCATCGCGTCCGCAACGGCCGCCTTCACGGCGAACGAAGAGAACGTCGCAGCGCTGACGCTGTCCACAACGGGGGAATTCGCTTCCAGAATACGCTCGCGGATCACCGGGAAGGCACGGTCGATCACAACGTTCGTTTCATGGTTCTCACCGAGCACAATGTCGGTGATGGTGCCATTGTCAATGGTCACCGTCAGATCCATCTTTCCGCCGTAGCCATATCCGTTGGCCGAATAGGTCGCAGCGTCCGCCAGGGCGACCGAGGAAAGGACCAGCATCACGCAGATCAGCAGTCCGATCCATTTCATGTTGTGCTTCATTCTATCTTCCTCCTTTTTGCTTCCTTGCGCTGCCTGATCCGGGAAAAATTCAGGCGAAATCCTTCCTTTTCCTCCTGTATCGTTGCCCGGGCATTTGGTGCACAAAAGAAACGTGTTATTTTTTCTACGTATTCGCGCTTTTTCCTGCAAAATTCTGATGATTTTTCAGTATTTTTCAATTTTTTTTATCAATATTATAAAGTGATTGATTACAAGTGGCGGAATTTAATTTACAAGAAATAACGAAAGAGAATGCCCTCGTTCTGCACGATAGCATTCTCTTATTTGCATTTTTTCTGTACGCGATGGATTCATGCCGCGACGGTTTACGCCTTTTTCACATGGGTGCTCCTTTACGATCCATGATGCCCTCGCAAATCATTTCGCGGCGCAGCTTGCAGCACGGGCCCCTTGCCCCTTCTTCGCTTTGCGTGCTTATACTAATTCTTATTATAATGGCTTAATCCGCGCATCGTCTTTTCCGCCCTGACTTTGCTTCGTTCCGTTCAACGTACCTCCAGTACGCCTCACTTCACTCAGCTTCATCAGAGCGAAAAATCTGATGCGCTCTGTTAAGCATTTTAATTGCGAATTAGTATTACAAGTGTTTTGTCATTCCTTCCTGATCTGATTCAGCTTTTCATTGAGCTCCAGCAGCTGCTCCCGTGTGAACTTCACGTCCATGGAGCTCATCAGGCTGGTCAGGCGCAGGACGGTAAAGCCGCCCATCATCTTCATCATCTCCGGGGTCATCTCAAAGCCCATTGCCTTCTGGTGCATCATGGACTGCATCAGGCTGCCGAAGAGCGCGCTGCCCTCCTTCGATTTGAGGATGTCGCTCAGTCTGTCGTTGAGCGAGTAGTGCCCCTCGACCTCCGTGATGTCAAACCAGTTGAGCACCGCGCCCTTCTCCCGCAGGCGGTATGCCTCGTTGAACGTGTCCACCTTGCGGATCTCGCTCTCGTCAACGCAGTCGCCCGCGACGGCCCGGAGCTTTGTGGTGCCCGCGTTGGGCACGTCGAAGCGGAAGAAGTGATCCTCCGCCGTCTGTTTGCCCAGCGAGTTGCCGTTCGCAAGCAGCTCCACCTCCGGCAGGTTGGAGTAGACGGTCACCCTCGTCACGTCCTCCACGCGGTCGACGTAGCGCTTGCTGCACAGGTGCACGAACGGCTCGTCCGACAGCCAGGCCTTGTAGGCGTAGAACGCGTCCTTTTTGTACCTGCGGTCAAACGTTACCAGGCCCTTGTGGTTCTGGCCGTTCTCGCCGCCCTCCGCGCGGTTGTCCGCGCCGAAGTCGAACATGTTCCAGACGTGCGTCGCCCAGAGGTACTTGCGGGTGAAGAGCTGCTTAATAAGCTCCTCGTGGTAATACGCCTGGTATTCCTCGGTGTAGTCGCCCATCGTGGGATTGGAGGTGTGCCAGTTGAGTGCCTCGCAGCCGTATTCGGAGACGCCGATGGGGATGTCCGGCAGCTCCTCGTGGAATTTGTCAAACCACGGGCCGTTCATGCTCGTGTCGCCGCCGTACCAGCCGAAGTAGTGGTTGTAGGAGATCACGTCCGGGATCTTCAGATAGTCCGCGTGCATGTCGCACATGGACACCACCGCGACGGTCGTCAGGCGGGTCTTGTCCATCCCGTGGCACAGGTCGTTCAGGATGCGGTGGTTCTCGATCAGGTCGGGGTCCTCCGCGCCCTTCATGGTGATCTCGTTGGAGAGGCCCCAGACGACGATGGACGGATGATTGTAGTTCTGGACGATCAGCTCCTTCATCTGGGCAATCGTGTTTTCGCGTCCGCCCGGCATGTGCTGGGAGATGTACGGAATCTCCGCCCAGACGACCATGCCGGTTTCGTCGCACAGGTCGTAGAAATAGGCGTCGTGCTGATAGTGTGCCAGGCGGATGGTGTTTGCGCCCATCTCGGCGATGAGCGCCATGTCCTCCCTGTGGTGCTCCGGGAGCAGCGCGTTGCCGATGCCCCAGCGGTCCTGATGGCGGGAGACGCCGCGCAGCGGATAGGGCTCGCCGTTGAGGATGAAGCCCTCATTGGCATCGATGGCAAACGTCCGGCAGCCAAAGCGCGAGGAGACGCTGTCCAGCATGCGGCCCTCCTCCAGCAGCTCGACGGTCGCGGTGTACAGGTACGGATCCCTGCGGCCGTGCCACAGATGGACATCCGTGATGACGGCTTCAAATTCCGTCCGGTCGGCGGGCGCCTCGGCCTCGGAGACGACGCGGCCGTCCGCGTCCTTAAGGATGCAGCGCAGCGTCTGGCCGTTCTTCGCATCTGTCACATAGACCTGCGTGCGGATATGCGCGTCCCTTCCCTGCACCACCGGCGTGACCGCGATGCCCGGGCCGCCGAAGTGCATCAGATCAAAGTGGGAGGCCGGTACGCCGATCAGGTTCACGTCTCGGTAGAGGCCGCCGTAGAACGTGAAGTCCGCCATCTGCGGATAGACCGTGTCATTGGGCGCGTTGTCCACCATCACGACGATCAGCGTATCG
Organism: Clostridiales bacterium; assembly: GCA_004557905.1. Classification (GTDB taxonomy): domain Bacteria; phylum Bacillota; class Clostridia; order Christensenellales; family Aristaeellaceae; genus Ventricola. The sequence continues at coordinate 33,285 of SFFH01000012.1, read as the reverse complement.
CCGGTGCGGCTGACGCTGTCGGTCACGTCCACGCGCCAGGCAGAGTAGCCGCCGTCGTGATGCGCGAGGTGCCTGCCGCCGACGTACACGTCCGCGGAGGAGTTCGCGCCGCGGATTTCCAGAAACAGCTTCTCGCCCTCGGGCAGCTCCTCGAAGGAGAGCTTTTTGACATACGCACAGGTTCCGCGGAAGTAGTCTCCGCCGCCGTCCTGGCCGTCGATGGCGTTATAGGTATGCGGCAGATTCACATAGTATGCCGGCGTGGGCAGCTGGGTTGGAATGCCTTGCGGCGCCATGACGAGCGCCCACTTGCGGTTGAGGTTCACGGTCTGTCTCATGGAATCCAATCCTTTCTTGGAAGAACCCATCTCAATCGTAGGATGCTTCGCATCCTGCTCTGAGACTGCTTTTTCTTCGTTTTTATGGGAATACGTTAGGGCTGCCGCCCTAAAACCTGCTTGGGGCTCTGCCCCAAACCCTGCAAGGGACTTCGCCCCTTGACCCCATATTCGCTTCGCGCGCTAAAAACCATTTATTACAGTTTTTCAGGTCAGTTCTGCTCTGCGTGCTTTTGCTTCAGCTTTGCGATGTTTTCATCCACCTGCTTCTTATGCAGCGGATACCAGATGCCCAGCACCAGCGCCAGCAGGAAGAAGCCCAGCGCGGGCACGAGCGTGGTGATGGCGAAGATGCCGCTTTGCACCTCGGCCGTCTGCCCGGTTGCGGAGCCGGAGACGTAGCCGATGGCCGTCAGCAGCCAGCCGGTCAGCCCGGCGGAGGCTGCCTGCCCCAGCTTGCGTGCAAAGGAGTACAGCGCGTAGACGGAGCCGTCCTCGCGCACGCCGTTTTGCAGCTCGGCGTAATCGATGACATCGGTGATCAACGCCCAGGAGACCATGGTGAACATGCCCAGCCCGAACCAGCCGAGCGTCTGCAGGCCCACGAAGACCCACACGTTTTGCGGATTGATAAAATAGGTGATCACGCTCATCACGCCCGCGAATGCGCTGGATGCCGCGCTGACCTCCGCCTTGCCAAAGCGCGCGGCGAGCGGCTTGGCCAGCGCTGCGGCGACCAGCATGCCGGCTGTCATGAGCACCGTGGAGACGGACTGTGCGCACGAGTTGCTGTAATACTCCGGATAGACGTAGCCGCTCATGTTCTGCATGGTCAGCTGCGCCAGCAGCATGACGATGGACGCGACGATCACGGAGATCAGCGCGCGGTTGTGCAGCGCGCTTTTGAGCATCTCCAGGGTGGACTTGCGCTCGCCGTCCGCCGCCTCCGGAACGACGCGCTCCGCCGTGAGCGCATAGCAAGCCAGATAGCAGGCGATGGCCAGCAGAGAAAACAGTCCCGCCGCCAGCGTGACGCGGGAGCCCACGAGCACCTCCACGCCGTCCGTCTTCTGATACGCGATCACCGGCAGCAGCACGCCGATGAACAGGCCCGCCAGCGTCGCGCCGACGGAGCGGAAGGTGGACAGGCTCTGCCGGTCGCCCGCGTCTGCCGAGATGGCAGAGGCCATGGAGCCGTACGGAATATTGATTGAGGTATAGAAGACCGAGCCCCAGAGAATATAGGTGACAAACAGATACGCGATCTTCGCCGGATACGGCCAGGAGGCCGGGGCGCTCAGGTACATCAGAAAGGAGGCGGCCGCCACCGGCACGCACATCCGCCTGATCCACGGCCGGAACTTGCCAACGCCCGGCACAGGGCGGCTGAGGTCGCAGATGCGGCCCATGGTCACGTCGGTGAATGCGTCCACGAAGCGCGCGGCCATCATGATCGTGCCGACCACGCCGGCGGACACGCCGATAACGTCCGTATAGAATTTCATGAGGATCATCGTGGAGAGAATAAAGGTGAAGTCGTTGCCGAAATCACCGAAGAGATAGCCGAGCTTGTCCCGGATTCCAAAGGGACGAACCTGCCTGGTTTGCGACATGCTGCATCCGATCCTTTCCTTCAATTAGCGCTAGTGTGACCCAAACGGCGCGTTTTGACACACGGAAAGGTACAAAAAAGGAACGATGCGAGGAAGCTGCGATGCTTGCCTTTGATCGTTCCTGGGTTATGCGATTATTTTTCGGTGATGATCTTCTTCAGATCCGCGATGGCGGCCTTCATCTCGCCGCCCTCATCGAGCATCTTGCTCACCTTGTCGCAGGAGTTGATGATCGTGGAGTGGTCGCGGCCGAATGCGTCGCCGATGCGCGGCAGGGAGAGGCCGGTCATTTCGCGCGTGAGGTACACCGCCACGTGGCGCGCCAGCGCGATCTCCTTTTTGCGGGAGTTGCCGCGCAGCATGGCGCTGCTCAGGCTGTAATAGTCGGCCACGCAGTCGATGATCAGGTCCGGCGTGATGCGCTTGGGATCGCGCACGACGGCGATGTCGTGCAGCGCGTGCGCGATGACCTCCTCGTTGATCTCGCAGCGGTTGAGCTTGGCGTAGGCGTTCACGCGGATGAGCGAGCCCTCCAGCTCACGAATGTTGCTCTCCACGCGCCCGGCGATCAGCTCGAGCATGTCGTCGCTGATCTCGATGCCCTCGTTCTCCGCCTTCTTGCGCAGGATGGCGATACGCGTGTCAAAGTCCGGCTTCTGGATGTCGGCGATCAGGCCCCACTCAAAGCGGGAGCGCAGGCGCTCCTCCAGGCGGGCAATCTCACGCGGCGGCTTATCGGAGCTGATGATGATCTGCTTGCCGGCGGAGTGCAGCGCGTTGAACGTGTGGAAGAACTCCTCCTGCGTGGAATCGCGGCCCGCGATGAACTGGATATCGTCGAGCATCAGCACGTCCACGTTGCGGAAGCGGTTGCGGAATTCGACGTTCTTGTTGTTCTTGATGGCGGCGACCAGCTCATTGGTGAACATCTCGCTGGGCAGGTAGAGCATGCGCATGTTCGGAAAGTGATCCTGGATGAAGTGGCCGATGGCGTGCATCAGGTGCGTCTTGCCTAGGCCCACGCCGCCGTAGAGGAACAGCGGGTTGTAGGCCATGCCCGGCGCCTCCGCGACGGCCAGCGAGGCCGCGTGCGCAAAGCGGTTGGACGAGCCGACGACGAACGTGTCAAACGTGGACTTCGGGTTGAACGTGTTCACGCCCTGAAGGGGCGCCTGTTCCTCCTTCTTCTGGCTCTCCTGCCAGGCGATGCGCTCCTTGACGCTCATCAGCTCCACGGACATCTCGCGCCCGGCGACCTGAGAGACCGCCTCAGTGATCATGGACAGGTAGCGCGCGCGGATGGTCTTCTCCGTAAACTCGCTGATGACCTCCAGCGCCAGCTTGTCGTCCACGACGTACACCGGCTTGAGCGGCTGGTCGATCCAGGTGGTATAGGAGACGTTGGCCAGCTCCTCGCGCAGCAGCGCCTTTGCTTTGTCCCAAATCTCGACATGATCCATGAAGGCATCCTCCGTATGTTGTGTTGGCCGTATTCACAGGGTACGGCATATGCTTGTGCACAGATAAACCACATATCCATGTGGAAAACCTGTGGATATCCACACCAGTATCCACAAGATGTGGAAAACAACGCATCTCTTGTGGATAACTTTTTTAACAGCGTTCCTATGATATCAAAAAAAAGCCTTGTTTTCAAGGGTTTTTCGGCGAAACGTTTTTACCGGAAAATGCAGCTTATCCACAGGTCTCCTGCCGAAAACTGAACATTTATCCACAATATCCTGTGGTCACTGTGCATGACTGTACACAATCTATACGCTTTCCCGACGCGATTCCTTCATTTTTCGCGCGAAACCGCGCGGAGCTTGGTGAAAAGTTTTTTAATCTGTTGGCTGCAGCGGCAAAGCTGTACAAAAAAGGCTCCCTCCTGAGGGAGCTGTCAGCGAAGCTGACTGAGGGAGTGTTTCCTGAAAGCCCTTCAGAATCAAATCGGAATTACAGGTACCCGCCGTCCACGCCGAGCACCTGACCGGTGATGAAGGACGCGTCGCTTGAGAGCAGGAACGCGGCCGCTCTGGCGACGTCCTCCCCCGTGCCCAGACGGCCCAGCGGGGTTTCCTCCGCCAGCTGCCGTTTGGTCTCCTCACTGTGCTCGTCCATCATTCGTGTGTCGATCACGCCCGGGGCGATGCAGTTGACCCGCACGCCGCTGGGGCCGAGCTCCTTGGCCAGCGCCTGCGTCAGGCCGATGATCGCCGCCTTGCTCGCGGAGTACGCCGCCTCGCACGACGCGCCGTTGCGTCCCCACATGCTGGAGATCGTCACGATGGCGCCGCTGCTGCGGGAGATCATGCCCGGCGCGAGCGCGCGGATGAGGTAGAACGCGCCGGAGACGTTCACGTCCATCACGCGATGCCAGTCCTCGTCCGTCATATCGGTCAGCAATCCCGTATGAGATACGCCCGCGCACAGTACCAGCGCATCCACATGGTGATACAGATGCAGGATGTCTTCGCACATCGCCGTCACGGCGCGGCTGTCCGCAAGGTCGCAGCCGACGGCGTGCGCGTCCATGCCCGAAGCACACAGCTCGTCCGCCAGAGCCTTGGCCGCCGCGAATCCGCGGTGACCGTGCACAAGCACCGTGTATCCCCTGCCGGCCAGCTCCCGCGCGCACGCGGAGCCGATGCCGCCGGATGCGCCCGTCACGAGCGCGATGTTCTTTGCCATGCTGCCTCCTGCTTATTTGATTCCGTCTTCGATCCACTTCTCCCACACGTCCGGGCAAACCCCGACGGTGGCTTTTTTGCCGTTGCGCACGATGGGCAGGCGCAGAAGCTGCGGCTTTTCCATCAGGCCGGAAAGGATCGTCTCCCGGCTCTGCGTGTAGGCGAGGACGCTCTCGCGGAAGGCCTTGCTGTCCCTGTCGCACAGCGCCTCAAGCCCCACGGCTGCGGCCACGCTCTCCAGCTCGCGCCTGCCGATGCCGTACTTGAGCACGTCCATGCGCTGATAGGCGATGCGGCGCTCCTTGAAAAAGCGTTCGGCCTTCTGGGTATCAAAGCCCTTGCCGGCGTAAATCTGCAGTCCCATCGATTAACAACTCCTTCCACCATCCTGCGGATGGTCCCCCTCCCTCAGTAGGGAGGCTTTAGGCATATCGTCCCAGGCTCCCTCCTGAGGGAGCTGTCAGCGAAGCTGACTGAGGGAGTGAACCTCCTGATAGAAAGGCTATGGTCATCAAAGCTCCTCGACATCGCAGACGGTCAGCGTGCCGTCCGCCACGGTAAACTTCACATTGTAGTGCGCGTATCGCACGCCGTACACGCGCGCGGGATCATGTTGATACGACGGCCTCGGATCCCCGGCGAGCACGCCCAGAATCGCATCACGTTTATCAGCATCGATGGTTTTCAGCAGCGCTTCCGGGAAGTCCACCTTCAGCGCGTAGTTCGCCTTTTCCGCGGCGAAACCGCCACGCGCCTCGGGATGGCTGTCGATGTGCGGCAGATAGGGCTTGATGTCGTAAATCGGCGTGCCGTCCAGCAGGTCCGCGCCGCCGACAACGAGCACCGGTCCATCCGGCGTGTGCAGATGAATCTCCTCAAGCGTCACACAGGACAATCCGATGGCGTTGGGCCGGAACGGCGAGCGCGTGGCGAACACGCCCATGCGCGTGTTGCCGCCCAGGCGCGGCGGGCGCACCGTGGGCGACCAGCCCTCCCGCTCCGCCTTTGAAAACGACCAGATCAGCCACAGGTGCGAATAGCCGTCGATGCCGCGCAGCGCGTCCGGATTGCGGTATTCCGGTTCAAAGACGATCCTCGCGCGCGTCTGCGGCACGAGGCCGCTCTGGCGCGGGATGCCGAACTTTTCCTTGAAGTCGCTTCTTGCGCGCGCAATGATCTTCATCGCGTCAGAACCCCCGGCACCTCGACGCCCGAGTCGTGCATGGTCTGTACCATGTGGCGCTGCGCCGCCAGGCGCGCGCGGTCGCTGTCGCGCTCCGCGATGGCGTGGTACATCTCCAGATGGCACTGGCTCGCGCGCTGATAGCTGCCCTCCACGCGGCGGGTGTGCTGATAGCCCGCGCGGATGGACTCGTGAATCGTGGGCAGCAGGCGCTTTATCACGTCGTTGCCGGTGCAGTCGGCGATGACGGAATGGAACTGCGCGTCGTAGGGCGTGTAGTTTTCCCCGTGCAGATAGGCGTTGTCCATCCTGTCCAGCAGGGTTTTCATCTCCTGCAGGTGCCTGTCCTGCCTGCGCTGCGCGGCCAGCGCCGCGACGTTGGGCTCGACGAGCAGCCGGGTCTCCAGCAGCTGCGCAATCAGCTCCTCCTGATCGGTAAAGCGCAGGCCGAGCGGATCATCGGCCAGGCCCGGCATGGCGCACAGGAACGTGCCCTGCCCCTGACGGATATCGACGATATGCTCCGTCTGCAGGATCTTGACGGCCTCGCGCACCGTGGAGCGGCTCACGCCGAAGCGGGCCATCAGCTCCGCCTCGGCGGGCAGCTTGCTGCCGGTCTTCATCTCCTCCTGAATGATCATCTCTCTGAGCTTGTCGGCAATCTGCTCGGGCAGCTTGCGCGGCTTCTTTACCGTCTCCATGGCGTATCCTTTCCATCCGGCGTTATACAGAATCGACAACAGCGGACAAGTTCATCACACATATTCAACCAAGTGGTCAGTTGTCAGATCATTATACCACACAATGAACCAATTCTCAAGGCGGTTCCCGTGCAATTTGCCGAAGAAACGGATGCGGCTGTGAAAAAGAAAGCCTCAAATGCAAAAAGTGCTGTCCCGCCGACGGAACAGCACTTGCTGGATACAGGAACACCCCGCCGGGTCAGCCGGCGGGGTGCTGGATGTTAGCCCTCAATCAGAATGGTCTTCTTCTCAGGGGCCTTGGGCGCATCCTTCTTCGGGATGATGACATGCAGCACGCCGCTGTCATACGACGCCTTGATGTCCTCCTCCGTGAGGTGTTCACCCACAAAGAAGCTGCGCTGCATCACGCCCGAATAGCGCTCCTGACGGAGCATCTTGCCCTTCTTGCCCTCGTTGTCCTTCTCGAGCGTTTTCTCCGTCGAGATGGTCAGATAACCGTTGTTCAGTTCCAGATGAATTTCGTCCTTCTTGAAGCCGGGCAGGTCGATGTCCACTTCATAGCTGTCCTCCAGCTCCTTGACATCCGTCTTCATCATGTGCTGCGCGTGCTTGCCGTACAGCGCATGATCGACGTTGCCAAAGCCGCGGAAGAAGCTGCGGTCGAAGTCATCAAAAACGTCCATCAGATTTTCACCGAAAACAGTAGGAAGATAGTTGCTCATCATGCAAACCTCCATTCATTTGGCCTTGCACCGCTGGTACTTCGCCAGTCATGTAGGGTCGCATATTGGCCTTCCGCAGGTCGTGCGTGATGTGGTCATGAGCCACCCCGTTCATCCCTGAACGATGCCTATATTATAGTCTAAAGTCAAAGAAAGTCAATACCTTTTTTCAAAAAAAATAATTTTTTTTCTGCCGCTTCGTTTCGGGGGTTTTGCGAGCATGAAGGCAAAATGAAAAGCATCCGGAACGTCCGGATGCCTTATGATCGTGAAATTCTCTTCAGCCAGGATTCTGCGCGCTCAGCGCGCCCTCGTCCACGCGGTAGCCGTCGCCGTCGACGATCAGCGTCAGCGTCGCGCCCGCCAGCGTTTCCTGGGTGTCGGGATCGATGATCGTGATGGAAATCGTCGGGTTCTTTGCGCCCTGCGCCGGCGTCTGATCGCTCCAGACGACGGTTTCGCCGTCGCTTCTTGCCGACGCGCCGACGCTGACATACGCGCTTTCCATCGCGTCCCACTTGAGGAACACGCCGCTTGCGCTGCTCAGGGCAAAGCCCACGTCCAGCGGGACGCCGCTTTCGTCCGTCATGCTCAGCGTGAGCATCAGGCCGGAGAGCGAGCTGTCCTGCGGGGTATAGCGGCGCATGGTGTCCACATACAGCGTGCTGCCGTCTGCCAGCCGGGTGGAAAGCTGCATGAGCGTCTCCTCCTCGCGGATATAGCTGAGCACGCCGGGCATATAGTTGACCAGAATGGAGCCGTAGCCGCCGTTCTGGTAGAAATCGCCCATCTGGGCGTCGCGCCAGGCCTCGCGCTCCTCCGGGGAGAGCAGGCCGCGCTCGACAATCAGCTCCTCGAGCTCGTCCAGAAACGCGTCGTAGCTGTCCTCCAGGGAAAGCAGGTCGTCCACGCTCAGCAGCGGATCGCCCTCCGCTGCGAAAGCGCATGCAGGGAGGCACACAAGCAGCAGGAGCATCATCAGAAATCTGCGCATCGGCATCCCTCCTTGCGGGAATCTGGTCCGGGGGTTTTCATCGGAAAAGCGAGTTATCGGGTGAAGTAGACGATATCGCTCACGCTGCGCTCGCGGGAGGTGCTTCCCCTGTTCACGCGCTCGCCCTCAAGCACCATGGTGGCGCTTCCGCCGCCGTCCAGGTTGTAGGCGATGCGGCAGCCCTGCTCGGCGAAGACATCCTGCAGCTCCTGCAGCGTCATGCCCAGGTCGCTCCAGCCGTCCCGGCGGCCGTCGGCGACGATGACGACGTAGTGGTTCGCGTCCACCTGGCCGATCGCCGTGCGCGGCTCGCGGATGGTGTCCTTGGTGGAGATGAAGTACTTTTCCGGCAGCTCGGTGATCTCGTAATTGTCCACCAGCAGCGGGCCGAACATGAAGCTCTGCACCACGCCCGCCTCGATGTACGTTTCGCCCGTGCCCTGCTTGTAGTTGGCCGGGAGCAGCGCCTCAAACGTGCCGTCCGCATACACCAGCAGCTGATGGCGGGAGGTGGCCAGATCGCGGTAGAGCTCGCCGCCGCGGATGACCAGGCCGGACTTGTCCTTGTAGTTGTAGTAATCGCCGTTGATGGCGAGCACCGCGTCGTGGCGCGCGGCGATGTCTTTGGGCGCCTCGACCGCGTCCTTGGAGTACTTCTCGCCCGCGAACGCCGTCTTCAGCTGGGCGGGATCGTCCACATAGACGTTGGCCACGAAGAAGCGCAGGTTCGTCTTGTTGAACGCGTAGCACCATTGATCGATGGTGATCTTCAGGCTGCCGTAGTCGTAGGTGTTGGTTTCCTCAATGGTCTTGCTGTTGGGCTCGGTCCTGGCCAGCGCGCCGCTGCTGACGGCGCACATCAGGGTGAGCACGCACAGCAGCGCAAGGGCCTTGCAAAGCTTGTTCATCAAATGCTTCCTTTCAAAATATGAAACAGTCATGGGTTACTGTAACAGCCGGATTATGAGGGATTGGCCATGAACATGAGCACGTCGCTGACGGAGCGCTCCTTGCCGCCGGAGGGCATGTTCACGACCTCGCCCAGAAAGTACAGCGTCGTGGAGCCGCCGCCGTCCAGATTGAAGGCGAAGTCCACGCCCTCGTCCAGGAACAGCTGCTGGAGCTGCGGGATGCTCGCGCCGGTGGAATAGCCGTCGCGGCGGCCGTCGACGACGATGACGACGTAATGCAGCGGGCCCTTCTGGCCGATGGCCGTGCGCGGCTCATAGTAGCCGTCACCGCAGGCCACATAGAAAGAGGTGGGCAGCGTCGCCGCCTCGCCGTTTTCCACCAGCACCGGGCCGAACTCAAACGTCTGCCAGGTGTTTTGCTGCTCGAGCTTGTTGGCCACCAGGCCCTGCTTGCCGGAGCGGTCCGTCTGCGCGGAGAGGTTGCCGTTTTCATCGACAATCAGCAGGTGGTGCTTCTTGATGTTCTGCCTGCGCAGCACCTCGCCGTTGCGAATGATGACGCCCTCGCGGTGATAGCGGCAGAAGTCCGCGTTGATGGCCAGCACCGGATTGTAGCGCCCGGCGATATCGCTGACCGCCTCGTAGATGCCGCTGCGGAAATCGTCGCCCGCGAACGCCGTGCGAAGCTGGCTCACGTCGCTGAGCTTGATATCGCACACGAAGTAGGTCATGCCGTTCTTTTTCTTCTGTTCGATGGAGACGCTCAGCCGGTTCGTCTCATAGGAGAGCTCGCCCGGGGCGTACGTCTTGAACTGGGTCTGCGGCTCCGGCGTGACGCTCGGATCGGGCGTGGCCATCGCCTGTGAGAGGATTTCCTGCTGATCCTGCGTGTCGGCGGCCAGCGCCTTGCCCAGCTCGCTGTCCGGTTCCGGGGTCGGGCCGGGCAGGGTCTTGACGGTCTTCTCGTTCTGAATCTGCGCCCAGTCCGCAAAGCGGGTCTGCACGTCCGGCACGTCGCCCATCGGCGCGCTGGCGTTGCACAGGGTCAGCAGCATGGCTGCGCACAGCAACGTCATGAGCGTCCGGTCCACGCCCGGACGGATGACCGGAATATCGAAATACCGCTTGCGGAACCGGCTCGCATGCTCTGCGCGCGTCTCCTCCTGCGGCGGCAGGTCATATCGCCGCGCCGGGGTGCGCCGGAAGGAATCCAGTCCCCGCGCGGGCAGTCTGCGTTTCGCCATCCGCGAATCCGCCTTTCTACATGAAGAATCAAAATCTATTATACTTCTTCCTTTGCACCGTGTCAAACAGGGCGGCGGATTTCTCCGGCCCTGTCAGGCGCGTGACATACAAAAAACCGCTTCCACAGGACAGCGCCCCATGGAAACGGTGTGGTCTGTGCGGTTATTCAGCGAAGAAGATGGATCATCAGCCGGGCAGCCAGGTCGATCTGCTGGGGAATCAGCGCGATGTTCGCGCGCTCGCGGACGGTGTGCATCTTTTCGCCCTGAAGGCCGAGGCCGTCGAGCACGCCGATGCCTGCCTGACCGACGATGGAGATATCCCCCGCGCCGCCCGTGCGCTCATGGCGCAGCGTTCGTCCCTGAGAGCTGGCGATCTCCAGTGCGGCGTCGAGCAGCGCCTGGCTCTTTTCGTTCAGGTCGATGGCGGGATGGCTTGCGCCGAAGGTGACGGTCGTGGTCACGCCGGGCACGGGCTCCTGCGCGCACAGCTCGAGGATGCGCTGGCTGAGCGCCGCCTTGAGCGACTGGTCAAAGTACCGGAACTCGCAGCGGCAGCTGGCCTCCGGGGCGACGACGTTCTCCGCAGTGCCGCCGGTGATCACGCCCGCGTTGAAGGAGATTTCCCGTTCATCGTTGCGCAGCGCGTACAGCTTCGTGATCTGCGCGCAGAGCGCCTGAATGGCGCTGGCACAGTGCGTGTACTGCGCGCCGGCGTGGCTGGGAATGCCCTTGCAGGCAATCGTCACATCGGTGACGCCCTTGCGCGCACAGGTGAAGCGGCCGTCGCCGGACGGCTCAAAGCTCAGCGCGGCGAAGGACTCCTGCGCAGTCTTCAGCAGGATGGCCCCGCTCGACGGCGAGCCGATTTCCTCGTCCGGGTTGATGACGGCGCACAGGCGAACCTTGTCAAGGTCAAGCTGCCCCAGCGCCTGCCGGATGGCGTAGAGCATGACCACGACGCCGCCCTTCATGTCGATGATGCCGCTGCCGCTGGCCGTGCCGTCCCCGTTGTCCGTGAACGGAACGGCGACGTCGTGCGGGAACACGGTATCCATGTGGCCCATGAGCATGAGCTGACGCTTACCGCGGCCGATGCGGCAGACCAGCACCGGGCCGGTCGCCTCGAATTCATGGCGCTCCACCGAAAAGCCGAGGGACGCAAAGTCCGCCGCGATCATGTCGGCCATCGCGGTCACATCGTCGCGGTCGTGCGAGCCGCTGGGCTGGTTGACGTAGGCTTCAAGCGTCTTGATGGGATCTGAAAGCATGAGCGTATTCCTTTCTTCTGTTTGGAGCTGCCGGGAGCTTTACAGCACCTTGCGCAGGAAGTCCTGCGTGCGCTTGTTCTGCGGATGATCAAAGAGCTGCTCCGGCGTGCCGGATTCGATGATCTGGCCGTCGTCCATGAAGAGCACATAGTCGCCCACCTCGCGGGCAAAGCGCATCTCGTGCGTGACGACCATCATCGTCATGCCGTCGGCGGCCAGCTGACGCATGACGTCGAGCACCTCGCCGACCATCTCCGGGTCCAGCGCGGAGGTAGGCTCGTCAAAGAGCATCACATCCGGGTCCATGGCCAGCGCGCGCACGATGGCCACGCGCTGCCGCTGCCCGCCGGAGAGGTTCTGCGGCCAGGAATCCCACTTGTCAATCAGGCCGACGCGCTCCAGCAGCGCCCGCGCCTTCTCCTCCGCCGCCTCCCTGGAGGTTTTGCGTACGCGCATCGGGGAAATGGTGATGTTGTCCTTCACCTTCAGGTGCGGAAACAGGTTGAACTGCTGGAACACCATGCCCATGCGCTGGCGCAGGACGCTGAGCTCCTTCTTGCCCGCGGCGGTCATGTCGTTGCCCTCGAAGATGACGCGGCCGGAGGTCGGCTTTTCCAGCAGGTTCACCGAGCGCAGCAGCGTGCTCTTGCCCGAGCCGGACGGGCCGATGAGCACCAGCACGTCGCCCTTGCGCACGCGCATGCTGACGCCCTTGAGCACGTTCAGCTTGCCGAAGCTCTTGTGCAGGTCGTCGATTTCAATCAGGACATCGCGGCCGGAGCCGGAATCAAACGCTTGTGTCGGCACGGCGCATCCTCCTTTCCAGCAGGGACAGAAGCGATGTCGCCGCATAGGTCAGCGCGAAGTAGATCAGCGCCGCGACGATCAGCGTTTCAATGTAGTAGTAGGTGACGGAGGCCAGCTTGTAGGCCTGATAGGTCAGCTCGTAGACGCCGACCGCGTAGAGGATGGACGATTCCTTGATGATGGCCACAAACTCGTTGCCCATGGCCGGCAGCGTGACCTTGATGGCCTGTGGCAGGATGATGTAGAGCATGGTCTGCGCGCCGGACATGCCCAGCGATTCGGCGGCCTCTGTCTGGCCGCGCTCGACGCTCTGCAAGCCGGAGCGGATCAGCTCCGCCATGTACGCGCCGCAGTTGATGACCAGCGCGATGATGCACATGGTCAGGCGCGGCAGACGCACGCCCAGCTGCGGCAGGCCGTAGACGATCAGCAGCACCTGAACCAGCAGCGGCGTACCGCGGATGAAGGCGACGTAGGCGTTCATCAGCCAGCGCAGCGGGAGAAAGGAGGTATGACGGAAGATGGCGACCGTCAGACCCAGCAGGGAGCCGAAGAGCACCGTGAAGAAGGCGAGCTCCAGCGTGATCCAGACGCCCTGCAGAAAGGCGGGATACTTCGTGATAAAGATCTCCCAGATTTTTCCGAGGTTGATCATGGTGTCTCCTTTGTTGACAGTATCTGATGCGGACGCTTCTGTGCTTTCCGCAGCCAGCCCGGAAGAACGACATGGCGGAAAGGGGCTTTACCCCTTTCCGCACAGCATCAAATCTTTATGCGCCCGGCTGGATTACTCAGAAAGTCCTTCTGCAAAGCTCCGGCCTCGGGCACAAAGTAGCGGGACTTGCATCACCTGGTCGGAAATGCAGCCGGCATCATGCCGGTTTACTCGATCAGCGTGGCGTTGAGCTTGACGGCTTCGTCAAACCAGGCGTCGAAGGTACCGTCCGTGGTGACGCGGTCGATCACGCTGTTGATGACCGCCAGCAGGCTCTCGTTGTCGCCCTGCGCGACGGCCACCGCCACGCCCGCGGTGTTGTCATAGACAACCGGCACCTGACTGATGGCCAGCTTGCCCTCGTAATGGGCGATGTAGGTTTCCGCCACGGTGTCGGTCAGCAGCAGGCCGTCCAGGCTGCCCGTCATCAGATCCTGAACCATCAGCGCGATGGTGTCCATCATCTGCGGCTCGGCGTTGGAGAACTGCTCCTCCAGGATGCCCGCCTGCAGGGAGCCCATCTGCGCGCCCACGCGCTTGCCGGTCATGGACTCGACGGTCGTGAGCGTGTCATAGTCCTCCGCGCGCACCATCATGATCTGCGTGCCCGTGTAGTACGGATGGGAGAAGGAGACGACCTCCTCGCGCTCGGGCTTGATGGCCATGCCGGAGGCGATCAGGTCGATGTCGCCGGCGCGCAGCGCCGTGATCAGGCCCGCAAAGGACTGGTCGGCCAGCACCATCTCCACGCCCAGCTCGTCGGCGATGGCCTGCGCCAGCTTCATGTCAAAGCCCTGGAGCTCTTCCTTGCCGGTCTCCGGGTTGGTGTAGTAGAACTCATAGGGCGGGAAGCCGACGCTTGCGCCGACGACAATCTTGCCCTTCGCCTGAATATCGGCGAGCATATCCGCCTGCGCGACGGCGCACAGCGAAAGGATCATGGCGGCGCAGACAGCCAGCGCTAGGAGCTTCTTCATCATGGTACATGTCCTCCTGAGAATTGAATAATTATAAATGCGTTTCGCGTTTATGTTGTATAAATATACATCATTTCCGCCAAAAGTCAAGCCGCCGGACAAAAATCCGGCGGCTTTGTATAAAATTGGCGCTTCACAGGGTCTGCTTTTCGTGCATCCTGCCGCAGGTGATTCTGCTCAGCCGAGGCTCGCGCCCTCGGCCAGGGCCGCGTAGACGCCGCCCCGCTTCACCAGCTGCGCGTGCGTGCCGCGCTCCAGGATGCCCTGCTCGCCGATGACGATGATCTCGTCGGCGTTTTTGATGGTGGAGAGCCGGTGTGCGATCACCAGCGTCGTGCGGCCTTTGGCCAGCCGGTCAAACGCCGCCTGGATGCGCCGCTCGGTCGCGGTGTCCAGCGCGCTGGTCGCCTCGTCGAGGATCAGCACGCGCGGGTTCTTGAGGAAGATGCGCGCGATGGAGACGCGCTGCTTCTGTCCGCCGGAGAGCATGATGCCGCGCTCGCCGACGATCGTGTCATAGCCGTCGGGCATGCGCAGGATGTCCTCGTGGATTTCGGCCTGCTTCGCCGCCTCGATGACCTCGTCCATGCTCGCGTCCGGACGACCGTAGCGGATGTTCTCGAGGATCGTGCCAGCGAAGAGGAACACGTCCTGCTGCACGATACCGATGCTGCCGCGCAGATCGGAGAGCCTGATGTCGCGGATATCCTGCCCGTCCAGGGTGATGCTGCCGCTGGTGGTCTCATAAAAGCGCGGAATCAGCTGGCAGAGCGTCGTCTTGCCGCCGCCGCTGGGGCCGACCAGGGCCAGCATCTCGCCGGGGCGCACATGCAGGTTGATGTGCTCGAGCACCGCCTTCTTCTTTTCGTCGTAGGTGAAGGTCACGTCCCTGAACTCGATCTCGCCCTCGACGTGCTCAAGCGGCCTGGCATTCGGGCTGTCCACGATGTCCGGCTCCTCGTGCATGATCGCGCGGAAGCGCTGGAAGCCCGCCATGCCCTGCGTGAACTGCTCGGTGAACTGCGTCAGCTTGCGGATGGGGCTCTGGACGCTGGCGACGTACATGTTGAACGTGACCAGCGTGGCGATATCCATCTGGTTTTTCATGATGAGGTAGCTGCCCGCGCAGATGACCGACAGGCTCATCAGGTTCATCATGAAGTCCGTGCCGGAGAAAAACCCGGCCATGACCTTGTAGTAGCCGCGCTTGGCGTCCACATAGGCGTCCGTGCAGCGGGCAAACTTTTCGATCTCCTTCTCCTCGTTGCCGAAGGCCTTGGAGACGCGGATGCCGGAGATGGAGCTCTCGATCTCCGCGTTGATGCCCGCCGTGCGCTGCTTGACCGCGCGGGAGGCGCGCATCATGTTCCGCCTGCGCAGCGCGACGAACACGACGATCAGCGGCACGGAGATCATCAGCACCAGCGCCAGCTGCCATTTGATGCGCCAGAGCACGATAAACGCGCCCGCCAGCGTCACAAACGAGATGAACAGGTCCTCCGGGCCATGGTGCGCCAGCTCTGTCACCTCAAACAGGTCCGTCGTCACGCGGGACATGAGCAGGCCGGTGCGGTTCTTGTCGTAGAAGCTGAAGCCCAGCTTCTGCAGGTGCGCGAAGATCGCCGCGCGCATGTCCGCCTCGATGCGCACGCCCATCATGTGCCCGAGATACGCGACGAACCACTGCGCCGCCATGCGCACGATGAACAGCGCGAGCATGCCCAGCATCACCCACATGAACGTGCGCATCATCTGGCCGGGAATGTACTCGTAGAGCACCTTGCGCGTGACGACCGGGAAGAGGATATCCACCAGGGCGATGAGCAGCGCGCAGGCCATGTCCAGCAGAAACAGGCGCATGTGCGGCTTGTAGTAGGAGGCAAATTCACGGATGGCGCCGCCCCTGGGCGCGGCCTTTTCTTCAAAGGCCGAATGGCTTTGAGACATAGTCCCTCCTTGCAGGCCGGTCAGACCACCGGCCTGATCCACTTTTCAGACAGGAAATGCCTGCCGTAGAGGAAGACCTTGAGCACGTCCTCCGACAGGTACATGACAAGATAGGTGACCGGCACGCTCAGGTGCAGGATGAGGCCCGCGGCCGCCGTGAGCGGAATGCCGATCAGGTACGCGCTGGCAAAGTCCACGGCCAGCGCATACTTCGTGTCGCCGCCGGCGCGGAAGATGCCCACGACCAGCATGTACGGGATGTTGCGCAGCGCCAGCTCCAGGCCGTAAACCACCAGCACCCGGGCCGCGTCCGCGCGCACCGCATCCGATACGCCGAAGACGGACAGGATGCCGCCGCGCAGCAGCACCACGAAGAGGCCGATGACCAGCGACAGGACGACGGTGAGCTTGAGATGATACCAGGCGCAGCCCTTCGTCTTCTCCATGTCGCCCTGGCCGACGTAGCTGCCCAGCATGACCGCGCAGGAGGAGGCCAGGCCGAAGATCGCCACGCAGGTCAGGTCCTCGATCGACTTGCAGATTGTGATGGACGCATAGGCCTGCGTGCTCATGTGGCCGTAGATCGCGCTGTAAATCAGGTTGGACAGCGCCCAGGTCGTCTCGTTGAACAGTGCCGGCGCGCCGATGCGCAGATAGCGCAGCACGAAATCCCCGCGGATGTCCGTCAGCTGGGACAGGGGCGCGCGCAGCAGAGTCTTCTTTTTGAGCCCCGCCGCGTGAATGACGGCGGCGTCCACTGCGGAGGCCAGCACCGTCGCGATGGCCGCGCCGGCCACGCCCAGCGCGGGAAAGCCGCACAGGCCGTAGATCAGCAGCGCGTTGAGGACGATGTTGGTTGCCACGGAGCAAACGGCGGAGGCAAACGGAATGACCACCTGCTGCGTGCTCTCCAGCACGGTGCCCGCCGTGCGGCGCAGGGCCTGGAAGGGATACGCCAGCGACACGATGCGCAGGTAGACGCACGCCGTCTTTATGGCCGCCGGGTCGCGCGTGAACAGGCCGATGATTTTTTCCGGCATCAGCAGCGCCATCGCGGTGAACAGCAGCGAGACGCCGAGCGTGCATACGCCCATCAGGCCGTGCGTGCGATGGATGCCCCGCTCATCGCCCGCGCCGTAATACTGCGCGATGAACACCGCCGCGCCGCTGGAAAAGCCGAAGAGCACGATGCCCAGGAACCACGTCCACTTGCCCGCCATGCCCACGGCGGCCAGCGGCAGATCGCCCAGCGTGCCGATCATCAGCGTATCGATGAACGTCAGCGAGGAGAACAGAAGATTCTGCAGCGTCACCGGCACGGCGATGGAGAGCATCGTCCTTGTAAAGGAAGAATACTTCTTACTCATTTTTGTCATTGAAAATCAGTCGATCAGGGGGAGAATGTTAACGAAGGACCTCATCCGACCTCGCTTCGCTCGGCCACCTTCCCCAGAGGGGAAGGCAAGTCCTTTGAGCAGCCATGCAGTAAACCAGCCTTCCCCTTTGGGGAAGGTGGCTTGCCGCAGGCAAGACGGATGAGGTATTTCGCTCCCCAAAGCTCATGTCGCCAGCACCTGGAACACCGGGCTGTGCTCGGTGACGAACGGGCCGTCCTGAATGAAGAAGAGCATGCCCGTTGCCGGGGTCTTGAGCACCTCGCGCACGGAGCCGTCCAGCGGATTGATGATGAACGCCAGCTGCTCGCCCCGGCGCACATGCGCGCCCGCGTGCTTCACCCGGCGCAGAAGGCCCGAGGACTTGGAGGTGACGGTCAGCATGTCGTCGTTGGTGATGACCTGCGAGGTCTGCCCCGGCGTCTGCTCGCTGCGGATCACGCCGCGGCCGTTGAGGAAGCGGATGATGGCGCGCAGCGTCTGGTCCGCCGCGTTTTCGTCGATCTCCTGCGTCTTGCCGGCGTAGAGCGAATACGCCTGCGTGTCCGCCTGCTGCCAGCAGTAGTTGAGCGTTGTCTGGTCGGAGATGCGCGGCGTGCGCACATAGACGTAGGGCAGGCCGAACTCGCAGCCCAGCTCCGGGTTCTGCCGTCCGGTCTCCATCATGCGCACATGCGGCACGAACGATCCCTTCTGATAGAAGCTCGTCAGCTGCACGCCGTATTTGTACGCCTTCAGCTTTTCAAACAGCGCGCCCGCGATCTGCTCGGTCGTGGAGCCGTTCAGGTCGCCCGGAAAGCAGCGGTTGATGTCCGTGTTTTCCGGCGCCCACAGGCGGCTGCCCGCGTTCATGGACAGGCCGACCGCCGTGGGCACGACCATCACGCTCTTGCCGGGCATGATGCCGCCGTCGCGCTCCACCTCGCGCAGGAACGCCACCAGGCGCGCGCAGACGTAGAGCTGCTGCACCTCGTCGCCGCGCAGCGCGCCCAGCACCACGCAGCTCTTCTCGCCCTTGCCGAAGCGGTAGCCCATGATGTTCATGTCGTCGCGGAAGTACGACGGCACGGTGAAGAGGATGTCCTTTTTCATGCGCGTTCCTTTCTGCACAGGCGTGCGATGAGCGTTCCCGGATAGACGGCGGCGTAGCGGCGCTGGGAGAAGACCAGACCGCTCTCACTCGCGGTCACGGTCTCCACCGGCTCGCCGCTGAGCGCGTTGATGATCGTGCCCAGCACGTCGCCGGCGCTGACATGCGTGCCGATGCGCTCCACCGGCACATACATGCCCGGGCGCGTGCAGGTGATGCGGCAGGCGTCGGTCTTCTCGCGCATGCAGGGAATCTGCCCGGCCTCTGGTGCGCGGACCGTCTCGCCCGTCCACAGGCCCATTGCCTTCATCTTGCAGAAGATGCCCTCGACCGCCTGATTGGCCACGCGCTGCGCGTTCAGGCGGCGTTCGTCCACCATCAGCACGGCGGCGCACACGCCCTCCTGGGTCAGCGCGCCGGTGAGCGTCGCGTTGTAGGCCGCCCTGTCCGGCACCACCCACATCAGCTCCGGGCACAGCGCCGCGGCGCCGGGGATCATCGCGTCCGCCATTTTTTCGTGCAGGCGCACGACGTACAGCTCGCTGGTCACCTGGGAGCTGGAATGGATGTCCAGCACCAGGTCCGCGCCCTTCATATCCTTGATAATCCGGTAGCAGATGCTTTCCAGCGCCGTGCCGTCCGGCGAGCCGGGGAACGCGCGGTTCATGTCCAGCCGGTTGCCGGAGGGCACCGTGCGCTCACAGAGGTCCAGGCCCAGCGGGTTGAGCATCGGATAGATATCCACGATGCCGTGCAGGTGCTGCGGCTCCCTCTGAATGCGCTGCGCCACGTCGTAGACGATCAGCTGGCCCATCCGCTCGTCGCCGTGAATGCCCGTGGCGATGCAAAGACGTCCGTCCGCCCCATCCTCGGAGCGGTACCGGCAGCGGGAAACCGTCCAGTTTTCGCCGATCGGCATCAGAATTGACGCCACAGACGTGACTTCTTTGATAACCGCCAAGAAAACCCCTCGCTTTCAAAAAGGGAAGATGCATTCTCCCCTGTTTTTTCATACAAATCCTATCATAATTCCGGGGAATTTGCAAGCGAAAACGCATGACCGATTGCGATTCAGCCCAAAAATGCAGGATCAATAGTTTTTGCTTTTCCAAACCGGCAGGATGTGTTACACTATAAATGCCAAAGGCGGCAGTTTTTTCCTGCGCGCCGCCGTCAGGCAAGCGATTACGGCAAGCCGGATTCCAAAGAAGGAGAAGTTCAGCATGAAGATCGGCCTGTTTTCCGATACGTTCTATCCCGAAATCAACGGCGTGGCGACGTCCGTCCTCACGCTTCACCGCGAGCTGACCCGCCGCGGGCACGAGGTGCATGTGTTTGCGCCCAAGTGCCGCGGCTGGGAGAATTACCAGCAGGACACCGTCCACTACATCGCCTCCGCGCCGCTGCTCGTGCTCAAGGACCGCAATGTCGCGTTCCCCGGGCCTCTGACCAACTGGGAGGCGACCCGGCTCGACTTTGACGTCGTGCACACCAACAGCGAGTTTGTGATGGGCCACTTTGGCCGCCTCGTCGCCCGGGCGAATGACAGCGTGCTCATCCACACCTATCACACCATCTGGGAGGAGTACACCTACTATGTGACCCATGGCGTGGCGGACGAGGCGGCGCGTAAGGTCGCGCGCAAGTATTCCGAGTGGTGGTGCAACCGCTTTGACCGCATCATCGCGCCGACGGGCAAGACCCTTGGCCTGCTCTACGATTACGGCGTGCGCACCCCGATGGACATCATCCCCAGCGGCATGGACATCGCGCGCTTTGCGCCCGAGCGCCACGACGCGCCGGAGCGCACCGCCAGGCGGAACGAATGCGGCGTGCAGCCGGGCGAGCGCGTGCTGCTGAACATCGGCCGCATTTCCAGGGAGAAGAACCTGGAGCAGGTGATGCGCGTGTTCCCGAAGCTGCTTGTCAGCCATCCGGACGTGCGCTTTGTGATCGTGGGCGAAGGCCCGATGCGCGAGCATCTGGCGAAGATGGCGGACGAGCTGGGCGTGGCGGAGCATGTCACGTTCACCGGCCCCAAGCCGTGGGAGAAGATCGACCAGGGCCTGTGCGTGTGCGCGGTGAACGATCCCTGCCTGAGCGGCGTGATTCAGGACGGCGTCTCCGGCATCCTCACCGGGGATGACGACGAGGCGCTGCTTTCCGGCCTGCTGCGCGCGTTCTCGGACGAGGGCCGGGAGATCGCCGCGCATGCCGCAAAGTATGCCGAGCCGTTTGGCACCGAGGCCTTTGCCGCCAGGGTGGAAAAGTGCTACGAGACGGCGATTGCGGAATAGAGAAGCCCTCCCGGCGATGAATGAGAATCAGCGTCGGGAGGGCGTTTTGCGCTCTGAACCCGTCTCAATCGTAGGCTGCTTTGCAGCCTGCTCTGAGACTACGTTTTTTCAGATTGGAGGGGACGTTAGGGCTGCCGCCCTAAAACCTGCCTGAGGGACATTGTCCCTCAGACTCCCTTCTTCGCTTCGCGCGGCTGAAAGCATTAGTGGAAGAAGATCGAGAGCAGGCCGGTGGACTGCAGGAACAGCACGGCCATGATGATGGGCGCGGCGTAGCGGATCATGAAGCGATACAGCTTCTTACGGGTGAAGCGGTCGCCGGTGCGCTCCATCTCCTCGATGATAAGCTGCGGCCCCACCACCCAGCCGACGAACACGCACGTCAGCAGGGAGATCGCCGGCATCAGGAAGGAGTTGGAGATGTAGTCCATCACGTCCAGCAGCTGGCCGACGGCGCCGTTGGGCAGCTTCAGCTCAAAGTACAGCGCGTTGTAGCCCAGGCAGATGACCGCCGCGGCGACGGCGGAGAGCACGCCGATGATCAGGCTCACCCGGCGGCGGGAGCAGGAGAAGATCTCCATGCAGTTGGCCACGAGCGTCTCCATGATGGACACACAGGAGGTCAGCGCGGCGAAGGCGACCATGACGAAGAACACGATACCCACGATGCGGCCCGCGCCGCCCATGGCGGCAAAGACCTTGGGCAGGGAGATGAACATGAGGCTCGGACCGGAGGCCATGCCCTCCGTGCCGGAGAAGACGAAGACCGCGGGGATAATCATCATGCCGGCGAGGAAGGCCACGCCGGTGTCAAACAGCTCGATCTGGCTGACGGCCCGGTTGAGGTTCACGTCCCGTTTGACGTAGGAGCCGTAAGTGATCATGATGCCCATGGACACGCTCAGCGAGAAGAACAGCTGGCTCATCGCATCCAGAAGGATCTGAAGGAAGCGGGAGAAGGTGAGGCCCTCGAAGCTGGGGATGACATACACCGCCAGGCCCTCAAGGCCCGTGCGGGTCACGCCGCTTTCATCGGTGTGCGAGAGCGTGAGCGAGAAGAGCGCGATGCCCACGATCATCACCAGCAGCCCCGGCATGACGAGCCTGGCAAAGCGCTCCACGCCCTTTTCCACGCCGCCGAAGACGACCAGCGCCGTCACGCACAGAAACAGCAGCGTGAACACGATGGGCGAGACGCTCGAGGTGATGAAGGTGGTGAAGTAGCCGTCCTGCGCGGCGGCTGTGCCGCTCCCAACGATGAAGTCCACCATGTACTTGCTCACCCAGCCGCCGATGACCGTGTAATACGTCATGATCAGCGCGGGCACGAGGAACGTCAGCTTGCCCAGAAAGCCCCAGGCCGGCCGAATGGAGGAAAATGCCCGGAGCGCGCCCTGCTGTGTGCGCCTGCCCAGCGCGATATCCGTGGTCAGCAGGGTGAAGCCGAAGGTCAGCACCAGTGCCAGATAGATCAGCAGAAACAATCCGCCGCCGTCCTTGGCCGCCAGATAGGGGAACCGCCAGATGTTGCCCACGCCGACGGCGCTGCCCGCCGCCGCGAGCACAAAGCCGATCGAGCCGCTGAAGCCGCCGCTCTTTTTCTGCTCCATTGCAAAAAACCTCATTTCATTGAGAATTGCCCGCTTTCGCGCCGGATTATGACGCGCAGACCTCAATATTCTATCAGTCCGTCGTCTGCATATCAAATCAAGGCGGTTTCTTGAAAAGAAACTCTTGACGCAAAAAGTTTCTCTATTATAGAATGATGGAGGAAAACCGTCTGTTTTGGGGATTCTGTTTTCTCAAACTGCCCCAAAACAGGGAAAAACGATATTCTGACGAAACCCGGAGGCAGTATGGAGAGCATCACGGCGCGCGTGGGCGCGAGCATCAGGGAAGCGAGAAAGGCCCGGGGCATGACGCTGGCGCAGCTGGCGCAGGCCATTCACAAGAGCCGCGCGAGCGTGAGCAAGTATGAAAACGGCGAGATCACGCTGGACGTGCAGACGCTGTACGAAATCGGCCGGGCGCTGCATGTGCCGCCGGCGCAGCTGCTGGGCGACGGCGGGCAGGAGGAGGCGCCGCCGCGTCCCATCGCCGGATCGGCGGGACAGAGCCCGTTCTTTCAGGCGGACAGGCTGTACTTCTATTTCTATGACGGGCGCTATCAGCGGCTCAAGACCGGCGTCATCCATGTGCACAAGGACGAGGGCAAGGGCGGCGATTACCGGGCGTCGCTGTCCATCAGCGCCGTGACGCCCGCGGGCTGCAGCAGCGAGATCTGCTACTCCGGCAAGGTCGTCTATTCCGATATGCTCATCCGCTTTTCCTTCGTCAACCAGTACAACACGCTGGAGGAGGACCTGCTCTACATCTTCAATCCCCTGGAGCGCCGGGACATGACCGGAGGCCTGCTGTGCGGCATCTCCAGCGCGGACCTGATGCCCTGCGCGTTCCGGTGCCTGGTGACGCTCACGCCCAGGGAGCCGACGGAGGAATTCATCAGCAGCCTGATGATCACAAAAAAAGAGCTTCGCCGCTGGCAGAAGCTCAATATGCTTATCGTGGACAACCGGCTCCCCGAATAAAGCGCGGAGAAAACGCACTTTTCCATTGTCTTTTCCATGGTTTGGAAATATAATAGTCCTGCGTATTCAATCAGAATACCGTCTGATGAAACGGAGGAAATTACATATGGAAAAGAAGATTTCAAAGGCCTCGCTGGACATCATCCGCACGATGCAGCAAGGCGAGCTGACGGAAAGTGTGATCTATGAGAGGATCGCCCGGTTTGCCAAGGGCGAGGAAAACAAGCAGGTGCTGCTGCGCCTCTCCCGCGAGGAAAAGGCGCACTACGAAATCTGGAAGAAGTACACCGGCGAGGAAATGAAGCCGCAGAAGGGCAAGGTCCTCTGGTTCACGCTGCTTGCGCGCGTGCTGGGCTTCACCTTTGCCGTCAAGCTGATGGAAAACGGCGAGGAGAACGCGCAGGACAAGTATGAGGCGCTGGCCGGCGAGGTCGAGGAGAGCGTAGCCATCCGGCAGCAGGAGGAGGAGCACGAGCAGGCCCTGTTGGGCATGCTCGACGAGGAGCGCCTGCAGTATGTGGGCTCCATGGTGCTGGGCCTCAACGACGCGCTGGTCGAGCTGACCGGCTCGCTGGCGGGCTTCACCTTCGCGATGCAGAACACGAAGCTCATCGCGCTGTCCGGCCTCATCATCGGCATCTCGGCGACGTTCTCCATGGCGTCCAGCGAGTTCCTTTCCGCGCGCAGCGAGGGCCGCACCGACGCGCTCAAGTCCTGCACCTACACCGGCATCGCCTATCTCATCACCGTCGTGCTGCTCATCCTGCCCTATCTGCTCCTGGGCACCACGCAGTACATCGCGGCGCTGGTGTGCATGCTGCTGACGGTGATCCTCATCATCGCGGGCTTTACCTATTATACCTCCGTCGCGCAGGGCAGGGAATTCAAGTCCAGGTTCCTGGAGATGGCGGGCATCTCCATCAGCGTCGCCGTCATCTCGTTTGTCGTCGGCGTGCTGGCCAAGCAGCTGCTGGGCGTGGACCTGTGATCAATCGGCAAGGCTGAGGTATTCGGCGGCGATATACTGGCCGCCGGCGCACTTGGCCCACTTGCTGCCGTCGTTTGCGTAGCGCCAGGCCATGACGTGCACGCGCTCGCCCGGCTGGATAAAGCCCGCGGCGCTGCCGCCCGGCGATTTGCGCAGCCGCACGCGGCCGTTGGCGTCCACATAATAGCTCTCCCCCACGGCGATTTCAAAGTATTTGACGGACACATATGCGACGCGGTCCTTGTACGTCGTCTTGAAATAGCCGTTGACGATTTCGCTGGGGTTGGCGTCGATCGTGTCCCCCGTGTGCAGGATGCCCCACGTCGCGGCTGTCTGCGAGGCTTGATTGCGAACGTTGACGTACTGACCGTTTTTCACGACGCAGGTCAGCGTCTCTGCCGCGGCGCCCTTCTGGCTGACGGACAGACAGAGCGCGGCAAGAAGCAGCAGGCTCATCATGTTCAGAAGCATCTTCCTGTTGTGTTTCATGTCAATCCCTCCTTGCTCTGCCATAATATATGAAGGGAATATGACGGATATGCTTCACAGAATCGAAATTGAATCACAAATGCCCGGCAGGATCAAAGTCCTGCCGGGCATTGTCTTATGGAATGCGTTGGGGCTGCTGAAATCACCGGTTGATCGAATCCGCCATGCGGTGATAGGTGTGCCGGATGCCGCGCACGGCGACGGAATAGGCCATGATGTTCTCCGGCAGCGCCATGCCGCCGTAGCCCGCGTCGCCCAGGTGATGGATATCCGTTCCGGTCATCTTGCACATGAGCGCGATCTGTCGGATGGTCGCCGTGTCCGCGCCCTCCTGCGAGGTGCCGATGGCCGTGATCGTCAGCGCGCCGAGGCTGTGCGCATAGCTTACCAGCTCCCGGACGGCCTCCATCGTGATGCCCGGCACCGTGCCCGGGGCCGGCAGGAGGATGATGTCCGCGCCGGCCTCGACAAAGGCGCGCACGTCCTCGCGGGTGATGATGTTCTGCGCGCCCTCGCCCAGCACGCCTGCGGCGTGCATCTTGCCCGCGGCGAGGATGATTCGCTCGCCCAGCTCGCGCCTGTACAGCCTGAGCGTGCGCTCGATGGCCGCGTTCTTCACGCCCATGCCGGGGTTGCCGGTCAGCAGGATCATGTCAACGCCCATGTCGCTGGCGCGCCTGGCGTTTTCAAGCGTCGCGACGCGCCCGTCCGTCATCGCCCACATGCCCTCGCGCTGCCCGGCGATCTCCTCGTCGATGGGCTCCAGGTTGATGCCCACCGGCCGGCCGGTCAGCGCCTTGAGCTTTCGCACCGTGTCCTCCGGCGCGCACTCGGGCAGCGCGCGGATGACGGGGTGCTGCACGTCAAAGAGATTGAGCAGCAGGATGTCCGCGCCCATGGCGGCGGCGAACTCTGCGTTGGTGATATCGCCCAGCATCGGCATGAGCGCGCCGATGGTCTCGCACGCGATGGTGCGGCCCTCGCTCCCCGCGATGGCCGCGAGCAGCTCCCTGCCGGACATGGCCGCAAAGTCCGACGCGTGACAATCAAGAATCCGCTTCATCCGCATCCTCCTGTCCGAAGCGCTCGTCCGCCAGCAGCGCCTTGAGCTTCCTGTCCGGCGCGGTCTCGTCCGTATCCGGGATGGACAGGTCGATGGAATCGCCCGGCTCCTCAAGCGCGACGATCTTGGTGTGGTTGGTCTCGCCCGTGAGCGCAAAGCGCATCGCCACGTCCCCTCGGCCCTGGAAGTGCATCGGAATCAGGATGCGCGGCTTGACGGTCATGACGAAGTACCCCGCGCCCGCGTCGTACATGCTGCCCTGGCGCGGGTCGACCGGGAAGAACGCCAGGTCGATGGTCTCCTTCGGGATCGGCTCCACGCAGGCGTAGAACGCCTTCTCCGCCGCCTCGATCTCGGTGATGGAGGATTCGTCCCGCCAGTGCCAGAGGTTGAGGTCGCCCGCGTGGAAGATGCGAATGCCGGCATAGGTGACCAGGAAGGATACGCCCTCGTCCGTGGAGCCGTACGCCGTGACCTCCACGCTGCCAAAGCCCTGCGTTTCGCCCGGCTTCATGCGCACGCCACGATGCGGCTGCGGCACGTCAAAGCCCACGATGTACACGGCGTCCTCGCCGCACAGGCCGTAAATCGATTCGGAAAAATGGTCGTCATGGCGATGGCTGACGAACACATAGAGCTTGCGGTACGCGGCCAGCGCTTCCCTTTCGGGCAGAATGCGCCTGTCCGCGCCGTGCTCGCTCGCGTCAAAGAGAAATCCGGTTTCGCCGATCGTCACCAGAAAGCCGCTGCCTCCCAGGTATTCCACTGCAATGTCCTTCATAGGGCTGCAAACGCTCCTTTCCTGATCCCATCATCATGTATGCGTGTGTTCTGTACGGTTCATCCATCACTTCCATTTTATCCATTTTTTTCCACTTGTCAATCTTTTCCTCCTTGTTTACCCCACGAGCGCACCATTTATCCGGACAATTCAGGTAAAAAACAGGCTGTATTCACCACAAACCGACGTTATTCGTCAATTTCTGCTTATGGAGAATCCATTTTCCGTCAGCCGCTCCTCCCGCGTGCACACCTGCTCCATGAAACGCGCGTCGTGCGAGACGGCGATGATGCAGCCGGGATACGCCGCAAACAGCTCGCGTACCACCGGGCCGGAGAGCGGCGAGAGGTTGCGGGTCGGCTCGTCCAGCAGCAGCACGTTCGCGCCGGAAAATGCCATCATCAGGAACATGAGCTTCGCCTTCTGCCCGCCGGAGAGGCCGCGGCAGGGGTGGTTCATTTCCTCGCCGGTGAACTTCATGGACCCCAGCGCGACGGCG
This sequence comes from Clostridiales bacterium, assembly GCA_004557905.1. Taxonomy (GTDB): domain Bacteria; phylum Bacillota; class Clostridia; order Christensenellales; family Aristaeellaceae; genus Ventricola. The sequence continues at coordinate 5,980 of SFFH01000012.1, read as the reverse complement.
CTTCTGACCTGCTCCTCCCTGTCGCCCGTCCTTTGCAGCATCTCAAGCGGCGTTTTCTCCATGTCCAGCAGATCGCCCGGGTCCTGCGGCATGTAAAAGACAGTCAGATCCTCCCGCGCGGCAAGCTGATCGCGGATATGGCGCAGCAGTGTGGATTTGCCCACGCCGTTCTGCCCTGTGATGCACACCTTTTCCACAGCGCGCACGCACATGTGGATATCTCTGGCGAGCGTTCTGTCCCCGACGCACAGCGATTCAAGGTGCAAATCGAGCACCACCTTGCCCGGCGGCAGCGGCACGCAGGTCAGCCTGGCGAAGATCGCCTCCTCGCTCTCGGGCATGGCGGTCATCTCCTGTGCCTCGCGCTCAAAGCGCCGGCCCATGGACAGCACGGTGTGCATCTTCTTCTTGAGCAGGCGCGCCGTGCCGGGGTCCCGGCGGGAGACGGCGTTTTGCTCGTGCTCCACGCGGGCGCGGATCTGTTCGTATCGCTGCATCCTCCTGTCCAGCTCCTCGCGCTCCTTGCGGGCTACCTGCGCCTGGTGGGCAAACAGGTCCGCGCGGGCCTGTACGAATTCCTCATAGCCCTGATGGCATACGCTGACGCGCGGCACCTGCCGCCGGCGCAGCCGCTCGATGAGCACCACGCCCGTGGCCGCCTGCTTGAGCAGCGCCTCATCGTGGGAGACGAACAGCACCGCCAGACCGCAGGCGCACAGGAAGTCCGTGAGCCAGCGCACGGTCTCGCCGTCCAGGTCGTTGCTCGGCTCGTCCAGCAGCAGCAGCTCCGGCTCGTCCATGAGCAGATACGCCAGCTGGAGCTTGACGCGCTCGCCGCCGGAGAAGGAGGCCATGCGCTGCTCGCTGTAGAACACATCCGCGTTCAGGTGCAGGCGCGCGGCCAGCTCGCCCAGCTGCCGGGGCGTCTGGTCGTAGAAGCGGTCGCTTTCGCAGAAGAATTCGTATGCGCTCAGGCTCCGCGCCCCCTCGGGCAGCTCCTGGGGCAGATAGCCGGTGCGGAAGGTGTTGACGATCCTGCCGCGCACATCGAGATACGCGTCAAGGGCGGGATCGCCGAGAATGGCGCGCAGCAGCGAGGATTTTCCGTTGCCCTCCTCGCCGATGAGCGCCAGGCGCTCGCCGGGATGGACGGCAAAGGAGAGGTCTTCGATGAGGCTCACCAGGTCCTTTTTGTGGGTGAGCGTGAGGTTTTGTACGGTCAGCATGGGTTGCTCCTTGTCAAAAAAAGTCCGCCTCCGGCTGCTGCCGGAGACGGAACGCAAACACTCTCCCCGCGGACAGACAGGCAGACAGACGATGCGCGATTTCATCCCGTGGCACAGCAAAGCAAGCCGCCTGCCTTCGCAGCCGGAGGCCGTGTTTCACCAAAGACGAAATCAGATGCGCATGTGCAGCCTTCACCCCGCTATCAAATCTTCGCCTATCATAGCACGAAGCCCCGTACCTGTCAACTCGCTTATGAACGGAGCTTTGACCGATTGTGAACATTTGGTGAACGCCGTTGACAGGAGATGCCCATCGGACTATAATTCACTCACAGTGTTAGAAAAGCATTGAAGGAGGCATACCTTGGATATCTATGTAAGCCTGGCCGAGGAGCTCATGGAAGCGCTCGACAGGAAGAAGAAGGGACCGCCGCACGAGGACATGAGCGCGGCCATGCGCGGCGAGCTGGCCGTGCTGCGCCTGCTTTCAGAGGAGGAGCGGGCGCTGACTGCCGGAGAGATCAGCCGCCTTCTGCAGATGACGACCTCCCGCATTGCCGCCGTGCTGGGCGCTCTTGAAAAAAAGGGGCTGATCGTGCGCAGTGTGGACGAAAGGGACAAGCGCCGCGTGCTGGTGACGCCGACGGAGCGGGGCCTTTCGCTGGGCCGCAGAAAGAAGCAGAACCTGATCCATGCCATCAGCTACACGTTCGAGCAGATCGGCGAACACGACGCGAGGGAGTTTGTGCGCCTGATGAAGCGCGTCTACGACATTCTCCCGCCGCCGCCCCCGATCACCCTGGACGACGAGCAGGATGAAGAACAAGGAGGAATTTCCCGACATGAATGATAAACTGGCCACAGGAAAACGCCTGGCCGGGCACATCGGGCAGTACAGGCGCGACGCGCTGCTCTCCCCGCTGTGCACCATCGGCTGCGTGATCCTGGAGATTCTGATCCCGTACATGACCGCGTCGATCATCGACGACGGCATCGCCGCGGGCAACATGGCGCACGTCGTAAAAATCGGCCTGCTGATGGCCGCCATGGCGCTGCTGGCCATGGGCTTTGGCGTGAAGGCCAACCAGTTCAGCGCGCGGGCGAGCACGGGCTTCGCCTGCAATTTGCGCCAGGCAATGTTTGAAAACATCCAGCGCTTTTCCTTTTCCAACATCGACAAATTCTCCACCGCCGGCCTGGTCACGCGCCTGACCACGGATGTGACCAACGTGCAGAACGCCTTCCAGATGATCCTGATGGTGTGCACGCGCGCGCCGGTGACGCTTATCGTCGCGCTGATGATGGCGCTGTCCATCAACGCCAGGCTCTCCATGGTCTTCCTGTGCGTGATGCTGGTGCTGGGCGTGGCGCTGTTCATCCTGATTCCCATGTCCATGCGCTACTTCAAGCAGATGTTCCGCAAGTACGATGTGGTCAACGGCACGATCAAGGAGAACGTCGGCGCCATCCGCGTGGTGAAGGCCTTTGTACGCGAGGATTACGAGAACAGCAAGTTCAAGCGCGCGGCGGAGGACCTGTACAAAAACTCCGTCTCCGCGGAGAAGATCATCTCCCTGAACATGCCGGTCGTGATGGGCTGCGTGTATGCGTGCATCCTGCTCATCAGCTGGTTCGGCGCGAAGATGATCGTGGGCGGCACGGGCCTGACCACCGGCCAGCTCACCAGCCTGCTTTCCTATATCATGAACATCCTCATGAGCCTGATGATGATCTCCATGATCTTCGTCATGCTCAGCCAGTCCGTCGCCGCGGCGCAGCGCATCGAGGAGGTGCTCTGCGAGCAGGCGGACATCGTCTCCCCGGCGGATGCCGTGAAGCAGGTCGCGGACGGCTCCATCGACTTTGAGAATGTGGCCTTCTCCTACCGCAAGAGCGCGCAGGGCGGCGGCACGCCGGTGCTCTCGGACGTCAGCCTGCACATCCGCTCCGGCGAGACCATCGGCATCATCGGCGGCACGGGCTCCAGCAAATCCAGCCTCGTCAACCTCATCTCCCGCCTGTACGACGTGGACAGCGGCTGCGTGAAGGTCGGCGGCGTGGACGTGCGCCGCTATGACCTGGAGACCCTGCGCAGCGAGGTCTCTGTCGTGCTGCAGAAGAACGTGCTCTTCTCGGGTACGATCCTTGACAACCTGCGCTGGGGCGATGAAAGCGCCACCGAGGAGGAATGCCGCGAGGCCTGCCGCCTGGCGTGCGCGGATGAATTCATCGAGAGCTTCCCGGACGGCTACAACACCCGTATTGAGCGCGGCGGCGCGAACGTCTCCGGCGGCCAGAAGCAGCGCCTGTGCATCGCCCGCGCACTGCTGGGGAAGCCCAAGGTGCTCATCCTGGACGACTCCACCAGCGCCGTGGACACCGCGACGGACGCGAAGATCCGCGCGGCCCTGCGTACGCACATCCCCGGCACGACCAAGCTCATCATCGCCCAGCGCATCGCGTCCGTGGAGGACGCCGACCGCGTGCTGGTGATGGACGAGGGCCGCGTTGCGGCATTCGACACGCCCGAAAACCTGCTTGCGACCTGCCCGATCTATCAGGAGGTCTATAACAGTCAGGCGGGCGCCGGCAGCGGCGACTTTGACGAGGCGGCCAAGCGCGACAGCCGCCAGGCGAAGGGAGGTGCGCGCGCATGATGAAGGGACATGGTCCGCATGGCCCCCGCGGCCCGATGGGCAAGGGACCCGGCGCGAAGAACCCCGGCAAGACGATGAAGCGCATCCTGTCCGAGGTCATGCGCCGCTACAAGTTCCACTACCTGCTGGTGCTCGTGTGCATCGTGGTCAGCACGCTGGCCACCGTGCGCGGCACGCTGTTTACGCAGACGCTGATTGACGACTATATCCTGCCGATGACCGGCCAGGAAAGCCCCGACTTTGGCCCGCTGGCCAAAGCGATCGCCGGCGTGGCGGCGATGTACGCGCTGGGCGCGCTGGCGGCCTGGCTGCAGAACTACCTGATGATCTTCGTCACGCAGGGCACGCTCAAGAACCTGCGCCTCAAGCTCTATGAGAAGATGGAGCGCCTGCCGGTCAAGTACTTTGACACGCACGCCCACGGCGATATCATGAGCGTATACACCAACGACATCGACACCCTGCGCCAGATGATTTCCCAGTCGCTGACGCAGCTGATCTCCAGCGTGGTGACGATCGTCAGCGTGCTGGTCTCCATGATCTTCCTGAACGTGCCGCTCACGCTGATCACGCTGACGATGGTGGCGCTGATGCTGCGCATCTCCATGGGCCGCATGAAGCAGTCCGGCGGCTTCTTCGTGAAGCAGCAGCAGGATCTGGGCAGGGTGAACGGCTACATCGAGGAGATGATGGACGGCCAGAAGGTCGTCAAGGTCTTCTGCCACGAGGACAAGGCGATTGAGGAATTCAGCGCACTCAACGAGAGCCTGCGCTCAAGCGCCTACAGCGCCCAGCGCATCTCCATGACCATCATGCCGGTGAACATCGCCATCGGCAACCTGAGCTACGTGCTGTGCGCCATCGCCGGCGGCCTGCTGGCGACGGGCGGCTATCTGGGCCTGACCATCGGCACGCTGGTCTCCTTCCTCACGCTCAACAAGAGCTTCAACCAGCCGATCAACCAGGTGTCCCAGCAGGCGAACTCCGTCGTCATGGCGCTGGCTGGCGCGGAGCGCGTGTTCGAGCTGCTGGACGAGGAGCCGGAGGTCGACGACGGCTACGTCACCCTGGTCAACGCCAGGCGCAGCGAGGACGGCACGCTCACCGAGTGCAGCGAGCGCACGGGATTGTGGGCGTGGAAGCACACGCATCAGGCGACGGGTGAAACGGACTATGTCGAGCTCAAGGGCGACATCGTCATGGACGGCGTGGACTTTGGCTATACGGACGACAAGATGGTGCTGCACGACGTGAAGCTCTACGCCACGCCGGGCCAGAAGATCGCGTTTGTCGGCTCCACCGGTGCGGGCAAGACGACCATCACCAACCTGATCAACCGCTTCTACGACATTCAGGACGGCAAGATCCGCTACGACGGCATCAACATCACCAAGATCAAAAAGGACGACCTGCGAAGGTCGCTGGGCATCGTGCTGCAGGACACGCACCTGTTCACCGGCACGGTCATGGAGAACATCCGCTACGGCCGCCTGGACGCGACGGACGAGGAGTGCATCGCCGCGGCCAAGCTGGCCAACGCGCACGGCTTCATCTCCCGCCTGCCGGAGGGCTACAATACCATGCTCACCGGCGACGGCGCGAACCTCTCCCAGGGCCAGCGCCAGCTGCTGGCCATCGCCCGCGCGGCGGTCGCCGACCCGCCGGTGCTGATCCTCGACGAAGCGACGTCCTCCATCGATACCCGCACGGAGGCGCTGGTGCAGGCGGGCATGGACAGCCTGATGAAGGGGCGCACGACGTTCGTCATCGCGCACAGGCTCTCCACCGTCAAGAACAGCGACTGCATCATGGTGCTCGAGCAGGGCCGCATCATCGAGCGCGGCACGCACGACGAGCTCATCGCGCAGCACGGCAAGTACTATCAGCTCTACACCGGCGATTTCGAGGAGAACGCGTAAAAACGGATATCAAAAAAGGAACGTTCTGTGCTGGAACGTTCCTTTTGGGTTAACTCAATACCTCATACATTCCGAATCGTGTTGAGGTACAATACATAGGTAACACAAAAGAATAGAAAAAGAGAACCCATGTGGTAAGATGATAAGGACCAACAAACCAACCACCACAGAGAGGTTC
>SFFH01000011.1 GCA_004557905.1 Clostridiales bacterium | reverse complement strand
GCGTTCTACGGCAACCGCATCGTCATCTTCGCTCCGCTGTACCTGTCAAACTACTGCGTGAACGGCTGCGTGTACTGTCCGTATCACATGAAGAACAAGGCCATCCCGCGCCGCAAGCTGACGCAGGAGGAGGTCAGGCAGGAGGTCATCGCGCTGCAGGACATGGGCCACAAGCGCCTGGCGATCGAGGCGGGAGAGGACCCGAAGAACAACCCCATCGAGTACATCCTCGAGTGCATCAAAACGATTTACGCCGTCAACCACAAGAACGGCGCCATCCGCCGCGTGAACGTGAACATCGCCGCGACGACGGTGGAAAACTACCGCAGGCTCAAGGACGCGGGCATCGGCACCTACATCCTCTTCCAGGAGACGTATCACAAGGAGAGCTATCTGCAGCTGCATCCCACCGGCCCCAAGCACGACTACGACTACCACACTGAGGCGATGGACCGCGCGATGGAGGGCGGCATCGACGACGTGGGTCTGGGCGTGCTGTTCGGCCTGGAGCTGTACAAGTACGAGTTCGCCGGGCTCATCATGCACGCGGAGCACCTGGAGGCCGTGCACGGCGTGGGCCCGCACACCATCAGCGTGCCGCGGCTCAAGCGCGCGTCGGACATCGATCCGGACCAGTTTGACAACGGCATCTCCGACGAGATCTTTGAAAAGATCACCGCCTGCATCCGCCTGGCGGTGCCGTATACCGGCATCATCGTCTCCACCCGCGAGAGCGAGGCGGTGCGCGGCCGGCTGCTCAACCTCGGCGTGTCCCAGGTCAGCGGCGCGTCCCGCACGAGCGTGGGCGGCTACACGGAAACGGAACGCCCGCACGACACGGAGCAGTTCGACGTGTCCGACCAGCGGTCGCTCGATGAGGTGGTGCGCTGGCTGATGGAAAACGGACACATCCCGTCCTTCTGCACGGCGTGCTACCGCGAAGGACGCACGGGTGACCGGTTCATGAGCCTGTGCAAGAGCGGCCAGATTCTCAACTGCTGCCACCCCAACGCGCTGATGACGCTGACCGAGTTTTTGACCGACTACGCCAGCGAGGAGACGAAGCGCGTCGGCTTTGAGATGATCGAGCGGGAGCTGGCGCGCATCCCCAAGGACAAGGTGCGCATGATCGCCAGGGAGAACATCGAGGCGATCCGTAGCTCCAACCGGCGCGATTTCAGATTCTGAGGAGGGATTCGCATGAGCCTGACCAACGTACCATCCTCCGAGCGCCTGCACATCGGCTTCTTCGGCATGCGCAACGCAGGCAAATCGAGCCTCGTCAACGCGGTGACCGGGCAGGCGCTTTCGCTCGTCTCCGACGTGAAGGGCACGACGACCGACCCGGTCAAGAAGGCGATGGAGCTGCTGCCGCTGGGGCCGGTGGTCATCATCGACACGCCGGGCCTGGACGACGAGGGACAGCTGGGCGCCATGCGCGCCGCGCGCGCCCGGCAGACGCTCGAGACAGTTGACATCGCTGTGCTCGTCGTGGACGGCGAAACGGGCATGCGCGGCGAGGACCGCGAGCTGCTGGCGCTCGTTCAGGCGAGGAAGCTGCCGCACATCGTCTGCCACAGCAAGTGCGACCGGCTGAGCGTGCGGGCGCCGCTTTCCGAAAACGAGCTGTACGTCAGCGCGGTGACGGGCGAGGGCGTGCACGAGCTCAAGGAGAGGCTCGGCCGCCTCACAGGCTCCATGCAGAAGGAGCGGCTCATCGTCGCGGACCTGCTGTCGCCCGGCGACGTGGCGCTGCTGGTCGTGCCGGTGGACGAGGCTGCGCCCAAGGGCAGGCTGATCCTGCCCCAGCAGCAGACGCTGCGTGAGCTGCTCGATCACCACATGACGGCTGTTGTCTGCCAGGACACGGAGGTCAAGGCGACGCTCTCCATGCTGGCGGTGAAGCCGAAGCTGGTCATCACGGATTCGCAGGCGTTCGGCAGGGTGAGTGCGGATGTGCCGGAGGACATCCCGCTCACGTCGTTCTCCATCCTCATGGCCCGCTATAAGGGCGGGCTGGAGACGCAGCTGCGCGGCGCGGCGGCGCTTGCCCGGCTTCGGGACGGCGAGCGGGTGCTCATCGCCGAGGGCTGCACGCATCACCGCCAGTGCAACGACATCGGCACCGTGAAGCTCCCGCGCTGGATCGAGGGGTACACGAAGAAAAAGCCGGTGTTTGAATTCTGTTCCGGCAATGAGTTCCCGGAGGACCTGAGCCCGTACGCGCTGGTCGTGCACTGCGGCGGCTGCATGCTCACCGAGCAGGTGATGAAGCTGCGCGTGGGGCGCGCGAAGCAGGCCGGTGTGCCCGTGGTCAACTACGGCGTGGCCATCGCGCTGATGCACGGCGTGCTGCGGCGCAGCATCGCCATGCTGCCGGGCGCGGCGCAGATGCTGGACGGGAAAGCGTAAGGATGGCGCTTGACGGCGGAGGCGAAACGTGATACGCTAATCCCATCATGCACAGAAATAAGGGAGGCGCGCCGTGAACGGAACGTTTGTGATCGGGGATTTCTGCTTCCGGCTGATGTATCCGGACAGCGTTGCGCCGCCGGAGAACTTCATGCTGTTCGCCCGGGACGGGGCCGAGCCTTCCTATACCTATACGCTGGAACTGACGGACAGCTTTCCGCAGCCGCGCGGCAGGCTGATTGCCCAGCGGCCCGATCTGGCGGTGTTTGAGCAGGACGGGCTGGAGATGCGCTACATCGGCGTGACGGGTACGCCCGGGTTCTACGCCTGCTACCGCGAGGAGGACGCGCGCAGCGCGACGATCCTCCTGGCCGGCGCGGCGGCCGGCGCGATGTGGGTGGATCCCATGTTCCTGGCGCTGTTCGCCATGGAGCGGCACATGATGGACAGGGACGCGCTGGTGCTGCACTGCGCCTACATGCAGCGCGAGGGGAAGGCGATTCTCTTCTCCGCGCCCAGCGGCACGGGCAAGACCACGCAGGCAACGCTGTGGGAAAAGCACCGCGGCACGCGCGTGGTCAACGGCGACAAGGCGCTGCTGCGCTCTGCGGATGGCGTGTGGACGGCGAACGGCTGGCCGGTCTGCGGCTCCTCGCAGGTGTGCCATGACGAGAGCATGCCCATTCGCGCGATCGTGATGCTCAGCCAAGGCAAGGAGAACGCGATTGAGCGGCTCGCGCCGTTTGCGGCGTTCTCGCAGATTTACAGCCAGATCACCATCAACTTCTGGAACCGGGACGCACAGCAGCGCGCGATGGACCTGATCGAGCAGCTGGTCACGCAGGTGCCAGTCTATCATCTGCGCTGCACGATCTCCGAGGAGGCGGTGGCGTGCCTGGAAGCCGAACTCAGAAGGACGGAGTGAAGCAGCATCATGGAGCAGCAGAAGGTTGCCGCGCGGTGGGTGGACACGGCGGAGTACGTCGGCGTGCTGCGCGGTCTGGTGGAGGAGGGGCACGAGGTCAGCATGCTGGTCTCGGGCAGCAGCATGAGCCCGTTCCTCATTCACCTGCGCGACACGATCTATTTCAAGAAGCCGGACCGTCCGCTGCGCGCGGGCGATATGGTGTTTTACCAGCGGGACAGCGGGCAGTACGTCATGCACCGCATCCTGCGCGTGCGCGGCGACGCGTACGATATCATCGGCGACGCGCAGATCGAGATTGAGCGGGGCGTGCGGCGCGACCAGATCTTTGCGGTCATCACGCGCATCAGGCGCAAGGGAAAGCTCATTGGGCCGGGCGATTTCTGGTGGACGTTCTTTGCGCGCGTGTGGACGAAGCTCATTCCGCTGCGGCCGCTGATTGCCCGGGCGTACGCGCGCCTCATTCGGTAAATGTGAACCCTTTTTGTCATATCATGACAGAAAGGGCTTTTTTGTTGAATCGGGGTTTTCTGTGTGATATAATAAGATGAATTACCATAGAAAATATTGGATTGCTTTTTCTTAACAGAATCGTTACAGAAACACGGGGGCAACCTGCGCATTTTTTGAGGTGTACATCGATGGATCTTCGGAACCTGACAAAGGCTTGTTTTTTGCGGCGGCTGGCGGGCATGAGCGCGCCGGTGCTGCTGTGCGCGGCGCTGGCAGCCGCGGCGGCGCCTGCGCTGGCGGAAACGTCGACCAGTCTGGAAGTGGAACGCGAAAAGAACCGGCACGGCCTGTACAGCAAGGAGACGTTCGTCGACCGGGACGGCAACCCCGTGATGGCGGACGACATGCTCTACTGCTATGCCGAGCACGAATACAGCAGGCTGCCCGCGCGCATCCGCACCACCTTCCACGACGTGGACGGCAACCATGTGAACACAGCCTACGGCTATGCGACCATCGAGTACAAGTGGTCCGGCTACGGCTGGTTTCTGGAGGAGCGCTACAAGGACCTTGACGGCAACCTGGTGATGTGTGAAAACGGCTACGCCGAGCAGAAGCGCACCTATCAGGGCGTGCACCTCAAGTCGATCAGCTACTATGACACGGAGGGAAGGCTCTGCCGGCAGCGCGGCTACTGGGCGCAGATGGTGAACACCATCGACACGGAGACAGGCTACACCACCAAGGTGGAATACTTCGACGAGTACGGCAACTACGCCCTGTGCGAAGAGGGCTGGGCGTATGTGGAGCGCGAGTACAAGCGCAAGCAGCTGGTCAAGGAGATCTACTACGATACCGAGGGCCACCCGGTGTACGTGGAGAGCGCGGGCTATGCGCGTTACGAGGTCAAGATGGACAAGCTTGACCGCATCACCGAGATCGCATACTTCGACGAGAGCGATGCGCTCATCGACATGAGCGAGGGCTATGCGCGCATGGTGAAGACCTATGACAAGTCGGACGATCGTCCGGCCGCGCAGCCCATCAGCGAGGAATACTTTGACGCGAAAGAGCAGCGGGTCAACTGCAGCAAGGGCTACGCGCGCGTGGAGTACGACTACGACGCCAACGACCGCATGATCGAGACGCGCTACTACGACATGAACGGCGATCCCGTCGCCTGCGCCGAGGGCTACTGGCGCTACAAGACGGCCTACACCATGCACGGCGAGCAGGGCTACGAGCGCTATTACGGCACGGACGGCAAGCTGATGATGATGCCGGACAAGGGCTACGCATCGGTGGAGTATATCTACGAAAACAAGAGCTACCTCGCTAAGGAGATCTACTACGACGAGAACGGCGACGAGGTGATCGCCGCAAACGGCTACAGCCGCATCGAGTACACCTATGAGCTGGTGCCCAAGAAGTACAAGCGCTTTCTCAAGCTCAAGGAATTCAAGGATCCGAAGGGCAACGCAGTCTATGCCATCAAGGAGGGCTGCGCGCAGATCAGCTACGAGTACGACGATCTGGAAAACGTGATCCGGGAAAACTACCTCGACGAGAACGGCGATCCGATGATCACCACCAACGGCTACAGCTACAAGACCATGGACTACTCGGCGGAGAACCAGGTCATCAGCGAGCAGTACTTTGGCACGGAGGACAACGGCGTCAGGAGCAACGACGGCTATCAGGAGGTGCGCCGCAGCTACGACGAGAACGGCTTTTCCGCGGGCGAGGCGTATTACGACGAGAACGGCGATCCCGTGCGCAACAACGACGGCGTATTCAGAAAGGTGATCACCAACACGGCGCTGGGCGACGCGGTGAGCACGCAGAGCTACGACGTGGACGGCACGATGATCGTCAGCGGCGGCGGAGAGGCCTACACCGAGCGCGAATACGACGCGATGCGCAACGTGATCCGCGAGTGGTACTGTAATGTGGACGGCGAGCACATGACGCTGCCGGCCGGCTATGCGCAGATCCAGTACGAGTACGAGCGTGACGTGCTGGGCAAGACCACGACGGCGACCTATTGCGACATGGACGGCAACCCCGTGATGTCCGCGGATGGCTACGCCGTGCGCGTGACGTATGAAAACCTCCAGGGCAAGATGCTCTCCGAGGCGTATTACGACCTGAACGGCAACGCGGTACTGGGCAGCGGCGGCTATGCCTCCGCCAGCTACACCTATGACCAGCGCGGCAACATGCTCTCCAGCACCTACTACGACGTGTACGGCGAGGTGCTGGAGATCTCCCGCGGCAACGCGGGCGTGCGCAACACATACGACGTGTACGGCAACGTCGTCTCCAGCACGCAGGTGGACAGCAAGGGCGAGCCTGCCAAAACGGAGGACGGCTACACCACCGTCACCTACGCGTACGATGCGTTCAGGCAGAACACCCGCATCAATTACCTGGACGGGGACGGCCAGCCCTTTGAACTCAAGGACGGCTATGCCTCCATCCGCATGACGTACGATGGCAGACGCCGGAAAACGCTGACGGAATACCTGGATGCGGACGATCAGCTGGTGGAGCTCAGGGACAAGGGCTATGCGGCGATCGCTTCCGCCTACGACGAGCGCACCGGCGAAAAGCTGACGGATACATTCCTGGGCGCGGATGGACAAACGGCGGTGGTGAAGGAGGGCTACTCCGCCATCGCCTACGCCTACGACGAGCGCACCGGCAACAAGGTGAAGGAGAGCTTCCTCGATGCAAACGGGCAGAGCGTGCTCCATGAGGACGGCTATGCGGCAATCGCTTACGAGTACGACGACTACGGCGCGGTCAGCCGGATGACGTACCTGGGCCTGAACGGCGAGACCGTGATGTGCGACGACGGCTATGCGGTGGTCGTGCGCATCAACGGCGCGGGCGGCAAGGTGCTGCGCGAGACGTACCTGAACGCGGACGGCGAGCCCATCGAACTCAAGGGCGGCTATGCGGCGGTCGAGCGCGACTACGACGCGATGGGCAACGTGATCCGCGAGCGCTACCTGGACGCGGACGGCGAGCGCACCCTCACCGACGAGGGCTACAGCGAGAAGATCTGCGAGTACGATGGGCAGAACCTCGTCGTGCGCGAGGCCTACTACGGCAAGGACGGCGAAGCCATCCGCTGCGCGGCGGGCTATGCGGCGCGCAGCTTTGAAAACGACGTTCGCGGCAACGTGCTCAAGGAAAGCTATTACGATGAAAACGGCCAGGCCACCGTCGGCAAAAGCGGCGGCGCGGCTACAGCCTATACCTACAACGACGCAGGCCTCAAGGCGACGGCGACGCTGCTCGACCTTGAGGGCAGCCCGGTCTGCGGCAGCGAGGGCTACGCGCTGGCAAAGTACGCGTACGACGCGATGGGCAACGTCAGCAGCGTCTCCTGGTACGACGAAAACGGACAGCCCACGGCGACGAAAAACGGCTATGAGGCCGTGGCGTACAGCTACAACGCGCTCGGCGAGGTGATCGAGGAGCGCTACCTGAACGCGCAGGGCCAGAGCGCGTTGAGCGCGGGCGGCTACGCGATGTGCCGCTATGAGCGCGACGGCAGCGGCAACATCGTCCTGACGCAGTACCTGGACACGCAGGGCGAGCTGATGCTTACCGGCATGGGCTATGCGCAGGTGCGTGCGGACTATGACGGAGACGACCGCCTCATCCGTACGGTCTATCTGGACGCGCAGGGCAATCCTACGCCGGGTACGGACGGCTACAGCGCCGTCTCCTACGCCTATGACGGGGAGGACCGGCTGACGGAGACGGCCTATGAGGACGGCTACGGCGCCCTGATCGCCGGCGCGGCGGGTTATGCGCGCGTGACGGCCGCCTACGACGAGGACGACCGGTTGACGCAGCAAAGCTTCTATGGCGCGGACGGCCAGCTCTGCGAGAGCGGCGCGGGCTATGCCGCCGTCGGCTACGCCTACGACGAGGACGGCAACTGCACGCAGGAGCGCTACTATGGCACGGACGGCGCGCTGCGCATGATGGCCGGCGGCTATGCGGTGGTGAACCGGACGTTTGACGCGGACGGCAACTGCACGCAGGTGGAGTATCTGGATGAAAGCGGCCAGCGCTGCGTCACGCCGGGCGGCTATGCCATGGCTGTCTATACCTACGACAGCCGCGGCAGGCAGCTTTCCGAACGGTATTACGACGCCTCCGGCAGCCTGACGCTCTCCGCGGCGGGCGCGGCCGGCGCAAACATGACCTATGATGCGCGCGGCAACCTGCTGGGCACCACCTATGTGGACGAGAACGGTCAGCCGACGCTCTCCGCGGGCGGATATGCGGCGCTGATCTGCACCTACGACAGCCTGGACCGCGTGATCCGGGAGACATATCTGGATGCAAACGGCCAGACGATGACCGGCACCGGCGGCTTTGCGCAGGTGGAATACACCTATGACAACCTGGGCCGCAAGACCTCCACGCGCTATCTGGACGCAAGCGGCGCGCTGGTGACCGGCGCGGAGGGCTACGCCTATGTCGAGCAGGCGTACAGCGCGACGGGCAAGCTGACCTACGAGCGATACATGAGCGCGGCGGGCGTACCGGTGCAGCTCGCGGACGGCTACGCGGCGATGCGCTACACCTACGACGCCCGCCAGAACCTGATCCGCAAGGATTATCTGAGCGGCGAAAACCAGGCGGCGTTCTGCACGGACGGCTACGCCAGCGAGGAATACACCTATGACGCGCTGGGCAGGCAGCGCACCGTGCGCTACCTGGACGTGAACGGCGCGCCGACGGTGTGCCGCGACGGCTATGCGGGCGTGAACACGGTCTATGACCGGCTGGGCAGGCTGACGCAGCTGGGCTACGTCGACGTGAGCGGCGAGCCGTTCTACCGGCTCGGCGGCTATGCGGCGATGATCTACACCTATGACAGCTACGGCAACGTGGTGCTCGAGCAGTATGCCGACGCGTCGGGCGCGTGCGTGGACACGCTGGAGGGCTATGCCCAGCGGCAGATGCGCTATGACCGGCTGGGCCGCGTGACGATGCAGACCTACCTGAACGCGGCGGGCGAGGCCATCCTCACCGACGGTGGCTACGCCTCCATTGCCATCGAATACGACGCGCTGGGCAGGACGCTGAGCGAGCAGTGCCTCGACGCGGCGGGCAATCCGTGCGACAGCAAGGCTGGCTATGCGGCCAAGCGCTACGTGTACGACGGAGTGGGCAACCTGCTGAGCCTGTCCTACACGGACATGTACGGTCAGCTCTGCGTGACGGCGGACGGATATGCCGCGGTCAACTACGGCTACGACGCGCAGCGCCGGAAGGTGAGCGAGCGCTACTACGGCGCGGACGGCCAGCTGGCGCTGAACGCTTCCGGCGCGGCGGGCATCGATGTGACCTACGCGGCGGGCGGCCATCTGGCGAGCTTGACGTATGTGGGCCTTGACGGCCGGATGGTGATGACGAGCGAGGGCTACGCCGGCGTGCGCTATGCCTATGACGGACGGGGCAACCTGACGAAGGAAGCCTACCTGGATGCGGACGGCCTGCCGGTGATGGTCAAGTCCCTGGGCTATGCGCAGTGCGAATACGCCTACGACGCGGCCGGCAACTGCACCGAGGTGAGCTATCTGGACGCGGACGGAGCGCGCTGCGCGGGCGGCGAGGGCTACGCCGGCATCCGCCGGACGTACAGCGCGCAGGGCAAGGTGCTCACCGAGCAGTACCTTGATGTGGACGGCCTGCCGGTGATGCTCAGCGGCTACGCGATGGTGTCCTACACCTATGACGCGATGCTCAACGTCGCGCGGGTGGATTATCTGGATGCGCAGGGGCAGCCGGCGATGCACGCCGGCGGCTATGCGAGCGTCGCATACAGCTACGACACGCGCGGACAGCAGACCGCCGTGCGCTATCTGGACAAAGCGGGGCAGATGACCCACTGCCTGCGCGGCTACGCGGGCGTGGACATGGCGTACGACGCGTACAGCCGCCTGCTCCGCGAGACATACATCAGCGCCTCCGGCGTGCCGTACACGCTGGGCGGGGGCTATGCGGCGACGGGCTACGCGTACGATACGCGCGGTCGCGTCATCCTGACGACCTATTACGACGCGGAGGGCAGCCCGGTCAGGACGCTGATGGGCTATGCGAAGATCGCCACGCAGTACGACGTCTTCAGCCGGGTGACGCTGCTGAGCTACCTGGACGAGCAGGATCAGCTGGTGCTCACGTCCAGCGGCTATGCGGCCATTGGCTATGAATATGACGCGCTGAGCCGCGTGACCCGCGAGACGTATTACGGCGAAACGGGCGGCCCGCAGCTGCTGCTGGGCTGCTGCGGCGAGAAGCTGTACAGCTACGACGAGCGCGGCAATGTGACGCGCGAGGCCTACGGCGACGGCTGGGGCAATCTGGTGTGCATCCCGGACGGATACGCGGCGATCGAGCGCGACTATGATGAGCGCAACCTGCTCGTCGCTATCCGCTATCTGGATACCGGCAGCCGGCTCGTTGCCATCTCGGACGGCTATGCGGCGGCGGAATACCGCTATGACGCGCTTGGACGGCGGATTTACGAGCGATACCTGGATACAAACGGACAGATGGTGTGCCTTGCGCGCGGCTATGCTGCCGTCGGCTTTGAATACGACGAGGCGGGCAACAGGGCCCTGGAGGCGTATTACGACGCGTTTGACCAGCCGGTCATGCTGGAGGCGGGCTTTGCCGCCATCCGATACGGCTACGACGCGGCACGCAACGTGACGCGCATCGCCTACCTGAACCGCGCGCACCAGCCGGTGATGACCGGCGACGGCTTTGCGCAGATCGAGTTCGCCTTTGATGAGAAGAACAGGCAGACGCTGCAGCGCTATCTGGACGTCAGTGGCGAGCCGGTCAACCTCTCCGCGGGCTATTCCTGGATCGAGACGGACTGGTCGGACGACGGCCTGATCCAGTGGAAGCGGGTGTACAACCGCCTGGGCGCGCTGTGCCGCCAGACCGACGGCGCGTGGATGATCCGCACGACGAGCTCGGAGGACGGCATGCTCCTTGAGCAGGCGTATCTCGATCAGGACGGCAATCCCATGCGCGGCAGCGGCGACTATTCGGTCATCCGCTTCGGCTATGATCAGCTGCGCAGGCAGAACCTGGTGGCCTACTACGACATCAGCGGCAATCCTGTCCGCACGTCGCTGGGCTATGCGTCCATGCACATGGTCTACGACGACGCGGGCCGCCTGCTGCGCCGCTCCTTCAGCGGCACGGACGGCCAGGCCACGCGCATCAAGGCCGGCTACGCGGCGATCGAGTACAGCTATGACGCGTGGGGCCATACGACACAGACGCGCTACTACGACGAAACCGGCAGCCTGATGGTCACCAGCCAGGGCTACGCGATCCTCGAGCACACCTACGATGAGCAGGGCAACCTGGTCCGCGAGGCCTATCTGAATCCCTGGTACGGCCTGATGAACGGACGCAACGGCTGCGCGTACATCCTCTACGAGCACGACGACAACGGCAATACGACCCGCGTCGCCTACTACGACGAGCAGAACAACCCCGTGGCGGTGGGCGGCTTCGCTGCTCTGGTCTACGAATATGACGCGCGCGGCAACCGGCTCTACGAGGCGTTCTACGGCGCGGACGGAGAGCAGGTCGCGCGCTCGGGCATGGCGGCCAGCGTGCGCTACACCTACGACGAGCGGGACAACCTGATCGAGTTCTGGTACTACGGCCTGGACGGTCAGATCGTCACCTCGCCCATGGGCTACTGCGG
Source organism: Clostridiales bacterium (assembly GCA_004557905.1). Lineage (GTDB taxonomy): Bacteria > Bacillota > Clostridia > Christensenellales > Aristaeellaceae > Ventricola. Next base: position 31,574 of record SFFH01000011.1, on the reverse strand, counting down.
CCAGCGCATGACCTACGACGAGCGCGGCAACCGCACCTCCATCACCAATCTGAACGCGGAGGGGCAGCCGACCTTCGGCAACGGCCGCTATGCGCGCGTGACCTATGCCTACGATGAGAATGACAACAGGATCGAGGAGTGCTACTACAACCCGCAGGGCGAGCTGTTCATCTGCAACGGCGGCTACGCCCGGCAGACCTTCACCTACGACGCATCAGGCAACCTGACCGAGCGCCGCGCGTACAACGAGAAGGGCGAGGTTTGCGACTACGGCCGCATGTACGCTATCCAGAAAAACACCTACGACGCGCGCGGCAACCTCGTGCGCATCGACTACTACGAGACCGACGGCGTGACCGGCAAAAATGAGGTCGGCGCGTCGGCCGTGGAGCGCACGTTCGACGAAAACGGCAACGTGATCCGCGAGGCGTTCCTGGCAGCGGACGGCGGGCTGTACATGACCACCTACGGCTTTGCGGCGCGCACCGCGCAGTACGACGTGAACGGCTGCCTGACGGGCGAAACCTACCTGGACGGCGACGGTAATCCGGTCAGGATCCTGGCGGGCTATGCCAGCGCGTCCTATGTGTGCGACTGGCGCGGCCTGCCGGTGGAGATCCGGTACTATGATCAGTTCGGCCGGCCGGTGCGCAACGAGGCGGGCTACGAGGTGCTCGAGCAGGACTACGACGCCAACGGCGCAGTGATCTATCAGGCGTATTTCCTGAGCGACGGCACGCCGGTCAAGTGCAGCGAGGGCTACGAGGCCAAGGAAATCGAGGTCGATGTGCACGGCCGCGCGGTGCTGGAACGGTATCTGGACGCAAACGGTACGCAGACGCAGGCGTACAGCGGCGCCACGCAGGCGCGCATGACGTACGACAGCGACGACACCAGCGTGCCCGCGACGAAGACGTATGAGGACGGCAGCGGACAGCCAATCGTGACGCGCGAGGGCTACACGCGCATCGCGTACGTGTACGACGGCCTCGACCGCGTGATGGAGGAGTACTATCAGGACGCGGATGGAAACCCCGTCACCACAAGCAAGGGCTATCAGGCCAAGCACTACACGCGCGACCTGATGGACCGCGTGATCTCCGAGGCCTGCTACATGGCTGATCTTCAGACCAAGGTGGACAGCACGGACGGCTACTGCGAGATCGCCTACGCGTACGACAAGAACAGCAACGTGGTCAAGATCACCTATTACGGTGCAAACGGCTGGGGCGCGGCGGACGAGGACGGCGTCAACCGCATCGAACGCGAGTATGACGAGCGCGGCAACCTCCTGTGGGAGAAAAAATATGACCTGGGCATGAAGCTCATCGAGTGATCAAACCCATCACAACCGGAAAGCAATCCAACCAACCAAAGGAGAGTGGATACTGTGGAAGAAGAACTGGGCCTGTCTTTGGGCGATATGGTCAAGGCGATCAAACGCAGATGGTACCTGCTGATCATCATCCCGATCATCGTGGCGGTGCTGGCCAATTTCTATGTGGTCAATTACACGGTGGACGTGTACACGGCGCAGGTGAAGCTGTATACGCTGTTTGACTACGTCGATACCACCGGCACGACGCGCTACGACCTGTCCTCCAGTGCGTACTTCGTCAACGACTACAAGGAACTCATCCAGGCGCCGGAGGTCATGCGGGAAACCTGCAGCCGCCTCGGCTGGCCGGGCTGGCCCAACGGCATGTCCGTGGGCGTAAGCGCCGTGCAGGACACGCGCTTCATCACCATCAGCGTGACGGGCGTGAACCCGGAGATGTGCATGCAGGCCGCCAACATGCTGGGCCAGGTGTTCTCCGAGTACATCCGCAACATGCTGAACCAGGACAGCGTGCACGTGGCTGTCGAGGCGACGCTGCCGACCTGGCCGTCCAACGGCGGCCGCGGCTCCATGGTGCCCATGGCGGCGCTGGGATCGCTGGTGCTGGTGGCGTTCGCGCTGGTGGCGCTGGAAATCCTCAACACCAAGGTCCGCTCGGACAGCGACGCGGACGTGCGCTTCAAGACCAACGTTCTCTCCAGCGTCTTCAGCTACAAGAAGGAGATGGACACGTTCCTCAAGAAGCACATGTCCCGGGAGAGCAACCTCCTCGCCTGCATGAACGAGTACACGCAGGAGAGCATCAAGAAGCTGGCGCTGAACATCCAGTTCGCCGCGATGGGCGAGCCGCTGCGCACGCTGACCGTCACCTCCACCACGCCCAAGGAGGGCAAGAGCTCCGTCTCCCTGATGCTGGCCTGCGAGCTGGCCAGCCAGGGCAAGAACGTGCTGATCGCGGACATGGACTACCGCTCCCCGATGATCGGACGGTATCTGGGCCGGCGCAACAAGAAGGACATCATGGACTACCTGAACGGCAGCGCGAAGCTGACAGAGGTGGTCACCCGCACGAATACGCCGAATCTGTTCTTCATGGACAGCAACCACCGCATGGCGGTGAACGCGAACCTGGATTCCTTCAGCCGCTTCCTGGAGGAGTGCAAGCAGTACTTCGACCTGGTGATCTTTGACACGTCCCCGCTGGGCATGTTCATCGACGCGGCCTCCCTGGCGGCGAAGACCGACGGCACCATCGTCGTCGTGGCGGACGGCCGCGTGGAGCGCAAGGATCTGACGAAGGTGCTCGGCCAGCTGGAGCAGGTGAAGGCGAGGCTGCTGGGCCTGGTGTTCAACTTCGTGAACCACAAGGAGAAGAGCTACTACTACAACCGCTACTACCGCTACGGCGATCAGCACAAGAGCGAGCGCCGGCGCACCCGCGGCCTGAGCAGCCGCCGGGAGCAGCAGGACGACGAGGAATGACGGAGCTTGAACGATGATTGACATGCACGTGCATATCCTGCCGGGCGTGGACGACGGCGCGAAAGACGTGCAGATGACGCGCGAGATGGCCATGCGTGCGGCGGATGCGGGAATCACCTTCATCGTCGCCACGCCGCACGTCTATCGCGCCCAGGATCAGCAGAGAAACCGCCATGGCCTGCGCATCGCCAGAAGCATCGCGCATGAGGCCGGCCTGGGGCTGAACCTGGGCTGTGAGTTCAACTATCGGGCGCTTCTGGAGGCCGGCACGCGGGAGCTGGACGCGTTCTGTCTGAGCGGCACGCGCTGCATCCTGCTGGAGTTTTCCTGCAGCGAGCTGCTGCCGCGCTGGGACGCCCTCGTCAGCGAGATGATGGACAACGGGTATCTGCCGATCATCGCGCACCCGGAGCGCTACCGCTATCTCCAGCGGGACTTCGGCATCGCGCAGGAGATGCGCGACCTGGGCTGCGAGCTGCAGGTGGACGCCTGCGGCCTGATGGCCCCGCTGATGAGCGACGAGCGGCGCACGGCCAGAAGGCTGCTGCGCGAGGGCATGGCGGACTACGTCGCCTCCGATGCGCACAGGCCGGGTGACTACGACGATTACGAAAAAGCATACCGGACGTTCCGCGGGGAATGGCCGCGGGACAACCGCCTGACGCAGGCGCTTCTTACGCAGAGGAAGGAGAGGGCAAACGATGGTCGATAAGGGAATGCGCGCCCTGCTGTGCGCGCTGCTGCTGGCGCTGCTGCTGCCGGCCTGTACGGCGCTGGCCGATTACAGCATGCCGGTCAAGGACGGCGACCTGAGCGTGTACGGGGGGCTGGACGAAAATGTGAAGAACATCCTGCTCATCGGTACGGACACGCGCGAGAACGAGATGGCCTCCGGCCGCGCGGACACGATGATGATCTGCTCGATCAACCTGAAGACGGGGCTGATCAACGTCATCTCGCTGGCGCGCGACACCTGGGTGACCATGGGCGACAACGGCCATGAGAACAAGCTCAATGCGGCGCACACCTTCGGCGGACCGAATCTGCTGATGCAGACGATCAACCGGACCTACAACCTGAACATCGAGCACTATGTGACCGTCAACTTCTACGGCATCTGCGACATCGTGGACACGCTGGGCGGCGTGACCATCCAGCTGGAAAAGGACGAGCCCTGGGCGATCAACACGACGGTGGACGAATCCTACGGCGATTACGGCGACGCGCCGATTCAGCGCGTGCCCAGCGACGCGACCGAAGCGAGGCTCTGCGGCGCACAGGCGCTGGCCTACGCGCGCATCCGCAAGCTGGACAACGACTTCGGCCGCCAGGCCAGACAGCGCAGGCTGCTCATGGCGATGGCGCGCGAGGTCGTGAACTGCTCCATCCCGCAAATGATCTCGCTGGCCACCACGTGCTTTGACTACGTCTCTACCAACATGTCGCTGTTTGACATCATCGGTCTGGCGACGAAGGTGATGAGCACGGGCGTCTCCGATATTCGCATGTATGCGTATCCGGAGGAGGGCGAATTCAAGTACGACAGCTCGGACGGCACGTCCAAGCTGATCATCGATCCGGCCTATGGCATCGACAAGATTCATGGCATTCTCTATCCGGATTCGATTAATTATTAAATATTCGTAAGGAATAAGCACAAATAAGTTGCAAAAATGTGACATCGGATGTATAATATGGAAAATTGCAGACGCTGAGCCGGAAGGGGTGCTGCGCCTGTGACGATGACGCATGGTTTTCTGCCCAGACAGAGGCAGAAGGGAAAGAACGGGAAGACATGAACCGGGAGAATAATCAGACGGAGCAGAGCCGTCAGAATCATAAGATCAAGCTGATGCTGTGCGATCTGGCGCTGCTGCTGTTTGTGGACGTGCTGATGCTGGTCATCTACCCCAGCGAGGATGAGCACCTGGCGGCGGCAGCCATCGTGGGGCAGATGCTGCTGGGAATAGCGAGCATCTTCGGATGGCGCATCGCGGGCGGCGTGTACCGCCAGATCTGGCGATACGGCGGCACGATGGCCTACATGCAGATGATCCTGATGGATCTGCTCGCGGGCATCACCTATTTTGCGGTGCAGGGCCTGCTGATGCCCACGCGCTTCAAGATTTCGTTTGTGCGCGCGCTGTGCATCGTCGCGCTGAACCTGCTGTTTGGCATGACGATCCGCTTTGTGTACCAATATCTTTATGAATACACCGACAACCGCGCGGCAAATCTGCTGCGCAGGCTGACCTCAGGCTTCACGGGCCTGAGCGACCAGCCGGTGCGAAGGAACGACGGCGTGCACGGCATCACCCCAAAGATCAACATTGCCGTCGTCGGCGCGGGCCGCGTGGGCGTGATGCTCGCGGAGGAGCTGGCCAACAACCCGCGCTCCGCGTACAGGCCATGCTGCTTTATCGATGTGGATAAGGAGAAGATCGGCCGCACGATCAACGGCATTCCCGTCCTCCCGGAGAGCGAGGCGACGCAGGAGCGCCTGATGAGCTTTCCGGTGCAGGAGATCGTGTTCGCGCTGCCCCAAATGCGGGCGGAGCGCAAAAAGGAGCTCTACGACCAGTACAAGCAGACGGGCTGCAAGCTCAAGGTGTACGACTATCCGCTGACGCAGACGGTAGAAAACGGAAGGCGCAGCCTGCGCGAGTTTGACATTGAGGAGCTGCTCTTCCGCCAGCCGATGGAGTTCACCAATGAGCGCACCTCCGCGTATTACCGCGGGAAGACGGTGCTCATCTCCGGCGGCGGCGGCTCGATCGGCAGCGAGCTGTGCCGCCAGATCGCCAAGATGCAGCCCAAACAGCTCGTGATTCTGGACGAGTACGAGAACGGCGCGTACGACATTCAGCAGGAGCTGCGCATCGCCTACGGCGTGACGCTGAACGTGCAGGTGGAGATCGTCTCTGTCTGCGACGCGGCGGCGCTTGACCAGGTCTTTGCGCGCTACAAGCCGGACATCGTGCTGCACGCGGCCGCGCACAAGCACGTGCCGCTGATGGAGCACAACTGCTGCGAGGCGGTCAAGAACAACGTGTTCGGCACGCTGAACATCGTCGAGATCTCCGAAAAGCACGGCGTGAAGAAGTTCACGATGATCTCCACGGACAAGGCGGTCAACCCCACCAACGTGATGGGCGCGACCAAGCGCATGTGCGAGATGATCGTGCTCAGCCGCGCGGGCGGCAGCAGCACCAACTTCAGCGCGACGCGCTTTGGCAACGTGCTGGGCAGCAACGGCTCGGTCATCCCGCTGTTCAGGCGGCAGATCGCGGCAGGCGGTCCGGTGACGCTGACGGACCGGCACATCATCCGCTACTTCATGACCATCCCGGAGGCGAGCCAGCTGGTGCTGGAGTCCGGCGCGATGGCCAAAGACGGCGAGCTGTATGTGCTGGACATGGGCCGCCCGGTGCGGATTCTCGAGCTGGCGGAGAGCATGATCCGCCTCTCCGGCTATGAGCCGTACAGGGATATCAACATCGTGGAAACGGGCCTGCGCCCGGGCGAGAAGCTCTATGAAGAGCTGCTCATCAAGACGGAGGAAATGACCAAGACCGACAACCGCATGATCTTCATTGAGCGGGACAAGCCGCTCAGCCGCGCGCAGATCGAGGAGAAGCTCGATATCCTGCGCAGAGCAGTGGCCACGGGCAATGACGAGACTGTGCGTGCGGCGATGAAGCGCGTCGTGCCGACGTATCACGCGCCGGAGGAGGTCAACTCCGCGGCGGTGGAGGCGGACGAAATGCAGATGGCAGAGAGCGGAGAAGACTGCGCCGGCTGATCGTTTTTCAAAGGAAGACGGAGAAATATGAGGAGGAAAGCGCCTATGTATCAGCGATATGGCAAGCGAATGCTGGACATCATCTGCTCGCTGTGCGGCGTTGTGCTTTTTTCCCCGGTGTTTCTGATCCTGGCCGTGTGGATCAAGCTGGATTCGCCGGGCCCGGTGTTTTTCAAGCAGAAGCGCGTGGGAAAGCACAAAACGTATTTCAACATTCTCAAATTCCGCACGATGAGGACGGACGCGCCGCACGACATGCCGACGCATCTGCTCGAGAATCCGGAGGCGTTTATCACCCGAAGCGGCGCCTTCCTGCGCAGGACGAGCCTGGACGAGCTGCCGCAGATCATCAACATCCTCATGGGTGAGATGAGCGTCGTCGGTCCGAGGCCGGCGCTGTGGAATCAGGACGACCTGCTCGCCGAGCGCGATCGCTACGGCGCCAACGATGTGACGCCCGGCCTGACGGGCTGGGCGCAGGTCAACGGACGCGACGAGCTGGAGATCGAGGAAAAGGCGCGGCTGGACGGCGAGTATGTGCGCCATCTGACGCTGAAGATGGATGCGACGTGCGTCCTGATGACGGTCGGCAGCGTGCTGCGCCAGAAGGGCGTCGTGGAGGGCGGAACCGGCACGCTGACGCCGCACATCGAAGCGCGCAAAAGGGAACTCAGGGAGCAAGAGGAAGAGCTGGAGCATGCCTATGGAGGAAAGAACTCGGCCTAAGAAGCTGCTGCTGGTGGCCAACGTGGTCAAGGAGCACGTGCTCAAGTTTCATGTGCCCACGATCAAGGCGCTGAAGGCGCGTGGCTGGACGGTGGACGTGGCGGCCTCCGGCGAGGAGGACGTGCCCTGCTGCGACCGGCAGATCCGCGGCGTGTGGAAGCGTTCGCCGTTCACGCCGGACACACTGCGCGGCGTGCGCCAGCTGCGGCGTCTGCTTGATGAGGAGCATTACGATATCGTGTATTGCCATACGCCGGTGGGCGCCCTGGTGGCCCGCCTCGCCGCGATTCCCGCGCGCAGGCGGGGCACGAAGGTCGTTTATTTTGCGCACGGCTTTCACTTCTTCACCGGCGCGCCGCTGATCAACTGGCTGCTGTTTTACCCGATCGAGTGGTTGCTGGCTCATGTCACCGATCTGCTGATCACCCTCAACGACGAGGATGAAGCGCGGGCCAGGCGGCTGTTCCCCAAGCGCCTCCCGGTGGTCAGGGTGAACGGCGTGGGCGTGGATTTTTCGCGCCTTGAGGTGGACGACGCCGCAGAGGCGAGAAAGCGGCTTCGTGAGGAATGGGGCATCCCGCAGGACGCGCTGGTGCTGATCTACGTCGCGGAGCTGATCCGCAACAAGAACCAGAAGATGCTCTTTGAGGCGCTTCAGAAAATCAAAGAAACGCATACCGACACGTATCTGGTGCTCGTTGGACCGGACCATGCAGATGGGTCCTTCCAGCGTTTGGCGCAGCAGATGGGCGTGGCGGATTCTGTTGTATTTACGCTTTGGCGCAGCGACATTGGCGCGTGCCTGCGCGCGGCGGACATCGCGGTGGCGTCGAGCCTGCGCGAGGGGCTGGCGCTCAACATCGTGGAGGCGATGTACTGCGGTCTGCCCGTCGTGGCGACGGACAACCGTGGCCATGTGCCGATCATCCGCGACGGGGAGAACGGCTTCCTGGTGCATATCGGCGACAGCGAGACGATGGCGCGGCGCGTCATCGAGATTGCGGACGATCCGCAGCTGCGCACGCGCCTGACGCACGGCGACGTGAGCCGGTACAGCGCGGAGGCCGTGACCGCCCGGCTCTGCGAGATTCTCAGCGAGGTTTAAGTCTATGTCATATATCCTGATTCTCTTCTGGCTGTTCTTTGCCGCGGTGCTGGGGCATACGGCCGGCATGTACCACAGGGAAAAGGTGCTGGGGCGCGAGGAGCGCCGTGCGACCTGGGTGTACGCTTGGGTATTGATGCTGCCGATACTGTACATGGCTGTGACGCGATCCAACTATTTCGGCGATACCTATGCGTACATGACGGATTACAGGAGCATTCCGGGCAGCCTGGCAGGAAAATGGAGCTATATTCAGTCCCATACGAAGGATACGGGATTCTACGCCTTGGGCGCCCTGGTCAGTATATTTGCCGGGAATCATTTCCGGTACTTCTTTCTGGTCATTGCACTTATCCAGGGATACTGTCTGGTGAAGACCTACCGCAAGTATTCGGAAGATTACTGGTTTGCGATCTTTGTCTTCGTCGCGACAACGGACTATCTCTCGTGGATGTTCAATGGCATCCGGCAGTTCACGGCAGTGGCCATCACCTTTGCGGCTGCCGAACCGATTTTCAACAAGAAATATGTCAAAGCGTGCCTCATCATCGCCTTTGCGTCGCTGTTCCACAAGTCGGCCTTGATGATGATTCCCGTCATCTTCATTGTGCAGGGCAGACCGTGGAACTGGAAGACCATCCTGGTCATTCTGGGCACGGTGGTGATTATGTCGGCCAGCGGCGTGTTTACCGATACGCTGGATACAGTGCTGGCGGATACGCAGTACAGCAATGTCGTCAGCGACTGGCGCGGAGGCGGCGATGATGGCACGAACCCGCTGCGCGTGCTGGTGTATTCCATCCCGACCATACTCTCCCTGTTCTGCCGAAAGAAGATTGCCAAATCCGGGGACCGTGTGATTCAGATTGCCTGCAACATGGGCATCATTTCCACGGCGCTGTATCTGGTGAGCATGGTGACCTCCGGCATCTTCATGGGCCGTCTGCCGATTTACTGCTCGCTGTACGCGAACGGCATCCTGCTGCCGTGGGAGCTCAAGAATGTGTTTGGCAAGAACATGAAGACGCTCTCCATCGTCTGCTTTCTGATATTCTACTACATTCAGATGCACTTTGTCTGGGGCTTGATGTAATACATACGCATATGTGCGGGATAGGACGGAAGACAATGCCGAAGATCTCAATTATTTCCGGGATATACAACTGCGCGGATACACTGAGCGAGGCGATTGAATCGATTCTCAGCCAGACTGTGACGGACTGGGAATGGATTCTGTGCGACGATGCGTCGACAGACAGCACGGCGGATGTGGTTCGGCGCTACCAGGAGAGGGATCCGCAGAGGTTTATGCTGCTTCAGAACGGGACGAACCGCGGACTCAACTACACGCTCAACTGCTGCCTGAAGGAAGCGAAGGGTGAGTACATCGCCAGAATGGATGGCGACGACCTCTGCGCGCCGGATCGCTTTGAAAAGGAGCTGGCTGTGCTTGAGACGGAGCCTGAGATCGACATCGTCAGCACGAGCATGACCTTTTTTGACGAGACTGGAACGTGGGGACGGATCGATCATCCGGTATATCCCGAAAAGACGGATTTCATAAAGGAATCGCCCTTTTGCCACGCGCCGTGTATGGTGCGCAGGCGAGCGTATGACGCCGTGAACGGATACTCCGAGGAAAAGCGCCTGCTGCGCGTAGAGGATTATCACCTGTGGTATAAGATGTACTTGGCCGGCTACAGAGGAAAGAACATTCAGGAGCCGCTGTACCAGATGCGTGACGATCAGAAGGCATATACACGGCGAAAATTCAGATACCGGCTAAATGAGGCATATGTCAAGGCCTTGGCCGTGAGCAGGTTTCACCTTCCGATTTGGGGTTATCTCTATGCTCTGCGACCAATTCTAGTCGGATTGATGCCGCGATGCCTGTATAACGTGATGCATAAGCAACGCTTGGCGCAAAATAACACTTGAGGAGACAGTTGGGTAGATTGAAAATGGTGGCTGAAAGAAATACAAAGGTGCTCTTTCTAATCCATGATCTGGGTCATGGTGGTGCGGAAAAGGTGCTGGTGAATCTGGTCAACCATCTGGATCGAAGCAAATTCGATATCACGGTGCTTGCACTCTTCGGCGGCGGCGTCAACGAGCAGTTTTTGAAACCGGATATTCATTATAAAGCAGTTTTTCCCAAGGCTTTTCCGGGCAACAGCCATGTGATGAAGCTGTTTTCTCCCCGGCTACTGCACAAACTGTTTGTGAAAGAGCAGTACGATATCGAGGTGTCGTATCTGGAAGGACCATCCGCGCGCATTGTCAGCGGCTGCCAGAATGCTGACACAAAGCTGGTTTCGTGGATTCATATTGAACAGCATACGAAGAAGCGGGCTGCCAAATCGTTCCGAAGCTATCGTGAATCAGCAAACTGCTATCGGCATTTTGACCGGACAATATGCGTATCTCAAACGGTGAAGGCTGATTTTCTCTCTATTTATCCGATGCTTGAGCGGGTGGAGGTGCTGTACAACACCAATGAGACGGATCAGATTCTAGCGCTCAAGGATGAACCGGTTGAGGGAAGTGTGTTTGCTGAAGGAGAGATTCGGCTCTGCGGCGTTGGTAAGCTGATGCCAACAAAGGGATTTGACAGACTGGCGCGGATTCACAAGCGGCTTCGGGATGAGGGATATCCCGTGCACAGCTATGTGCTGGGCATCGGCCCCGAAAAGGAGAAGCTTGAAGCATATCTCGCTGAGCACCATCTGGAAAACTCGTTCACACTTCTGGGATACCAGACTAATCCGTACAAATATGTGGCGAAATGCGATCTGTTTGTCTGTACCAGCTTTGCAGAGGGCTTTTCCACTGCGGCGACGGAGGCGCTGATCGTCGGGACGCCGGTTTGCACGGTCGAGGTTTCCGGCATGAAGGAGATGCTTGGAGAGAATGACGAGTACGGCGTTGTGACAGAGAACAATGAGGAAGCGCTGTATCAGGGAATCAAACGCCTGCTCGATGATCCGGCGCTGCTTGCGCATTACCGCGGGAAGGCAAAGGAACGCGGGAAGGCATTCAGCACGGAGAAGACAGTACGTGCAGTAGAAGAAATGATGGAGCGGTTGGTGGAATCATGAATTATCTGAAAGAATTCATCTATCGTCTCCGCGGAGAATACACCACGGAGAGACTGATTTCCATGGGCATGAAGGTCGGCAAGGATTTTGGTCGGCTGAACGGCGTCATTCTGGATCCGTCGCATTGCTGGCTGATCGAAATAGGCAATCATGTAACCATGGCGCCGCGGGTACATGTTCTTTGCCATGATGCAAGTACAAAACAGTTTCTGGGTTATACGAAAATCGGTCGTGTAACGATTGGCAATAACGTTTTTATTGGCGCGGAAACCGTAGTTCTCCCTGGCGTAACGATTGGAGATAACGTCATTATTGGCGCAAACAGCACGGTGACGCACGATATTCCCAGCGGAATGGTGGCAGTTGGTTCGCCTGCGCGTGTGATTGGAACGACGGAGGCGTATATTGCAAAGGAAAAGGCGCGAATGGCAGACGCGCACTGCTATGGCGACGACTATACGCTGAGGAAAAATGTTTCCATAGAGAAACGAATGAAGCAGAAGAACGAACTGCTTGGAAAGATTGGGTATATTGACTGATGGAAACCCCATTGATTTCGGTGATTATTCCTGCATACAATATTGCGCCTTATCTTGAAAAGAGCATTACGAGCATCTGTGCGCAGAGTTACGAAAACCTGGAAATCGTGATTGTAGACGACGGCTCAAGCGATGATACGCTGTCTGTTATGCAGAAACTGGCGAAACAGGATCAGCGTATCCGCGTGATTTCCAAGGAGAACGGCGGCGTGACCAGCGCGCGGCTGCGCGGTGTTGCGGAGGCAACGGGCGACTGGATCGGTTTTGTGGATGGGGACGATTACATTGATCCTCAGATGTACGAAAGACTGCTCGCCAATGCGCAGAAGTATGACGCAGATATCTCTCACTGCGGCTATCAGATGGTGTTTCCAAAGGGACATGTGGACTATTATTACAACACAGGCCGTCTTTTGCAGCAGGACAGGAATGCGGGGCTGATGGCCCTGCTTGAAGGCTCATATATCGAGCCGGGCCTGTGGAATAAGCTCTTTCATAGAAGCCTGTTCCATAACTTGCTGCACAATGGGACAATGGATACAACAATACGGAATACGGAAGATTTGCTGATGAACTATTATTTGTTCCGGGAGGCAAAGCAAAGCGTATACGAGGATATTTGTCCGTATCACTATGTGCTGCGCGTTTCATCTGCGGCAACGACGGTCTATTCGTCTCACAAGCTGAAGGATCCGATGAAGGTGACGCGCATCCTGCTTGATGAAACAGAAGGCGAAGCGGCAGAGATTCAGGCAATTGCACATCAGAAATACATCAGACAGCTCATCGCCAATGCGACCGCGGACAGCAGTGGGCAGCCAGAAGAGGCGGCTGCGTTTCGCAGGGAAATGCGCAGCGAGCTGAGAAATGTGCTCGGCAAAACGCTGAGGAACAGAGATTGCCCTGCGAAGCTGAAGCTGATGGCGTTGTGGGCAGGTCTTCTGCCCGGAAGCTATAGCTGGGTTCACCGAATGTACGCGAAGATTCGGGGATTTGACAGTATTTACAGTCTCGACAAATGAAAAGAGGGCATGCGATGGATTTGATCAGCGTGATCGTTCCGGTCTATAAGGTGGAAGCCTATCTGGATCGCTGTGTGCAGTCCATCGTGGATCAGACCTACACGAATCTGGAAATCATCCTTGTGGACGACGGCTCGCCGGATCGCTGCCCGCAGATGTGCGACGAATGGGCAAAGCGGGATAACCGTATCCGAGTGATCCACAAGGAAAACGGCGGGCTTTCTGATGCGCGCAACGCCGGAATGCAGGCTGCATCGGGAACATATATTGCATTTGTGGACAGCGACGACTGGGTCTCCAAGCGTTACATAGAGCGTCTGAATCAGGCAATCGGGCATACCGGTGCAAAAATGGCTGCCTGCGGTGTTCGGCTTGTCGATGACGAAAGACAGAATACCGGATCAAAGAAGGAGGATGCTTCTTTTCAGATACTTTTAGCCGAACAGGCGCTTTCTGCGCAGGGATGGAAAAAGGTTCGCGCTGTTGCGTGGAATAAGCTGTACCATTGTTCGCTTCTTGAGGGAGAGAGATATCCTGTCGGCAAGTATCATGAGGATGAGTTTTTCACATATCGGATTGTGGATAAAGCAGGCCGTGTTGCATTTGTGGAAGATGAGCTGTATTGCTATTATCAGCGCTCGGGGAGCATCATGCATGAGTTTTCAATGAAGCGATTGGATGCGCTTGAAGCCTATATGCAGAGATTGCATCTGCTGAAAGAGAAATATTCTGCGCTTTATCAGCAGGAAAAAGCGAATTGCTGTATGTCGTTTGCAGGGTTCTATTGCGATGCATTGCAATCCGGAGCGGTGGATATGCATGAGGTGAAAGAAAAGATTTGCGGTTACCGGAGACAGATTCGGTTTTCTGTTTCCGAATGGAGGCAGTATTCTCTCCGACAGAAGCTTTACATTGTCGGTACGGGTGTGAATCTGCCGCTGTTTTGCAGAATTTTGCATGTCAGGAGAAGAAAACGAGCATGAAGAAGAGTTTGCCAGAACGCATTTTCAGGCGCGTGGAAATGACGGTATCTGCATACAAGCAGGATTGCCGTTTTTCGGCTCGCTTTGCGCTGTACAGGATGATCGATGATTTGACTTGGCGTGCAGGATTCAAGCGGATTTCAATGTATTTTCATCATAAAAAAGACCGCTATATACAGAATTATCTGGAAAAGCTGCTGCAGCCCGTGATTGAACGGTATGTTGATGACCATGAATTGGGCGAGCGGGTGGAAGATGCTCCGATCTGGGTTTGTTGGTGGAACGGAGAGGATGCGGCGCCGCCGCTGGTCCGACAATGTATTCAAAGCATTCGCAAACAGGCGGGTAATCATCCGGTTCATTTGATCACAAAGCAGACTTACACTGATTATCTGGAGCTTCCTTCTTATTTTCAAGCAAACCTTGAAAAAGGAACAATGGGCTTTGCCCATCTGGCTGATTATATTCGTGTAAAGCTGCTGGCACAGTATGGCGGATTGTGGTTGGATGCTACGATGTTCTGCGCAAAGCAGCTGTCGGAACAGTATTTTCTTCTGCCGGTTTTTACGTGTAAAAGTGAATTGGTGGAGAGCAGGTATTTATCTAAATATCAATGGGTAACCTTTTGTTTGGGTGGATATAAAGGAAATGTGTTCTATCGTTTTTTGAAGGATGCATTTGAAGCGTATTGGTGCAGTCGTGCATATGCAATTGACTATCTGTTCTTTGATCACATGATTTATCTGGCACAGGAGAGAATACCTGCAATTCAGGCTTGTCTGAAAGAGGTGCCGATAAATAATATACATCGTGATGACCTACAGGCGGCGATGAATGCGGCGCTTCCGGCTGAGGCATTTGAATCCGTTCTGCGTGAGGATACGACACTCTACAAGCTCTCCTGGCGGGAAACGTACTCGATGAAAACGGAGGATGGACGGCCAAGCGTGTATGCGTATTTTTTGAAGATGGTCATATAAGCTGTGGGGTGAAGTACGATGATTCCAAAGACAATACATTATTGCTGGTTTGGCGGAAATCCCAAGCCGGAGCTGGTATGCAGATGTATAGAGAGTTGGAAACGGTTTTGTCCAGACTATGAGATTATCGAGTGGAACGAAAACAACTTCGATGTCAATTGTATTCCGTATGTTCGGGATGCTTATGCTGCGAAAAAATGGGCATTTGTATCCGATTATGCCCGGCTCAAGGTCGTATTTGAGCGGGGGGGTGTATACCTCGATACGGATGTTGAACTGAAACGTAATCTGGATGATTTGTTTGAGCATGATTGCTGGCTGGCATCTGATGATGTTAGGTTTATGAATACCGGTTTGGGCTTTGGAGCAGTGAAGAAGCACTTTTTAATTGGTGCGATGATGGATGCATATCGGTATTATGAGTATCCATCCGGAACGAATGTAACTCGAGACACAAGAATAGTCGAGCGCGAACTTCCGGAATGGGAAAAGTCAAATCGTACACAGATCATCCGAAACGACATTTGCTTGATTGGACTCAATGATTATGGTCAGTACGCAAAGCACCTATACATGTATACCTGGGGGAGCGAAGAGGAGCAGAAGAAAAGAAATGAGGCACTTGCGAAAGGGAATACGAGCTTTGTGAGGGCCGTTTGGAAAATCAAATGTGCTGTAAGGTCTCCCAAAATGATTGCGTTTTTTGGCAAGCGAAAGGGAAGAAGATCAGAGAAAATCTATACGTTCTTTGCCTATGATTTTTTAGACAATGGACCAGTATATTTCATCAAACGCCTGATCATGAAAATGAAAAGATAAGATAGCATGAGATTGAGAATTACCGTATTTACCCCTACCTACAACCGCGCGTACATCCTGCACAACCTCTACGAATCACTGATGCGTCAGACGTTTACCGACTTTGAGTGGCTGGTGATTGACGACGGCTCCAGCGATAATACGCGGGAGCTGGTTGAAGGCTGGATGGCGGAAGAGCACGCATTTGAAATCCGCTATGTTCGACAGGAAAACGGCGGCAAGTGCCGTGCGATCAACCGGGCCCTTGATCTTGCACAGGGCGAACTCTTTTTTACCGTGGATTCGGATGACTATCTGACGGACGATGCGCTGGAGAAGGTGAATGCCTGGGTGGCTTCACTGCCTGAGGAAGAGAGATTTTGCGGCGTTGCGGGCAACTTGGGCACGTCTGCTCTGAAAACGCCAAATACACTTTTTGATCACGCATATCGCGATGGAACGGCATTGGATCGCTATCGGGGGATCGATGGTGAACGTGCGATGGTGTTTTTCACCGGGGTGCATAGGAAGTATCAGTACCCGGTATTTGCAGGCGAAAGGTTTATGACGGAAGCCGTGGTTTGGAATCGTATGGCGGCTGATGGATACAGGATGCGTTTTTTCAACGACATCATCTGGATTTACGAGTATAAAGAAGACGGCCTGACAAAGGCCGGAAGCCGGCTGTTCCTCCAGAACCCGCGCGGCTACGGTCTGTGGCTGAGGGAGAAGGCGGCGTTCGAACATGATGGGTTTGTGCAGAGGCTGCGGATGATCTATACGTTTACCTGTGATTTATCGCCACTGCATGATGTGCGAACGATTGCGGAAAGCATTGGCGCCCCGATACCGTTGGTCTCTGCGATGAAAGCGGCACATGATTTGAATAATAGGCTGCGCAAGAGAGGATGACAAGAGATGAATCTCATCAGGAGAGCTAATGCCAGCGTACAGGCGAGATTTGTACAGCCGTACATGCACAAGCACTATTCAGGGACAAAGGATGGAAAAAAACTGGCGGCTATGAAAGGCGCCTATGCCGGGAGGCGGTGCTTTCTCATCGGCAACGGTCCGAGCCTGCGTGCGGAAGATCTGACGAAACTGCATGAGCACGGCGAGGTGACGTTTGCGTTCAATCGCGTGTACAATATTTTCGATCAGACGCCGTGGAGGCCGACGTTTTATATCTCGCAGGATGAAAAAATGCTAGCAGGCTGCGTGGACGTTGTGGATCAGCTTGAGCTTGAGAACAAGCTTGTGCCGGTGCAGCTCAAGTGGTATTATGACATCCGGATTCACGATGCGGTGTATTTCAATATGAACTGGCAGCAAAAGGAGAATCCGTTGGATTTTGAGTTCAGCGATGAGATTGCGAAGGAAATCTTTTGCGCGAGCACGGGCATGTATACGGCGGCGCAGCTGGCGGCTTACATGGGCTTTTCGGAGATTAATTTGATCGGCGTGGATCATCATTTCCGCACGAGCGTCAACAACAAGGGCGAAATCGTGATTGACGACAAGGTGAAGGACTATTTCACCGACAAATACAACGAGGACAAGGACAAGCTGTACATCCCCAATACAGAGAAGAGCACGCTGACGTATGTGGCGATGAAGCGCCATTGCGATCAGCGCGGCATTCGGGTGTACAACGCAACCCGCGGCGGAAAGCTCGAGGTGTTTCCGCGGGTGGAGTTTGACAGCCTGTTTTGAAATATCAGCTTCTGAGGTGACAGCATGACACAAGAAAAGACCGAAGCACAGCAGTATCATACCCATATTTCATCAAAGCACCGCTGGTTTGATCTGAACCTGAAGGAGGTCTGGAAATACCGTGACCTGATCGTCCTGTTCACCCGGCGATCCTTTGTGCTCACCTACAAGCAGACGGTGCTGGGCCCGGCGTGGATTTTCCTTAATCCGCTCATCAGCAGCATCATCTATGCGTTCGTGTTCGGCGGCATCGCAGGTATTGAGACGGACGGCGTGCCGCAGCTGCTGTTCTATCTGTGCAGCAATGCCATCTGGATTTTCTTTTCGTCCTGCGTGACCAAGAACGCGCAGACCTTCACGGCAAACGCGGGCGTGTTCGGCAAGGTCTATTTCCCGCGCCTGACCACGCCGATTTCCAACGTGCTGGCGGCTGTCATCCAGTTTGGCGTGCAGATGATCCTCGTGCTGCTTTTCCTCGCCTACTATCTGGCGAGGGGCGCGGTTTCGCCAAACTGGTGGGCCTGGCTGCTCATTCCCGTGGCGCTGGTGCATCTGGGCGTGATGGGCCTGGGCTTTGGCATTATCATTTCGAGCCTGACGACCAAGTACCGCGACCTGGCGATTCTGGTCAATTTCGGCGTGCAGCTGTGGATGTACGCGACCCCGATCGTCTATCCGCTCTCGCAGCTGGGCGACGGCCTGATGAAGACCATCCTGCTGATCAACCCCGTCACCGCGCCGGTGGAGCTGATCCGCTTTGCCGTGCTTGGACGGGGCACGATCGTGCCGGCATACCTCGCGCTCTCGTGGGTGATCACGGCGCTGGTTGCGCTCGTCGGCGTGATGCTCTTTAACCATGTGGAAAAGACGTTCATGGATACGGTCTGAGGAGGCGGATGGACATGCAGAATGAAAACCGGGAAGTGGCCATTCGGCTCTCCGGCGTCAAGAAGATGTACAAGCTCGGCCAGATCGGCGGCGGCACGCTGCAGGGCGATCTGCAGAGCTGGTGGGCGCGCGTGCGCGGCAAGGAGGACCCGAACACCAAGATCGGCACGGATCAGCGGCTCGTCGGCCAGACGTTCATGGCGCTCAACGGCGTCGATCTGACGGTGTACAAGGGCGAGGCGCTGGGCATCATCGGCGGCAACGGCGCGGGCAAGAGCACGATGCTCAAGCTGCTCTCCCGCGTGACCGCGCCGACCGAGGGCGAGATCGACATCTACGGCCGCATTGCGTCCATGCTGGAGGTCGGCACGGGCTTCAACGGCGAGATGACCGGCCGCGAGAACGTCTACCTCAACGGCGCGATTCTGGGCATGACGAAGGCCGAGATTGACGCGAAGATGGAGCAGATCATCGAGTTCTCCGAGGTGCGCGAGTTCATCGACACGCCGGTCAAGCGCTATTCCTCCGGCATGTACGTCAAGCTGGCCTTCTCCGTCGCTGCCCATCTGGACAGCGAGATCATGATCATGGACGAGGTGCTCGCCGTGGGCGACATGGCGTTCCAGAAGAAATGCCTGGACAAGATGCGCGATGCCGCCAAGCAGGAGGGCAGGACGGTTCTTTACGTCTCCCACAACATGAATACCATCCGCCAGCTCTGCGACCGGTGCGTCGTGCTCGATAAGGGCAGGGTGGTGTTCGAGGGGGATGTGGAAGAGGCGATTGCGGTATATATGAATACCCACAAGGAAGCTGCTACATTTGAGGACTATACAGATTATCCATGCCCCAAATGGTTGGGTAACCAGAGGATTAAGCTTCTGAGTGCTGAGTTGGTCGATAAAGACCAGGCAATCTTTACCAGCAAAGAACCGATTCATCTTCGCCTGAAATGGCGGAATCTGAAAGATGTTGCGCATGTCGGATTGAGAATCGAGATTTGGAATCTGGAGGATGTAGCGTTGGCTACATATTTCCTCTATGACTTTTATTCCGGCAAACAGAATCAGACGGCTGAGGTGCAGATGAAACTGGATGCTTCGCTCTTCATGGATGCAGAGTATCAGATGTATTTTACGTTTTTTTATAGAGATGATTTTGGCAACAATCAGGATATTGAGTGTGTGCACGGAATCAGATTTGAAAAAACAACGTCTGATGCGGAGACAAAGTGGGTTTGGAGGGCGAAATACTGGGGATATCTGCATATGCCTGCGCCGGAGATTCTTGAATTGAAGGGTTAATCGGCGAAAGCGTTTTTATGAAAGAGTGGGATTGAATTGGCTCAAATCGCTGTTATTGTCCCCGTCTACAAGGTCGAACCCTATCTCCGCCGCTGCGTGGACAGCATCCTTAAGCAGACTTTTACGGACTTTGAACTGATTTTAGTGGACGACGGCAGCCCGGACAACTGCGGCGCGATCTGCGATGAATACGCGCAGAAGGATTCGCGCGTGCATGTCATCCATCAGGCGAATGGGGGTCTGTCCGCCGCGCGCAATGCGGGCATTGAATACTGCTTGTCAAAGAGTGAGAGTCAATATATTTCTTTTATTGATTCGGATGATTGTGTGTCTTTCCTATACTTAGAGAAACTTTACAAAGCAGCAGTTGATAATCAAGCTGATATAAGCATATGCGGACACACGTCTTTTTCTGCACAGGAATTGCCTGATTATTCTCAAACCAATTTTTCTGGAAGCCTACTTTTGGATAAAGCACAGGGATGCCAAATGCTGTATGAGTGTAAAACAAACCATGCCTACTTTGTAGTAGCATATTGTAAGCTTTATAAAGCAGAGCTTTTTCGGAGTATCAGGTTTCCAGTAGGAAGGATACACGAGGACCAATTTACAACTTACAAGTTGTTTTATACAGCTAATCGAATTGTAGGAATTGGTGAGTGTTTGTATGGGTATTTCCTTAATGAAAATGGGATTATGCGTTCTCCATTTAGCATAAAGCGGTTTGATGATTTGTTTGCTTTGGATGAAGCAATATCATTCTTTCGAAGGCATGGAGAGGATGGAATCGGTCTAGCAGCACAGAGGCGGAAAGAAGTGCTGTGGGCTCAGTATTCTATGCAGGCGAGAAAAGCGGGAATCTATTCTAAGGTGCCGAATCGGTACAAATTGCCTGTATATAGGGTAGACAGAATCTTAACTCGTGAATGGGGACATGATCGAGCCGAGTACTTCATTAGCCAATTTTCCCCGACTTATGTCAGAATAATGGCGTATTTAAGAAAAATGAAGCAAATTGTTAGGACATTGAAGAAATGATTACAACAGAAGTTTTGCATATGCCAATGATTAGCGTGATCGTCCCCGTATACAATGTTGAAAAGTATCTGCATCGCTGCGTGGACAGCATTCTTGCGCAGACGTTCACGGACTTCGAGTTGATCCTTGTGGACGATGGCAGCCCCGACAACTGCGGTATAATTTGTGATGAATATACAGCAAAAGATCCAAGGGTAAGAGTCATTCATCAAAAAAATCGAGGGGTATCTGCTGCAAGAAATGCAGGATTGACGGATGCAAGTGGCACATATGTAATGTTTTGCGATGGCGATGATCATGTTGCGGACAATTGGATTGAGATAAGCTATTCAGCAATGAGGGCTCATCCAGATAAGCTAATCGTACATAATTTGTGGAATGAAAATGAAAAGGAAGGAAAAACAGCTTTTGAACCCTTACTAGATTCAGATAATAGAGTTGAGCTCAAAAGCTACTACTGGGTATATCAAAACAAGATTTCTGGATCAGTATGGAACAAGGTTTTTTGTAAAAGAGTGATTGACGAACACTGTATTAGATTTGACGAGAATAGCTTCCTTGGCGAAGACGTTGTGTTTGTTACAGAGTATTTAAAATATGTAAACGGTATCCTATATATTTCTACCCCTTTATACTACTATGTTGAACGTTCTGAAAGTGCCGTAAGAAAGTATTATTGGAATCTTCTGTCTTTGCATTTACCCTTGTTTTCTGCTCGATTACCGTTGATCAAGGATGATGAAAAAGATGAGTTTTGTTGTAAATACCTGGCTATGTTTATATCAATGTTGGACGTTGTTTTTGAAGAGCAGAATACAATGCCGCTGTTGAGCAAACTGCACTATAATCAAAAAATGGTTACTAGTTGGGAATTCCAGTATTGTTTGAAAAATGCCCACAATCATCAGGAGAACCCGCTCATAATTCGTCTTTTAAAAATGAAAAACTACTACTTGTATTGGCTGTTCTGCTTATTGGTTCAGTTTAAGCGTAATCTTAGGAGGAGATTGAAATGAAAATCATCGGCATGATTCCCGCCCGCGGCGGATCTTCCCGCTTTAACATGAAGCCCCTGGCGCCGATCTGCGGCAAGCCCATGCTTTATTGGGTCTGGAAGCATTCCAAGGAAGTGGAATGCTTTGAGGAGGTTTACGTCGCCACGGACAATGAGGAAATCAAGGCGGTGGCAGAGGGCTTCGGTGCGAAGGTCATCATGACCAGCCCGGACTGCGAGACCGCGACCGAGCGCCTGTACGAGGTGTCCCACAAGGTCGAAGCGGATCTGTATGTGATGGTCAACGGCGACGAGCCGCTGGTTCTGGCGCAGGATATCGTCAAGTGCATCCCGGAGGCGATCCCCGAGAATGGCTTCTATGTCTCCAACCTGATGACCGACTTCTCCAACCCGGTCGAAGTGGTCGATCCGACGAACCTCAAGATCGTCACCAACAAGGATGGTGTCTGCCTGTTCATCTCCCGCGCGCCGATCCCCTTCCCGAAGGGGGAGATGAACTACGCGTACCAGAAGTTCGTGGGCGTCGGCGCGTTCACACATGGCGCGCTGGAGTATTATCACAGCACGCCGCGCGGCCCGGTGGAGAAGATCGAGGAGAACGATTCCTTCCGCTTCATCGAGAACCGCAAGGATTGCTATTACATCAACGCGCACTGCAAGACGCTGTCCGTGGATACGCCCAAGGATCGCGTGCAGGTGGAGCGCTATATGATCGAGAACGGTCTGGCGGAGTGACAAAAGCAGCATGAGGAGGGAAACCGGGTGTTTCAGCTGATTGCAGGCCCGTGCGTGATCGAATCGGAGGAAATGGTGCTTTCGATAGCTGCACAGATGCAGGAGATCACGGAGGAACTGGGCATTCCCTATACGTTTAAGGCTTCCTTTGACAAAGCGAACCGCACGTCCATCAGCGGTTTCCGCGGCCCGGGCATTGAGCGCGGCCTCGAGATTCTGCAGAAGGTGAAGGACGTCTACGGTCTGCCGGTCTGCACGGATATCCATGAGCCGTGGCAGGCGGAGCGTGCCGCGCAGGTGGCGGATATTCTTCAGATTCCGGCCTTCCTGTGCCGGCAGACAGATCTGCTTGTTGCGGCGGCAAAAACGGGAAAGTGCGTCAACATCAAGAAGGCGCAGTTCCTTGCGCCGTGGGACATGAAGAATTGCCTGGACAAGGTACGTGAGAGCGGCAACAACAACGTCATGCTCTGCGAGCGCGGCACCACCTTCGGGTATAACACCCTTGTCGTGGATATGACGGGGCTGCGCGTGATGAAGGAATTCGGCGTGCCGGTCATCTTCGATGCGACGCACAGCGTGCAGAAGCCCGGCGGCAACGGCACCAGTACCGGCGGTAACCGCCAGTATGTCGAGCATCTGGCGAAGGCTGCAGTGGCGGTCGGGGTGGACGGTCTATTCATGGAGACGCATCCGGAGCCGGATCATGCGAAGTCGGACGGCCCGAACATGGTGCCGCTGAGCGGGATGAAGAACCTGCTGAAGAAGCTCGTCCGCGTGTATGACGCCGTACAGGAGTAGGTAAGCTATGGATTATTCATATTGTCGCCCAGAAAAGGCGAGGAATCTTGAAGAATCAACGACACAATTTGAAAAACGAGAGAAATTGTCGGTTCTAAGAATTGAACAGGCCTTGATTCTTCCTGTAATGCATTGTCCGAATTTACTCTTTGGCAACGGAGGTGTCGTGGATGCGCAGAATGACTATATACAGATGTCAGCAATCGAAGGCCGGATTGAAGGAGCTTATCCGGTACAGAATGAACCATTTGAAGACAAACAGGTAGTCTATTGCGGTTATTTGGTTAATCACTGGGGTCATTTCCTGATAGAGGGTATTGCACGCCTTTGGTATTGTCTTTCTGATCCTAAAGAAGTTGATTGGTATGTCTTTACCAGTGATATCGGAGGCGAAACGGAGGCCAAAGCTAACTATCTTGCATTTTTTCAGTTGCTTGGCATTGCCGACAAACTTAAGATTATCAATCAGCCAGTCCGATATCGATCTGTCATAATACCGGAAAGAGCTTATGGATACCGTCACTATTATTCAGAACAGTATAAAGAGATTTTCGAGCGGGTTGTGGCCAATGCACTTACAAAAAAGGAGCAATATACCACTAGTGAGAAGGTATTCTTTTCTAGAAGCCGGTTTCAGAAAGCCAGGAAATATGAAGCGGGACTAGATATGTTGGATGACTACTTCAAACGAAATGGTTATGAGATCATTTATCCTGAACAACTCAGCCTTGAGGAGATGATTTGCAAGATTCGCAGTGCAAAGTGGTGTGCAAGCGAATCTGGATCAACTCCTCACAACATGCTTTTTGCAGCAGATGGACAGAAGCTAATTGTGATTGAAAGACAATCTGTGATTAATCATGTCCAGTCGGAAATCGATAAACTGAAGGCACTGGATGTCATTTACATCGATGGACATTTTACGGTTTACCCAGTTCCGGCAGGAGGCGGCCCGTTTTTTTTAGCATACAATGACTTGTTTAGGCAGTTTACAAAAGATATGAATTATTGTGATCCGGATAGTCGCTTTACCAGTGAAGCATACATCCGAAAGTGTGTGAAGCAGTATATGAAGGCTTATCGCAAGGATTTTGGTGAGTTGTTGGGCTTAGAGAATTGGCAAATATCCTATATTGGTGCTATTTACGAAGCATATGTTGACAGCTGCAAAGTACTCAGACCGTACCTTAGTGGAGAACGCCCATATAGGCTTGGCCAATGCTTTAATCTACACTTTATTGGACATTTACTGAGAAGACGAAAATGAAGAGTCTTCGATAAAACTACTCCTATGATTTCTCTTCAAAGAACGGTGAGAGAATATGAATAAGGATTTTGACATTATCGCCGAGGCGAAATCCATCTTCGACAAGGAGATGGAAGCGCTTGCCAGGACGAAAGACGCGATTGGCGAGGATTTTGAGGCCATCATTCACCTCGTGCTTGACTGCCGCGGCAAGGTGATTTTCACGGGCATGGGCAAACCCGGACACATTGGCGCCAAGCTGGCGGCAACGTTTGCAAGCCTGGGCACGCCGGCGTTCTTCATGCATCCGGCCGAGGCCATGCACGGCGATCTGGGCATGGTGGAAAAGAAAGATATCGTCATCCTGACGAGTTACAGCGGCGAGAGCGAGGAAGTGACGCGTCTGCTGCCGGTACTGCAGGAAATCGGCTGTGTGACTGTAGCGATCACGGGCAAACCCAAGTCGACGCTGGCGAAGGCATGCCAATACCATTTCTTCTTCCCGGCGTTTGAGGAGGCCTGTTTCATGCACCTCGCGCCGACCTCCAGCACGACGGCGCTGCTGGTGTTGGGCGACGCGATGGCGGTGGTGGCCTCACGCGCAAAGCACTACACCAGGGAAGACTTCGGCCTGCATCATCCGGCGGGCGCGCTTGGCAAGCAGCTGCTGGTGAAGGTGCAGGATGTGATGCACACCGACAGGGACAACGCTGTCGTGCGCCGAGGCAGCTCACTGCGCAGTGCAATCGTGGAGATGAGCTCCAAGGGACTGAGCATGGTGACGATCGTGGACGAGGAGAACCGCCTCGCCGGCATCATCACGGATGGCGACCTGCGCCGCATGCTCGAGCGCGGCGTGGATGTGTACAACGAGATCGTGGACAATGTGATGACGGCGAATCCCAAGTGGATCGACTACCGGGAAATGGCGGTCAACGCGTTGCAGTTTATGAGCGACCGGAAGATCACCTGTATGCCGGTGCTGGATGAGAATAGGCAGGTCGTCGGCTCGCGATGAAGATCAAGATGCTGGTCATGGACGTGGATGGCACGCTGACCGACGGCCATATTTATATCGGACCAACCGGTGAGGAACTGAAGGTGTTCAGCTGTAAGGACGGCCTGGGCATCAAGGAGCTGCTGCCGGGGCTGGGCGTCACGCCGGTGATTATCACGGGCCGCAATTCGGTCATCACGGCAAACCGGGCGAAAGAACTGCGGATCGAGGCGCTGTATCAGGGCGTAGCGGACAAGCTGCCGCTTTTGCAGGAGATTGCTGCGGAGCATGGCCTGACCGCGGAGGAAATCGCGTACATCGGCGACGACCTCAACGACCTGGACTGCATGCGGTATTGCGGCCTGACGGCCTGCCCGCAGGATGCGGCAGCGGCGATCCGCGAGCGGGTGGACTACGTTTGCCCGCACGACGGCGGACACGGAGCGGTGCGGGATTTTATCGAGTATATGTCGGAGCTGTGATGAATTGAGGAGCATGAAGCGTTTGTCTGCGGGAAGGAAACGGGCGCTTGCGGTGCTTCTGGCGATTGCCGCAGTGATCGCCTGGGGCGTTTTCGGTTCGAAATACGCCCTAGAGGTGAGCAACTACGTCCTCTCCTCGCCGAAGCTCACCGCGCCCATCCGCGTGGTTCAGCTGACGGATCTGCACAACAGCGAGTTCGGGGAAAACAATGAGCGGTTGGTGTGCATGGTCGCCCGCCAGCACCCGGACCTGATCCTCATGACCGGTGATATGCTCAACGGCAGGGAGGACAAAACGGAGATCGCGGTGAGCCTTGTCCGAAGGCTGACGGAGGTTGCGCCGGTGTATTTCTCCTATGGCAACCATGAGGTGACGCACCAAAGCACGTTCCAGAAGAATCTGACGGTGCTCTTTGAGAAGGCCGGAGCGACGGTGCTCGACAGGACGTATGAGGACGTGACGGTGAACGGACAGACGATCCGGCTGGGCGGCATCTACGGCTACTGCCTGCCGGAGAAGTATCTGCGCACGGGCGAAGCCAAAAGGTGGGAATGCGAGTTCCTGAAGGAGTTTCAGAATACGGAAAGCTATACGTTGCTGCTGGCGCATCTGCCGACGTGCTGGATTCGCAATGATAACCTGGATATCTGGCAGATCGACTGTGTGTTCTCCGGACATGAACACGGCGGTCAGATTCGCCTGCCGCTGATCGGCGGGCTGTATGCGCCGGATCAGGGCTTTTTCCCGGGGCGCTCGTCCGGAATCTACGCCTCGCAGAACGGCAAGAGGGTGATGGTGCTCTCGCGCGGGCTGGGCAGCGGAGTTGGCGTGCCCAGGTTTGGCAACGTACCGGAGATCGTCGTGGTGGACATTGTACCGAAGAGAGCGATGGAGGAAGAATGAACGAGATCAATCAGCTGTTCCTTGAAGCGCTAAGCGCGAGCCTGCGCGGCGAACGCGTGCAGTGGGAGAATCCGCTTGAAGCGCAGGACTGGGCAGCGCTGCTCAAGCAGGCACAGGCGCATCATGTTCTGCCGATGATCTTTGAGGCCGTGTATGCCTGCCCGGCGGCGCAGAGCGCAGACGCGAGGCTGATGCAGCTGGCCAAGCGGCAGACCATGCAGAGCGTGATGATGCAGGCGATGAAGACCGGCGAATTCCTTGCGATGATGAAGCACCTGAGCGAAGCGGGTCTGGCGCCGTGCGTGGTGAAGGGCGTCGTCTGCCGGAGCCTGTATCCCAGCCCGGATCACCGGATTTCCGGCGACGAGGATGTGCTGATCCCGCCGGAGCAGTTTGAGCGCTGCCATGAGGCGATGCTCGCCTTCGGCATGCAGCCGGCCGAGCCGGAGCAGGACATGCACAGCGCGTACGAGGTGCCCTACGGCAAGCCGGGCAGCCCGCTGTACATCGAGCTGCACAAGCACCTGTTCCCGCCGGAGAGCGACGCGTACGGCGATTTCAACCGGTTCTTCGCGGACGCGCACGCGCATACGACGGAGATTGTCGTGGACGGCACGCCCCTGACGACGCTCAGCCCGACGGACCACTTCTTCTATCTGATCTGCCACGCGTTCAAGCACTTCCTGCACAGCGGCTTCGGCATCCGGCAGGTGTGCGACATCGTGCTCTTTGCCGGGCACTATGGCCGGGAGATCGACTGGACGGCTGTGCTGGAAAACTGCCGGGCAATCCGCGCGGAGCAGTTCGCGGCGGCGCTGATGAAGATCGGGCAGAAGCACTTTGGCTTTGATCCGGACGCGGCGGGCGTTCCGCGGGTGTGGCAGGCCATCGAGGTGGACGAGGGCCCGATGCTTTCCGACCTGCTGGACAGCGGTGTGTACGGCAGCGCCAGCATGAGCCGCCTGCATTCGAGCACCATGACGCTGGGCGCCGTTGCTGCGGACAAGCGGGGCAAGAAGGCCGATGGCAGCGTGCTGCGCACGCTCTTCCCCAGCCGCAAGGCGCTGGAGGGGCGCTATCCCTTCCTGCGGACAAGGCCGTGGCTTTTGCCGGTGGCCTGGCTGCGGCGCATCATGCACTATGCCGGGGAGCAGCGCGGGTCCGGGACGGACAACCGCGCCGCGGAGAGCCTGCGCATCGGCAGTGAGCGCGTGGAGCTGCTGCGGCGGTACGGGATCATCAAATGACGGCGGATGAAAAACAAATGGCATTTTTGGAAAAATCGGTCTTGACTTTTCATGCCATGCGATGTATAGTATAGGTGATTAAATTAAACATACCATTATATACTTGATGTGGAAATATTTCTTGAAAGCGGGGAATGGAAATATGAAGGCAGTTTACGAAATGCCGAAGGTCAGCTTTGAGGCCTTCATGGCGAACAACGCGGTGTCGGCTTGCGGAGATGTGAATAAGAATGTTATTTTCGATTGTGTGATGGGCAATAAAAAGAATTGCAATAGTCTAGATAATGTTTTCGCAACTGTTTTGGGAATAAATTTTTGCAGTGGTATGAAGCAGGCAGGTTTTGCTAATTATTCTGGCAAAGACAATACAGCTGTGAATCTGAAGGGCTGGGATGACAATCATACCAGCAATAACGATAGTCTTAGTTGGGATACTGAAAAAGACAAAGTTGATGTTATCAACAAGGATGGTTTTTTGGGCTGGCTTTATATTGGTGTTGAAAAGGATGACGGTAAGTTAGAATATGAGGATGACAATGGCTGGAAATATAGTGAGAACAAGGGCCTAAGATTTGATGATGATGATGATGATGTAAAGCATGCATGGTTAGCTCCGGTTTACAGTGTGCTGTCCACCTCTGGTATGTAAATACAACCTGATATAGAAGGGAATCGAAAGCCGATTCCCTTTTTCCATAAGGAGAACACATGGATTCATTGGAAGCATTTTCCGGAACCTATGCGGAGCAACTGGTGAACAGGGCGCAGCAGAGAAAGGTTCCGATCTCCGGCACGTTTGAGCTGACGCCCGTGTGCAACATGCGCTGCCGGATGTGCTATATTCAGCACACGCCGAAGCGGGAGGAGCTGCAGCCGTACGAGTTCTGGGCGGATGTGCTCGAGCAGGCCATGGCGCAGGGGCTGCTCTTTCCGCTGCTGACGGGCGGAGAGCCGCTGCTGTATCCGGAGTTTGACAGGCTGTACGAGCGCCTGGCCGGGATGCCGCTGCATCTGTGCCTCAATACAAACGCGACGCTGCTCACACGGGAGCGGGTGGCCTTTCTGGCGAAGCATCCGCCCAGGCGGATCAACATCTCGCTCTACGGCGCGTCGGATGAAACGTATGCCAGGCTCTGCGGCAATCCGAACGGCTTTACGCAGGTGATGCACGCGTTCGACCTGCTCAAGGAATACGACATTTCCTTCCGAGTGCACAGCGTCCTGGTGCCGGAGAACGCGGCGGATTATCAGGGGATTGTCGATATCTGCAGCCGGTATCGGGTTCCTATGGGGTCTGCTAACTACATGTTCCCCTCCTATCGCAAGGAGGAGGCCTGCGTTCAGGCGCACGACCGCCTGACGCCGAAGGAGCTGGCCGAGCACAGCCTTCTCCACCTCCGCAGCCACTACAGGGGGAGAGAGAAGGAATACCGGCTCTATGTGGAGCAGCGCTGCGCCGCGTTTGAGCGGCCGGAGCTTTTCTCGCTCTATGGCAGCAACGAGGTGGCCTGCAGGGCCGGCTCCTGCGTCTTCTGGGTGGACTGGCGCGGCCATGTCAGCGGCTGCGGCATGCACAATCAGGGCGGCGTCGATCTGCATACTACGCCGTTTGAGCAGGCCTGGAAGACGATCGTCGAGGATACCCGGAGGATTCGCCTCTCCGAGAAGTGCAGGTTCTGCAAATACCGCTGCATCTGCCAGAACTGTGCGGCTGCGGCCTTCTGCGAGACCGGCGCGATGGACGGCACGCCCGAGTATCTCTGCGCGTACTGTGAGGAATATGCCAGGCTGCTGCTGGCGGAGAGGAGCCGCATACGTGAAGGCTGAGACGGCTTATTATCGAATCGGCGGCCTCGTCCTGCGGGTGGACAGCGCGCTCCCGTTTGACCTGGAGACCGACGACATGCGGGATTTCCGCATCGGCGAGGCCCCTGCGGACTATGTCTACCGCTTTCAGCCGTGCAGCAATCTGCCGGAGGTTACCGGGGAGACGCGCGTGGTGAACGAATACCCCTTTGGCTATGATCTGCTGGGGAAGGACGGCGGGCACTTCCGCGCGCTGGGTTGGAAGGGGCGGCTCTATGACGTCGTTGTCAGCCTGGGCGCGGATACAGGCGTGATCTCCTATCTGAGCGAGGAGCTGATGGCGGAGCGCAGGGAGGCGGGCTTCCTCTTTCCCAATTACCTTGCCCTGGAGCATCTCTTTTACCGCTTCGGCGGCTTGTTTCTGCATAGCTCGCATGTCAACATGGGCGGCAGGGCGCTGCTCTTCTCCGCGCCCAGCGGCACGGGCAAGAGCACGCAGGCCGACCTGTGGGAGAAATACGCGGGCGGTGAGATCATCAACGGCGACCGCACGCTGCTGCGCAAAAAGGACGGCGTCTGGCACGCCTATGGCTGCCCGATGTGCGGCACCAGCGGCATTCACAAGCAGGGCTGCGAGCCCATCCACGCCATCGTGATGCTCAGCCAGGGCAAGGAGAATACGGTGAAGCGCCTGACGCCGGGCGAGGCGTTCCAGCGCATATACCCGGAGGTCACCGTGCCGCGCTGGAACCGCGAGCTGGTGCTGCGCGCGATGGAGCTGCTCGACGACGTGATGGCCCGGGTGCCGATCTACGCGCTGTCCTGCACGCCGGACGAGCGCGCCGTGACCGCGCTGCGCGGGGTGATCGGGCTGTAAAAGTTTGCGTCACGGGTTGCGCGGGCGCGAAATTGATGGTATCATGGGAACGGAAGGCAGCGCGGGCAGGCGGCTGCGAAGAAGGAGAAAGCGATGAAAACCCATCCGGATTTTATTCTCAGGCAGATCGCGGGCGAGAATATCCTCGTGCCCTGCGGCGAGGCGGCCAAGCGCCTCAGCGGCCTGATCAACCTGAACAGCACCGCGGCGTTCATCTGGCAGAACCTGAACGACGCGAAGGACCTGGACGAGCTGACGGCGCGCGTCATGGAGAATTTTGAGGTTGACGAGGAGACCGCCAGACGCGATGTGAACGGACTGACGGCCGAGCTGATCCTGGCGGGCATGGTGCTCACCGAGGAAGGCGAGACGCTGCCGCCGCATCCGATGATCAAACAGCAGGAAGAATAAGAAGCGAAAGGCTTTCGGCGCGCGGGAAGGGATTCCTGCGCGCTTGCTTGTACAAGAGGAAATTGCGCGAAGAATCGTGCAGCGAGCATCGAGCGGCCCGGCTTTGCAAAGCGGTTCGGAAGTGGGAGCGGGCACAGCCCAATGTCATTTAGTTAAGCAGATGGCAGAGGAAGAATATCTCCGAGAGAAGATGATTTATCGAAAAGAGAGTCATCTTCTCTTTTTTGCTGTACGAC
>SFFH01000064.1 GCA_004557905.1 Clostridiales bacterium | reverse complement strand
TATCGCCAATAATTGCTCCAAGCATAGGTTGCTCCTCCATCTATTCGTTAAGCACGGTTGGCATCAGGCGGGAAAACGGGTCATTCAGTAATCCGGGTTAATAATTCTTTTCTGTATAACTCACCAAATTAAAGTATAGCACATTATGGAATAAACGGCAATCGAAAGAGAAGTCGTTCCGAATGAAGCAAACATGTTCTCTTCGTTCATGCCAATGTTTTCCTCTTAACACGAACGATGATTTCTATGCACCCAATATAAAACGGCTGCCAGCTCGACAAGCCGTAGCCGTTTTATCATGCACCCAACCGGAAGAGCGGAATAGGGGGAAACCAACATAAGACGCCATTTGCACCCAAAGAACAGGGAGAAAGCTTGTTCCATGCACCCAACATAATGAAAAAAGCCCTGCGGCGCAAGGCTTTTCGAGCAAAGAAAAAACGCCAACCTTTGTATCAAGATTAGCGTCCTTTTATGGTGGAGCATACCGGATTCGAACCGGTGACCTCTACAATGCGAATGTAGCGCGCTACCAACTGTGCTAATGCCCCGCTTGATGAACTTGTTTCAGAACGGTATTCAGTATAGCACGACACCATGGAAATTGCAAGCCCTTTTTTCAAAAAATGTGCGCAGAGGAATTCCGGCGTGCGATTGACAGAAGGCGGCGCCTCCTGTATACTGACACTGAATTGAGACTGATTCTTAATCAGGCACACGCATGACGGACAGCCATGACGGCGGAGCGCAAAGGTGCTATGCGCATACCTGTACAGGGAAGAAAAGCGCCCATGCCGAGCGGCAAAGAGAAAGGGGATTCTGTGATGAACATCTGGACATTTGTGGGGATTGTGCTTCCCCTTCTGGGTACGGCGCTGGGCGCCGCGTGCGTATTTGTGCTCAGGGGCAGCCTGAGTGAGCGCGTCAACAAGGCGCTGCTGGGCTTTGCCTCCGGTGTGATGGTGGCGGCCTCCGTGTGGTCGCTGCTCATCCCGTCGATGGAGCACAGCGCGCAGCTGGGCAGGCTGGCGTTTGCGCCGGCGGCGGGCGGCTTCCTGCTGGGCATGGCGTTCCTGCTGGCGCTGGACAGGTTCGTGCCGCACCTGCACATGGATTGCGACGAGCCGGAGGGCCCCAGCTGCCATCTGGGCAAGTCGGCCATGATGATGCTCGCCGTGACGCTGCACAACATCCCCGAGGGCATGGCTGTGGGTGTGATGCTGGCAGGCCTGGGCGCGGGCAGCGGCATCACCACGATGGCCGGCGCGCTGACGCTGTCGTTGGGCATCGCGATTCAGAACTTCCCGGAGGGCGCGATCATCTCCCTGCCGCTGCGCAGCCAGGGCATGAGCAGGCCCAGGGCGTTTGCCATGGGCGCGCTCTCGGGCGCGGTCGAGCCGGTCGCGGCGATTGCGACCCTGCTGCTGGCCAGGTGGCTTGCGCCGGTTTTGCCGGTGACGCTGGCGTTTGCGGCGGGCGCCATGTTCTATGTCGTCGTCGAGGAGCTGATTCCCGAGTCCGCCGCGGGCAGCCATTCCAACATCGGCACGATCGGCTTTGCGCTGGGCTTTGTGCTGATGATGGCGCTGGATGTGGCGCTGGCGTGAGCCTGCGCAGAGGGGAGGAGCTGCATTGAATATCACCTGGTTGGAGGCCCTGACGACGATGCTCGAGGGCCTGATCACCTTCATTTCCCCGTGCGTGCTGCCGATGATTCCGGTATACGTGCTCTACTTTGCCGGCGCGGCAGAGGGCAGGCAGGCGAAGCGAACGCTTGCGCGCGCGCTGTGCTTTGTGTTCGGCTTTACCGCACTGTTCGTGCTGCTGGGCGTGTTCGCCGGCACGCTGGGCGCGCTGCTCGTGCGTCACCAGCGCGCGGTCAACCTCGTCTGCGGGCTGGTGATGATCGTCTTTGGCCTGCACTATGCGGGCGTGCTGCGCATCGGCCTGCTGGACAGGACGGTCAAGCCGGACGTGCAGGTGCAGCCCAAGGGGTATGCGTCCTGCGCGCTGCTGGGCGCGGTGTTCGCCGTTGGCTGGACGCCGTGCACCGGCCCGCTGCTGGGCAGCGCGATGATGCTGGCGGCGGGCAAGGGCTCCGTGCCGGTGGGCGCGGTGCTGCTGGCGTGCTATTCGCTGGGCCTGGGCCTGCCGTTCGTGCTCTGCGCGCTGCTGATTGACCGGCTCAAGGGCGCGCTGGCCGTCGTCAAGCGCCATTACAGGGCGGTCAACCGCGTGTGCGGCGTGTTCCTGATCCTCGTCGGCCTGGCGATGATGACGGGCCTGTACGGCAGCTTCTCGCAAATGCTGCAGTCCGCCGCCACAGCCACCGTGACGGACACACAGCAGGTTCCCGCGGAAACCGTGATGGTGACAACCGAACCGACGGCCGCGCCGACAGCCGAGCCGACGGCCGAAGCCGGAAAGCAGGCCGAGGTTATGGGGCCGGTCAGGCGCAGCATGGCGCCGGATTTCACCTGCTACGACGACGCGGGCAACGCCGTTGCGCTCTCGGACATGCGCGGCAAGCCGGTCGTGGTCAACTTCTTCGCCAGCTGGTGCGGCCCGTGCAAAATGGAGATGCCGTACTTTGACGAGTGCTACGCGAAGTACGGCGACCGGGTGACGTTCATGATGGTCAACCTGTGCGCGTTCGGTAACGACACCAAGGAGAACGGCAAACAGATGGTGGAAAGCGGCGGCTGGACATTCCCGGTGTACTTCGACACGGACGGCGAAGCGGCAACGACGTATGCCATTCGCGCCATGCCCACGACCATCTTCGTATCCGCCGAGGGCGAGCTCAAGGGACGCCACACCGGCATGATGGACAGGGAGACGCTTGAAAAGACGGTTCGGGCGATGATCGGAGAAGATTTATCTGAATGACTGCGCGCCGGAGGCGATTGCTTCCGGCGTTTTCTGTGCTATAATATAACAATAGAGGAAAGGCACGGTGAAAGCGAATGAAAAAGAATGAGACGGGAAACGTGAAGAAGACAAAGAGAAAACCCTATTATACCAACAAGGCGACGGTGACGGTCTATCTGGTGCTGCGCGCGCTGGTGATCTTCGTGCTTGCCCGCTCGGCGCTCAAGGGCTACTATGAGAGCGTGTTCCTGTGCGGACTGACGCTGTTTCTGATGATCCTGCCCAGCGTCTTCTCCAGGCGGCTGCAGATCGAGCTGCCTGGCACGCTGGAGATCATCATCCTGCTGTTCATCTTCGCCGCGGAGATCCTCGGCGAGATCAACAGCTTCTACATCCGCGTGCCCAACTGGGATACGATGCTCCATACGCTCAACGGCTTTCTGTGCGCGGCCATCGGCTTTGCGCTGGTGGACCTGCTCAACCGGAGCGACCGGTTCTCCTTCAAGCTCTCGCCGGCCTATCTGGCGCTCGTCGCGTTCTGCTTCTCCATGACCGTCGGCGTTCTTTGGGAGTTCTTTGAATATACGGGCGACATGTTCCTGGGCTTTGACATGCAGAAGGACACGGTGATCCACACGATCCGCACGGTGGAGCTGGATCCCACACGCAGCAACAAGGTCGTCGCGCTGAAGGACATCACCGACGTGATTCTCGTGCATGGCGACGGCACGCAGACCGCGCTGGGCCTGGGCGGCTACCTGGACGTGGGCCTCAACGACACGATGAAGGACCTGATGGTCAACTTCGTCGGCGCGGTTGTCTTTTCCATCATCGGCTTCTTCTATGTGAAGCAGGAGGGCAAGGGCAGCTTTGCCGCGCGCTTCATTCCGCGCGTGCACGGGGACCGCGAGCAATCGCAGGAAAAGGAAGAATAAGCCATGGCCCAGATCACGACCCATGCCATCGTGGTGCGCCGCGCGGACTACCGCGAGAACGACCGGATGATCACGCTCTTTTCGCCGACGATGGGGCGCATCGACGCGCTGTGCCGGGGCTGCCGCCGGCAGAAGAGCCCGCTGATGGCGGCGAGCGAGCTGTTCTGCGCGGGCGAGTATGTGCTCTATCAGACGCATGACCGCGCGACGGTGGTCTCCTGCCAGGTGTCGGATACCTACTACGCGCTGCGCAGCGACTATGAAAAGCTCTCCCACGGCATGTACATGCTGGAGCTGTGCGGCGCCGCCATCCAGCCCGGACAGGAAAACGAGCGGCTGTTCATGCTGCTGCTGCGTTCGCTGGCGCACCTGTGCTACGGCGAGGCCGCGCCGCGCAGGATCACGGCGGTGTTCCTGATGGGCATGACCTCGCTGCTGGGCTTCCGGCCGCAGGTGGGCCGGTGCGCGCGCTGCGGCACGCCGGTTCTGCAGAACCACACGAATGATGACACGCTCATCGCGTCCTTCAGCCCGGAGGACGGCGGCGTGCTCTGCCCCGGCTGCAGCGCGGGGGAGCAGTGCCGCCTGCGGGAAAGGGACGTGGTGTATCTGCAGGACATCATGAAGCGGGGGCTTGCGTCGCTGGATACGCAGGCGGAATGCCCGGACGCGCTGTTTGACGCACTGCGCGCCCTGGCGGAGGGACGGCTCGACACGCCGATCCGCTCGGGCAGGATGCTGGGATGAGGAGGAAACATCATGGATGAACAGAAGCTGAATCAGCTCAAGGCGTGGGTGAACGAATCCAAACGCATCGTGTTCTTCGGCGGCGCGGGCGTGAGCACGGAATCGGGCATCCCGGATTTCCGCGGCGTGGACGGGCTGTACCACCAGAAGTTCCGCGAGCCGCCGGAGACAATCATCTCCCACAGCTACTACGTCAAGCACCCCGACGTGTTTTTCGAGTTCTACCGCACGCGCATGCTCTATCCGGACGCACGGCCCAACATTGCGCACAAAAAGCTGGCCCAGTGGGAGCGCGAGGGCAGGCTGCTCGCTGTCGTCACGCAGAACATCGACGGCCTGCACCAGATGGCCGGCAGCAAAAACGTGTACGAGCTGCACGGCAGCGTGCACCGCAACATCTGCCAGACCTGCGGGAAGGTGTACGACCTTCAGGCGTTCATGCAGATGGAACACATCCCCGTCTGCCCGGCCTGCGGCGGCAGGGTGAAGCCGGACGTGGTGCTCTACGAGGAGGCGCTCGACGGGCGCACGATCTCCGGCGCGGTGGACGCCATCCGCCGCGCAGACCTGCTGATCGTCGCCGGTACGTCGCTGACGGTGTACCCTGCGGCGGCTTTTCTGGATGAATACCCGGGCAACAGGCTCGTGCTCATCAACAGGACGGAGACCAAGCGCGACGACATTGCGAACCTCGTGCTGCATGAGAAGCTGGGGGATGTGTTCGCCCGGCTGTGATGCCGCGGAATTCCTGCAAGCTCGCATATCCAAAAAACAGGAAGCAGTCTGATGAGGCCGCTTCCTGTTTTCGGATGGATATGATGATCAATGCACAGGCTGCTCTGGTCTGCGCCGCCGGGCTTTCCGCGCGAGCGCCGCATAGCCGGCCAGCACCGCTGCGGCGAGCGCGCTCATCAAGAGGCCCGGGCGCAGCATCCGTGTGAGATAGGTGAATGCGATCTCGTGCTCGCCCGGCTCCACCCACACGGCCATGAACGAGACGTCGCAGGGGATGATTTCGGCGGCCTGCCCGTCCACCGTAGCGGTGAAGCCCTTGTCGTGCGGGAGGGTGAAGACGACGAGCCCGGCCTCCTTCGCGTCGATGTGCGCGTCAAAGCCGTCGGCGCGCGTCTCAAAGCGGTCGCAGGCGTTTTCCCGCAGGCGCGCTGCGCTCTCCTGCCAGTCGGGGATGGCATGCACGTCAAGTACCTGCAGCCTGCCTTCAAAGCGCGCAAGCTCCGCGTCACCCAGCGCCGCGGCGGCCAGCAGCACCGTGCCGACCGTCCCGCTGTCCATGCGCTGGTGATGCGTGCCCGTTACGACCGTCTGCAGAAAGCCCATCGGGACGGCGTTGGGATTCGTGTACACGGCAAAACCGTTCTCCTCGCGGTCGTAGACAAAGCCCTCCGGCACCTCGTCCTCCTCATTGAATTGATGGTACTCTGTGACGGACAGCAGCGCGCGCAGGGCGGCCTGGCTGTCCGGCGGGGAGACGGTGGTCGATTCGCCGTAGCCGAAGCCCGCCATTTCCACAAAGCGGCCCATGGTCGACGTGCGCAGCGAGGAGAAGCAGGTCAGCGAGGAGCAGCCGCGAATGAGGCCGTAATTGCGCAGCCGCTTGCCGTAGTCGATGCGCTTGTATTCGCCCGTCTCCTCAAGATCGAGCGCGGAGAGCGTCGGCTCCGCGATCTGATCGAGCGTGTACACGCCGCTGCCGGGCGTCTCGCCGCCGGAGAGAATCTCCCGGTCGCCCACTGCGATGTAGAGCGCGTACTGCGCGCAGGCGATCAGGCAGACGACGGCCAGCGCCGGGGCAAAGCGCGGCTTTTTGAGGATGAGCAGCAGCATGCCCGCGGCGCCCAGCAGCGACAGGCCAATCGACAGCGCGCGCAGCGCGTCGCCGGCGTACGCGCCGGTGCGGCGGTTGCGGATGACCTGCGCGATGCGCTCAGGCAGGGCGGCCAGCGCGTGCTCGGGCAGGAGGAAGGGGACGGTCAGCAGCAGCACGAGCGCGCTGCACGTGGCAAAGGCGGCAAGCCACGCACGGCGGCTGTGCGCGTCGCGCAGCGCAAGGAGCGTGGCCAGCGTGAGCAGCAGCGCGAGGCCGTACCACCAGCGGGTGTAGGCGATGTTGGTGAACAGCGCGAACGCGCCGCACAGCACCGGGATTGCGGAGGCGACCAGCAGCGCGGCCAGCAGTGCCTTCAGCCAGCGCTGCGTCTTCTGCGCGAAGAGGAAGACAGCCGCGCCGGTGAGGCCGAAGACGGGGAGAGAACACGCCGTGGAGCTCCAGCTCGGCGCGTCGCCGTAATAGGCGTGCACGACGTTGCTCTCAATGGGCATGAGCAGCGCGCGCAGGCGCTCCAGGAGCACGACGGGGGAATATGTCTGGGTGAGCAGCGAGGCATCGCTCGCGCCCGTGCGCGTGATGGTGAGCATGTGCATCAGCGAGGGCAGCAGCAGCACGCCCGCGAGCGCACAGCCCACGCCGCACTCAAAGACGACGAGCGCCACGCGGCGCACGCTCCGCGCAGGTCTCCAGTCCCCGGAGAAGAAGCGGAAGGCGAAGTACAGCGCCGCAAGCAGCGCGCTGCCGAGCATGAAGTAGTAGTTGACCAGCGCGTTGAGCCCGCACAGCAGCGCCAGCAGGCCGGGCTGTGGCGCGTCGCTCATGGCGATCTCCAGCCCCAGCAGGATCAGCGGGAAGAAGGCGATGACCTCCGTGAAGTGATAGAACTGCGTATTGACGACGGTGAACGAGGAGAACACATACAGCACGCTGCCGGTCAGCGCAAGACGCTCATCGCGCACCACCCTGCGGAAGAACAGGAACGACGTGAGGCAGGCTGTCGCGTGCTTGAGCACGGCCATCACGCTGATGCCATAGGGAATAAGCTGCTGGGGCAGCAGCGCCAGCGGCCAGACGAACGGGCTGCCCAGCGTGTAGAAGCTGTAGCTGCCTACGGCGGGCGCGCCCAGGAATGTATTGAAGGAAAAGGAGTTGAGCCCGCCGCGCAGGATGCGCCGGGTTTCCAGGATGAAGGGAAGCTGCTGCTCGATGTAGTCGCCTCGGGTCACATAGCGGCCGCCGTAGGGGAGGATCGCCGGGGCAAGGGCGATGAGCGCCAGCAGCGCGCCCAGGCAAAAGGCGTGCGCGCCGGTGATGCGCGAACGCGCAGAAGAACGCTGTTTCATAAATCACCTTGAAGACACTGTAAAGCATGGTATAATGACATTGTACGTTCTCGCCCGGGACGTGTCAAGGAAAAACGGCGGGCGCCGGCCCTGTGCGCGGCAGGGATGGACAACGATCAAGAACCCAGGAGGCTGTTATGCAGGAAATCAAGTGCCCCAAGTGCGGGGAAGTGTTTCAGGTCGATGAATCCGGATACGCGGCTATCGTCAAGCAGGTGCGCGACGACGAATTCCGAAAGGAGATCGCACAGCGCGAGCGGGCATTTGTGTCCGAAAAGAGCATGGCGGTCGATCTCGCCGTGGCGCAGGCGCGCAGTGAGAAGGAGGAGGAGATCACGCAGCTGAAGGCGAAGCTGTCCGAAAACAAGCTGGCGGTCGATCTTGCCGCGGCGCAGGCGCGCAGCGAGAAGGAGGAGGAGATCGCCCAGCTCAAGGCGAGGCTGCAGAGCGGCGACGCGCAGAAGCAGGCCGCGCTCCGGGAGGCGGAGGCGCAGCGGCAGCTGGAGCTGGCGCGCAAGGACGCGGAGATCGCGCAGCTGCAAAGCCGCCTGAAGCAGAGCGAGACGGACGCGAGGCTCGCCGTGCAGAATGCCGTGCAGAGCCGGGACGCGCAGATCGT
The DNA here is from genome assembly GCA_004557905.1 of Clostridiales bacterium. GTDB lineage: Bacteria > Bacillota > Clostridia > Christensenellales > Aristaeellaceae > Ventricola. Next base: position 2,723 of record SFFH01000064.1, on the reverse strand, counting down.
GCAGCTGCAAAACGAGATGGACCGGGAGAAGCTGGCCGCGCAGCTGCGCGCCAAGTCCGCCGAGGAGCAGCATAAGCTGGAAATCAGCCAGAAGGATGAGCAGATCGCGTACTACCGCGACTTCAAGGCGAAGCAGTCCACCAAGATGGTCGGCGAGAGCTTGGAGCAGCACTGCATGACGGAGTTCAACCGCATCCGCGCGCTGGCGTTCAAGAACGCCACGTTTGAAAAGGACAACGACGCGCGCACCGGCAGCAAGGGCGACTTCATCTACCGGGACTGCACGGACGAGGGCATGGAGTTCATCTCCATCATGTTCGAGATGAAGAACGAGATGGATACGACCGCCACCAAGCACAAGAACGAGGACTTCTTCAGGGAGCTGGACAAGGACCGCCGGGAGAAGGGCTGCGAGTACGCCGTGCTGGTCTCCCTGCTGGAGGGCGACAGCGAGCTGTACAACGGCGGCATCGTGGATGTGTCCCACCGCTATCCCAAGATGTACGTCATCCGCCCGCAGTTCTTCATCCCCATGATCACGCTGCTGCGCAATGCGGCGCTTGACAGCCTGCAGTACCGCACGGAGCTGGAGCTGGTGCGCCGGCAGAACATCGACATCACGCATTTTGAGGACGAGATGAACGACTAGGCCATCGACGAGATCGACAAGACGATCGTGCACCTGCAGAAGACCAAGGACGCGCTGCTCAGCTCGGTCAATAACCTGCGCCTGGCCAACAACAAGGTGATGGACCTGTCCATCAAGCGGCTGACGAGGAATAATCCGACGATGCAGGAGAAGTTTGCGGCGGTCAGGCAGACGCAGGAAGAGGATGGGGAGTTCTGACCTGCCCGTATAGGCGCGCGAAGCGCGCGAAGCGAACATGGGGTCAAGGGGCGAAGTCCCTTGGCGGGGTTTGGGGCCTGCGGCCCCAACGCTTTCCCATACGCGAAGCGCATTCAGCAAGAACCGCAGCGGAGCCGAAGGCGAGAATTGCGGTTCCGTCAACGCTGCATAAAGATGAGAATACACAAAACAGGCAGGAGAAACACGCGGCTCTCCTGCCTGTCCTTGTCGTTCCGTGATGAAGTTACTGCACGCCGATGCCGTGCTTGACGCGGTCGCGCTCCTCTGCGCGCTTGGCGTTGTTAAAGCGGTCCAGCGTGCCCACCAGATAGCCGGTGATGCGGCGGATGCGGTGGAAGGGCTGCTGCTGATAGTGATAGGCCAGCTCCACATACTCGCCGTCCACGCGGACGTCGATGACGTCGGGCTCGCGGCCGTAAAGCTCCGCGCCGCGCGCAATATAGGCGTTTATTTCCTCCTGCGGCAGCGTGCCGCCGGTGACGTTGACCGTGCACATGGTGAATCCCTCCATATCTTGTGTCTGTATCTGTATTATAGCACAGAATGTTGCGATGTAAAGCGGAATCTGCGCGCGGGACAAAAAATCCCGCGCAGGAAATCCGCTGCGCGGGAAGGCGTTATTTGGCGACGTAGCCGATCTTCTTCATCAGCTTCTGCAGCGTGCGCTCGGCGATGGCGCCGGCGCGCTGCGCGCCCTCGCGGTAGACCTCTTCCATGTACTTCTTGTCCTTCATCACGCGGGCAAACTCCGCCTGGATCGGCGCGAGGGTCTCAATGGTCACGTCGGTGACGGCGGCCTTGAGATCGCCGTAGCCCTTGCCCTCGAAGGAGGCGACGACCTTCTCCATGTCCTCGCCCGTGAGCGCGCTGATGATGGAGAGCAGGTTGGAGACGCCCGGCTGGTTCTCCGGATCAAAGCGGATGGAAGCGAGAGAGTCGGTCACGGCGCGGCGATACTTGCGGCGGATGACATCCGGCGTGTCGAGCACGGAGATGAAGCTGTCCTCCGCGTCGGACTTGCTCATCTTGCGGGCCGGGTCCTGCAGGCTCTGCACGCGAGCGCCGACCTTGGAGTAGTAGCCCTCCGGGATCGTGAAGACGTTGCCGTACAGGCCGTTGACGCGCTGGGCGATGTCGCGGCAGATTTCAAGGTGCTGCGTCTGGTCCTTGCCCACCGGCACCAGGTTCGCCTGATAGAGCAGGATGTCGCCCGCCATGAGCACCGGATAGGTGAACAGGCCGCAGTTGATGTTGTCCGCATGCTTGGCGCTCTTGTCCTTGAACTGGGTCATGCGGCTCATCTCGCCCATGTAGGTGTAGCAGTCGAGCAGCCAGGCGAGCTCCGCGTGCTGGTGCACATGGCTCTGGAAGAACAGGACGCTCTTCTTGGGATCAAGCCCGGAGGCCAGCAGCAGGCCGAGCATCTGCATGGCGTTCTGGCGGAACTTCGCCGGCTCCTGGCGAACGGTGATGGTGTGCAGGTCGGCGACCATATACAGGCAGTCGTACTCATCCTCCAGCAGCTTCCAGTTGCGCATCGCGCCGATGTAATTGCCCAGCGTGGGCGTGCCGGTGGGCTGAATGCCCGAGAGTATGCGCTGCTTTCTGACCGGGGTTTGCGTCTGTTCCATAAGGCGGAACCTCCTTTGGCGATCCGGCGCGCCGCATGGACGCGGAAAGAATCGGTTTGATTGATCCATTGTATCACAACCTACCGCGTTGCGCAAGGCGTTATGCGGGCGGGATGCACGCTGTGCTGTTGAAGTATCAAACATAGGTTACACTCAAGCGGCTAGAGAACAGTCAAGGGAAGGGTGGAGATTTGCGAAGCAAATACGACCCGACCTTGACTGTG
>SFFH01000063.1 GCA_004557905.1 Clostridiales bacterium | reverse complement strand
GAGCTGCAAACGCCGTTTTGCAGCTCTTTCTTTGCCCAAATGTTGACAGTAATGCATTATTCGGCTATACTTGTTGCATTGTGTGATATAAGGAGGAGTATGCACCGTGAACGCGGACCCACTTGTTCAGGCCATATGCGCCAGTGTCGATGCGCACAGTGACGCGTATACCCAGGCCAGCGACGCCATCTGGGCGCATCCGGAGGTCAATTTTCACGAGGATTTCTCCGCAGGTGTGCTCCGTGAGCTGCTCTTGAAGAACGGCTTCACGCTCACCGAAAACCTCGGCGGCATGCCCAACGCCTTCCGCGCGGAATACGGCAGCGGCCGTCCGGTGATCGCGTATCTGGGCGAGTTTGACGCGCTGAGCGGCCTGAGCCAGAAGGCCGGCTGCGCCATCAAGGACCCGATCGTCCCCGGCGGCGCGGGCCACGGCTGTGGCCACAACCTGCTGGGCGTGGGCGCGCTGGCCGCCGCCATCGCCATCAAGGAGCAGATCGCGGCGGGCGCGCTCTCCGGCACGGTCGTGTACTTCGGCACACCCGCTGAGGAGACCGGCAGCGCCAAGACGTTTCTGGCGCGCGACGGCTTCTTTGCAGGCATCGACGCAATGCTGACCTGGCACCCGTGGGACTACACCGGCATCTGGCCGGGCGGCTCGCTGGCGAACGTGAAGATGATCTTCCGCTTCAAGGGCCGCAGCGCGCACGCCGCCGGCAGCCCCGAGCTGGGCCGCAGCGCACTGGACGCGCTGGAGCTGATGAACATGGGCGTGCAGTTCCTGCGCGAGCATGTGCCGGAGGACACGCGCATTCACTACGCCATCACCGACGCAGGCGGCGCCTCGCCCAACGTGGTGCAGGCCAGCGCCGAGGCAGTGTACCTCGTCCGCTCGCCGCGGCTTGCCGATCTGGAGGACATCAAGCAGCGCGTGATCGACTGCGCGCGCGGCGCGGCCATCATGACCGGCACGACGATGGAGATGGAGTTTGTCAAGGGCTGCTCCAACATCCTGCCCAACACGACCATCGAGGAGACGCTCGTTCGCACGATGCACGCGCTCGGCGTGCCGCAGTACACGGACGGGGAGCTCGCCCTCGCCCGATCCCTGCACGATGCGCTCGAGTCGCCCGAAAAGACGCTCGCCAAGATCTCCCGCCTGTGCGGCGCCAGGGAGCGCGCGGCGGTACTGGCCCATCAGGGCGAGCCGATGTACGCGTTCATCGCGCCGCACACGCCGACCGATTCCCCGCTGATCACCGTATCCACCGACGCGGGCGACGCGAGCTGGTGCGCGCCGACGAGCCAGATCTCCGTCGCCACCTGGGCCGCCGACACGCCTGCCCACACCTGGCAGGCCGTCGCCATCGGCAAAAGCTCCATCGCGCACAAGGCGATGCTCTATGCCGGCAGGGTCATCGGCGTGACCGGCGCGCTGCTGATGCGCGATCATGCGCTCCTTGCGCAGGCGCAGGAGGAGTTCAGGGTTCGCACGGCGGCCACGCCGTATGTCTGCCCAATTCCGGAGGGCATCAGGCCAAAAACCTGATCTGCATTTTTATTCAAATATCTTGCATATTCATGGTATCCTGTGGTATAATCCGGAGCACATACTCATTTTTGAATACTGTGCAGAAAGAAGGCAAATTCATGGCCAATCCTGTGAGCGTCGATCCGATCGACATGGGCTTCATCAATAAAGCGAACATCCTCATCGAGGCGCTGCCGTATATCCAGCGCCTGTGGGGCAAGACGGTCGTCATCAAGTACGGCGGCAACGCGATGAAGAACGAGGAGCTGACGCAGAAGATCCTCGAGGACGTGACGCTGCTCAAGTATGTGGGCATCAACCCGATCCTCGTGCACGGCGGCGGTCCGGAGATCAACGCCATGCTGGGGCGCGTGGGCGTGCAGAGCACGTTCCACAACGGCCTGCGCATCACCGACGACGCGACGATGGAGATCGTGCAGATGGTGCTGGCCGGCAAGCTGAACAAGAACATCGCCTCGCAGATCGGCCGTCTGGGCGGCAAGGCCATTGGCCTGTGCGGCAAGGACGCCGGGCTGATCATGGTCAAAAAGAAGCCGCCGCTGGCCGACGGCGTGGACCTGGGCCATGTGGGCGACATCGTGAGCATCAACACGAAGCTGCTTGAGGCGCTGTGCCGGGACGAGTACATCCCGGTCATCTCCTCGGTCGGCACGGACGAAAACGGCGAGAGCTACAACATCAACGCCGACACCGCCGCCGCCGCCGTCGCCACCTCGCTCAAGGCGGAAAAGCTGATCTTCCTGACGGACATTGACGGCGTGCGCAGCGATCCGGACGACCCCGCCTCGCTGTTCGCGGTGCTCTCCACGGAGCAGGCGATGAATCTGATCGCCGACGGCACGATCTCCGGCGGCATGATTCCGAAGGTGACGGCCTGTGTGGACGCCATCGAGAAGGGCGTCAAGCGCGTGCACATCATCAACGGCACGATTCCGCACCCGATCATCCTGGAGATCTTTACCGACAAGGGTATCGGCACGATGTTCGAGCGGGCCATGCCCGCCTCTGTTTGAGCTTCGCCTTGCTTTAAGCGGCGCCGCACGCGCGGGCGCTGCCCGCCTCGATCTGAGCTTCGCCTTGCTTTAAGCGGCGCCGCACGCGCAATGCGCTCCGGCGCCCTGCTTTGCAGAGTGTCCATCTTGCGCGTGCCAAACCCGTATTCTTCGCGCAAAGGGCGCTCGAATACTGTTCTTGACAAGAGGGGTACATCAACATGAAGCCTAAGATTTACATCGACGGACAAGAAGGCACGACCGGCCTGCGCATCTTTGAGCGCTTCGCCGGGCGCGACGACATCGAGATTCTGACGATCGATCCCGCGCTGCGCAAGGACACCCAGGAGCGCAGGCGGCTGATCAACGCCTCGGACATCACGTTTCTCTGCCTGCCGGACGCGGCGGCGAAGGAGGCCGTCTCCCTGGTGGAGTACGACCGTGTGCGCATCATCGATGCATCCACGGCGCACCGCACGGCGGAGGGCTGGGCCTACGGCTTCCCGGAGCTGTCCCCCGCGCACCGCGAGGCGATCAAAACCGGCAAGCGCATCGCCAACCCCGGCTGCCACGCCACGGGCTTCATCTCGCTGGTGTATCCGCTGGTGGCCGCGGGCATCCTGCCCAAGGAAAGCATGGTTTCCTGCTTCTCGCTGACCGGCTTCAGCGGCGGCGGCAAGAAGATGATCGCGCAGTACGGCGACGCCCAGCGCGACGCCGCGCTCGATTCCCCGCGCATCTACGGCCTCACCCACAGCCACAAGCACCTGCCGGAGATGCAGAAGGTCTGCGGCCTTGACACCGCGCCGCTGTTCTCCCCCATCGTGGCGGACTACTACGCCGGCATGCTGGTGAGCGTGCCGCTCGCCGCCCCGCAGCTGAAGGGGATTTCCACGCTTTCTCAGCTGCACGAGTGCTATCAGGACGCGTACGCCGGGCAGAAGATGATCCGGGTCATGCCGCTCTCCGCGCAGGCGGACGTCGGCGGCTTCCTCGCGGCCAACGGCTGCGCCGGCTGGGACGGCCTGGAGATCTATGTCACCGGCAACGACGAGCGCATGATGGTCTGCGCACGCTTTGACAACCTGGGCAAGGGCGCGTCCGGCGCGGCGGTGCAGTCCATGAACATCATGCTCGGCTGCGACGAGGCCAAGGGGCTGAATCTTTAACTTCAAGAAACGCAAGGGATACGTTGGGACTGCCGTCCCAAACCCTGCCTGAGGGATTTCATCCCTCAGACTCCCATCTTCGCTTCGCGTTGACATCAGTCATTGGCGCGCAGCGCGTAACAGGGAGACCGAGGGACAATGTCCCTCGGTCTGGGGGATTGGGGGATGAAATCCCCCAACGTCCTCCCGAACACTACCCACGGAGGTCTTTTCCGATGAATCTTTCCGAAATCAAGTCTCTGGACAGCCAGCATTTCCTTCAGGTCTTCGGCGAGCGCATGCCCGCGTGCTTCGTGCGCGGCGAGGGCTGCACGCTCTATGACCAGGACGGCAAGGCGTACACCGACCTGTTCGCGGGCATCGCCGTCAACGCGCTGGGCTACCACCATCCCGTCATCACCGACGCGATCATCGCCCAGGCCAACGCCGGCGTGCTGCATACGTCCAACATCTTCTACGTTCAGCCGCAGGCGGAGCTGGCCGCGCTGCTGTGTGCGCACACGTTTGCCGACCGCGTCTTCTTCGCCAACTCCGGCGCGGAGGCCAACGAGGGCGCCATGAAGCTGGCCTGCAAGTACTTCTACGCGCAGGGCGTGAACCGCTACAAGATCGTCTCCGCGGATCACTCCTTCCACGGCCGCACGCTGGCGACCGTCGCGGCCACCGGCCACGACTACTACCAGGCGCCGTACCGCCCGCTGCTGCCCAAGGGCATCACGCAGGTGCCGTACAACGACCTGGACGCGCTCAAGGCCGCCATCGACGATGAGACCGCCGCGATCCTGCTGGAGCCGATGCAGGGCGAGGGCGGCGTGACCCCCGCCAAAGCCGAGTACCTGAAGGCCGTGCGCGCGCTGTGCGACGAAAAGGGCATCCTGCTCATCCTCGACGAGGTGCAGACCGGCGTGTGCCGCACCGGCTCGCTCTACTGCCATGAGCAGTACGGCGTCATCCCGGACATCATGACCAGCGCCAAGGGCCTGGGCTGTGGCTTCCCCATCGGCGCCATCCTCGCCAGTGAGAAGGTCGCCTCCAAAATCGCCAAGGGCGACCACGGCTCCACCTTCGGCGGCAACACGTTCGCGTGCGCCGTGTCCCTCGCCGCGATGCGCTACATGATCGACAACGACTTCTCCGCCGTCGCCCGGGAAAAGGGCGCGTACCTGATGGACGCGGTCAGGAAGATCAAGAGCGAACACATCGCCGAGGTGCGCGGCATGGGCCTGCTCATCGGCATTCAGCTCAAAGACGACTGCCCGGCCGGCGACGTGATGCGCAGGATGCTCGCGCGCGGCTTTGTGCCGGGCACCGCCTCCGGCAACGTCATCCGCCTCGCGCCGCCGCTGATCATCTCCTATGAGGAGATGGACGCGTTCGTCGCCGCGCTGGCCGAAGAACTGGCGTAAACAACATCATACATAAACGGACGCTCCGATGGATTGGAACGTCCGTTTTGATGTATACAAGGTCACATCCGCACCTGAATCTCGCCATAGGACAGGCATGCCGTTTCCCCGCTGTCATCCCGGACCAGCAGGTGACACGCATCGTCAATATCCTCGATGAACACGCTGCGGCCCTCCGGCAGCAGGGTCACGGTTTTCCCGATCACAAGGCTGCGCTCCCTGTATTTTTTTACATAGCCGCTTTCCTCCGGGGCGGCATAGATGGCCATCATGCGGCGGAGAAACTCACCCGCCAGCCGGTTTTTGGCGTCGCTCACCACGTCCTCAAGGACGGCGCCCGCAATCGGAGCCAGCGCTTCCGGGAAGCCCTCCCGGGGCGGGTACAGATTCACACCCGCGCCCAGCACGACAGTATCCACCTCGCCGCTCTCCATGCCCAGGGATGCCTCTGTCAGAATGCCGCAGACCTTTTTCCCACGGACGAACACGTCGTTCACCCACTTGATCTGCGCTGCCTCGCCGGATACCGCCTCAATCGCCTCGCACATAGCCACCGCCGCCATCGCGGTGAAGCCGGTCGCCCGGCTCACGGCGCAGTGCTTCGGCCACAGCAGCAGGCTCATGTAGACGCCCGTGTCCTTCGGCGAGTAAAACGTCCGCCCGCGCCGGCCGCGTCCGGCCGTCTGCTCGCCGGCGATCACGACACAGCCCTCCGGCGCGCCGAGGGCCGCCCTGTCCCTCACCCATGTATTGGTGGAATCCACCGAGGGCAGAACAGTCAGCTCAAGCTGCGGTCCGTCCTGCCCAAGAAAGCGCCGCACGCCCTGCTCGGAGAGGACGTCCGCACATTCACCGAGGCAATAGCCCCGGTTGGTCGCCGCCTCGATGGGATAGCCCTCCTGCCGGAGCGCGTTCACCGCCTTCCAGACCGCCGTTCGCGACACGCTGAGCGTCTGCGCGATTTCCTCGCCGGACAGGAAGCTGCCCTTCCGGGCCTCAAACAGCTCAAGCAGCCTTTCCTTCGTTCCCATGCTGCCCCCTCCTCACCGTTTTGTCAGTCGGCGGCAGATGCTGTTCCGATGCGCAGCGCGCCTTACTGCAGCCGGATTGCCGCCGCAAGCCGCCTGGAGATGATCCGCGCCAGCGCAATCTTCAGCAGATCCGGAATGATGAACGGGAAGACGCACCAGCCCAGCGCCGTCATCAGACCGATCTCGCCCGCCTTCTTCGCATAGACAACCATGAACCAGGCCGTGCCGAACGCATAGCACACGACAAGGCCCGCCACCATGGACAGTGTCAGGATGACGCCACGCCTGCCCGGCAGTTTCTCCATCGCCCACATGACCAGCGCGGAGAGCAGAAAGCCGAGGATATAGCCGCCGGTGGTGCCCAGCAGGCAGCCAATGCCGCCCTGGAAGCCGGCAAACACCGGAATGCCGATCATGCCCAGCAGCAGATACACGAGCACCGCCAGCGTGCCCCGCCTGCCGCCCAGCACGCTCACCGCCAGAAACACGCCGAAGGTCTGCAGCGTGAAGGGAACCGTCGCCGGGATGGAAATCCAGGAGCATACGGCCATCAGCGCCGCAAACAGCGCGATATACGCCATGTCCACAATTCTCAATTTCTTTGTGCCAGAACCTGCCATCTTTGTTTCCTCCAAATCGTCCTTTGAATTTGTCCAGCGGCAGTATAGCACAGGGGTTGACGATTGTCAACTCAATTCTTTTTGTCAGGTTTACAATTGAGCAGGCGTATTGCTCACAGATCGTCGGAATTGACGCCGTCGCCGTAGCGCGTCAGCTCGTACTCGCCCTGCTCGTTCTTCGTATAGTCAAAGCCGTAGGTGCCGTTCCTGTTGTCCATCTGATAGGTCAGCGTCACGATCACGCGCTTGCCGTCGCCGTTCTTGCTGGCCACGGAGGTCTCCGTCACGGTCGCATTCGGGAAAGCTTCGGTGAACATCGTGACCGCCATCTCGCGTACGACGGGCACATAGCTCCAGTCGATGCCGCTGTCCGTCTTCTCCGGCGTATCCAGCCTCGATGCCTTGATGTCGTCGCCCAGCCTGCCCAGCGCCTCATCGACGGCGTTGCAGCCCGTCATGGTCAGCAGCAGCGCGCACAGCAGCGCTGCAAGAATTCCTTTTTTCATATTGTCTCCTTTACATCCACGCGCGGCGCAGCGCCTCAAGCCCCGCTTCGATTGCCGCCTCGTCCATGCCCGCAAAGCCGAGCAGCACTACGCGCTCGTGCTCCCTGCCCGGTTCCATCACGCCGTAATCCGTCAGGCGCGTCAGCCGCACGCCGGCCTGCGCCGCCAGCGGCACCAGCTCCTGCGCGGGCGTCTTCCCGCCGACGCGCAGGAGCGCATACAATCCCGCGCCGCACGGCGCGATCTCGCCCAGGCCCAGCTCCTTCACCCTGCGCTCCAGCGCCTGCAGCCGCCCGCGGTACACCACGCGCATGCGGCTCACATGCCGCTCCAGATACCCGCCCGCGATGAACCTGCGCAGCGTCTCCTGCTCAAAGCCCGGCACGCTGCACGCCGCATGCAGCGCGCGGTAGCGCCCGACAAGCGCCTCGGGCAGCGTCATGAAGCTCAGGCGCAGGCCCGGCGCCAGCGTGCGGGCAAACGTGTTCATGTAGATCACCTGGCCGCTCTCGTCGAGCGCCTTGAGCGCCGGCAGGCTCGTGCCCGAGAAGCGAAACTCGCTGTCGTAATCATCCTCGAGGATATAGCCGCCGGTCTCCCTGGCCCAGCGCAGCAGGGCCGCGCGCTGGCCCGCGCTCATCTCCCCGCCCAGCGGGAACTGATGCGACGGCGTGACATAGGCCGCGCCCGCGCCGCTCATGTACAGCGCGCCCACGTCGATGGCGCCGCCTGCCAGCGGGATCGGCACAATGCGCGCGCCGCTGGCCACCAGAATCCGGCGCACGCGCGAATAGCCCGGGTCCTCGACGGCGAAGAGCTTCTCGCGGCCCAGCACGGACGTGAGCGCCGTGACCAGCACCTCCGTGCCCGCGCCCAGCACGATCTGCTCCGGCGTCACCTCCACGCCGCGCAGGCTGCGCATCATCTGTGCCATCTCGCAGCGCAGCGCGTAGCTGCCCTGCGGATCGCCGGCGAGCAGCAGCGCCGTGTTCTGCTCGCTTAAAACCTCGCGCATCAGCCGCGCCCACGTCGAATACGGGAAGTGCTCCGCGTCCGCCGCGCCGGTGGAAAAATCCCACCTGACGGGCACAGCCTGCGGATGCGCCGCCACGCCCGCGCGCGGCAGCTGCTGCGCGACGTACATGCCGCTCCGGGGCCGGCTCTCGCAGAAGCCCTCGCTGGCCAGGCGGCCATAGGCGGCCTCCACCGTCGCCGTGCTCACATGCAGGTGCTCCGCGAGCTGGCGCTTGGAGGGCAGCTTATCGCCCGGCGCCATGTGCCCGCTGTCGATCTCCGCGCGCAGCGCCTGATAGAGCTGGTCGGTCAGCGTCACGCGGCTGGCGCTGTCCAGTGTACACGTCAGCATGGCTCCTCCACCTCACAATGCGCATGGCTGCGCACCTCGTCCCAGGGCACATAGAATCCCGCGCCGTGGCTGCAAAACACGCTGCCCGCCGGGTTGCGCTCGTCAGCAAGCGCGCTGTACCCGATCTCCTGCACAACCGTGTCCTGATTTTTGCACGGCGCGTAGCGGTCAAACCGGACGCTGATGCGCCCGTGTCCGCGCGTCGTCGCGGCAAACTGCTGCGGATAGTCCCAGAAAAGTGCCGCCGTACAGCTGCCGGAAAGGCGCACCTCGTCCCCGTCGCAGTCCGGCGCGTCCAACTCCGCGCCCAGGCGGATGAGCTCGCCCGTCACGCGGCTGAGCATGTCAGACGCGAACGAGAGCTCAAAGCGCACGGCGCGGCCCGCGATCAGCTCCACGCGCACATCCGTCAGCGGGCTGCCCGTGAGCACGCCCGGATGCTCCCGCTCGCCGACGTGCTGGGCAATCAGCCTGCGCCAGTTCAGCTCCAGCTGGTTGGGCGGCGTCCTGTCCTCAAACGTCACGCCGCTGCCCGGCGCGCCCGGCACAAGCCGCAGCCACGCCTCGGCATAGTGGCGCAGCGGCTCATAGTGGCCGATGCCGACCGCCGGGGCCGCGATCGTCTCCCTGTACATCACCTTCGGCGGCTGAAACGAGACATGGTCGCCGAAGCGGCTCTCCAGCACACTCCCCAGCACCTCGGTCTGCACCGCGCCCATGATGCCCACAGAAAGGCGTCCCTGCTCCGCGCGCACGAAAAGCAGTGGGTCCTCCTCCTCCAGCTCGCGCAGATGCGCCAGCAGCCGCGTGCGCTCCAGCCCCTGCTCCGGCTGCACGTCCACGCTCATCAGCGGCACGAGCGCCTGCGTTTCGCACCCCACGTCCGCGCCGATGTGCTCGCCCGGCCGACAGGACAGGCCTGTCACCGCCGCCGTCTCCCCGGCGCAAAGCTCCGGGAGGACCGTCAGGCGCGCGCCCTGCGCCTGATAGATGGCGTTGACCTTCTCCACGCCCGCGCGCGTGGCCACCGTTTCCCTGGCGCGCAGACGGCCGGACAGCGCCTTCACATAGCAATAGCGCATGCCGTCCCGGTGCGTCACGCGGTAAACTTTGGCCGAAAACGGCGCATCCAGCCGCGAGGGATCGTCCGCCTCCGCCAGCGCCGCAATCGCCTGCATCAGCGCATCCACGCCCACATCCATGAGCGCGCTGCCGCTGAGCACGGGATAAAGCATGCCGGCCCTCATCGCCCGGCGCGCACCCGCGAGATAGTCCGCGCGCTGCGCGGTTTCCTCCAGGTGCCGCTCCATGAGCAGCTCGTCGCGCGCGGCCAGCTCCTCGCGCAGCAGTTCCGCGTCCTGTATCATGAGCACGCAGTCGCCCGACAGCAGCCGCTGCATCTGCGCCATCACGCGCGAAACGTCCGCGCCCTCGCGGTCGGTCTTGTTCAGAAAGATGATCGTAGGAATCCTCTTGTCCCGGAGCAGGCGCATCAGCGTCACCGTGTGGCTCTGCACGCCCTCCGCGCAGGAGACGACCAGCACCGCCATGTCCAGCACGGACAGCGCACGCTCCATCTCACCGGAGAAATCGACGTGGCCGGGCGTGTCCATCAGCGTGACGCGCACCGCCTTTCCGTCCCCGCGCGGCAGATCGAAGGTCGCCTGCTCGCAGAAGATCGTGATGCCGCGCGCACGCTCGAGCGCATGTCCGTCCATGAACGCGTCGCCGTGGTCCACGCGGCCTCCCCTGCGCAGCAGGCCGCCGCGCACAAGCAGCTGCTCGCACAGCGTCGTCTTGCCCGCGTCCACATGGGCCAGCATGCCCAGGCAAAGGGGAATCCGTTCAGGCGTCTGCCCGCCCATGAAAACGCCCCCTCTCGCAGTATAATAAGGGAATTATACCACAAGAGGGGGCAATCGTCGAGACGATGCGGCCGGCCGGTCGATGAACTTTTCATTGAATTTTATTGAGCTTTTCATTCCCACCGGAAGAACCGGACGGCCAGCCCCGCGCAGAGCGCGGTGACGCCGAGCATGACCATCACCGGCAGACCCGCGTTTCCCCCGGGAATGCCCAGGAACGTGTCTTTCATGAGCGCCATGCCCTGGGTCAGCGGGAGAAAGGACACCGCCCGCTGCATCGCGCGGGGCATGACCTCCACGGGCAGCGTGGTGCCGGAAAAGACCAGCATGGGAAAATACAGGAGCGAGGCGATGACGCCCGCCTGCTTGGTGTTCTTCGCCACGCCGCCCACCAGCATGCCGATGCTGAGCGTGGAGAGCATGGTCAGCAGCCAGCTCCCCAGGAACGCCCAGACGGAGCCATGGAGGCGAACCCGCCAGAAGATGCCCGCCGCCAGCGCCAGGGTCAGCAGCGACGCCGCGCAGTAGAGCACATACACCGACAGCTCCACCGCCAGCAGCAGCGCCGGATGCGCCGGCGTGACCCGGAACCGCTTGAGGATCTTGCGCTCCCGGTAGTCCGAGACGACCAGCGGCAGGCCCATCAGGCCGCCGGCGCACATGGAGACGGCGCAGGCCGCGCCGAAGGACTGCTCCATGAACGTGTAGGGCGCGCCGTCATAGGCGGGCTTTCCGCCGTAGATGATGCCGAGCACCACCAGAATGACCAGCGGCATCAGCACGGCAAAGATGATCATGTTCATATCGCGGATGCTCAGCTTCATCTCGTGCCTGAGCAGAACAAAAAAGCGTCTCATTTTCTCTCCTCCTCATCGGACAGCATCAGGTAGGCGTCCTCGAGCCTGTCGCAGCCGCAGGTGCGCTTCGCGTCCTCCACCGTGCCGTAGAAGACCGCCTTGCCCTTTTTCAGAATGCAGATTTCGTCGCAGAGCGCCTCCACCTCGTCCATGAAGTGCGAGGTGAGGAAGATGGTCAGCCCCTGCCGCTTCAGCTCCTCAAGCGTTTTCCAGACGTCCCGCCGGGCCCTGGCGTCCAGTCCGGTGGTCAGCTCGTCCAGAAAGACCAGCTCCGGGTTGGGCAGCAGCGCCAGCACGATGAACAGCCGCTGGCGCTCGCCGCCGGAGAGGCTCCTGACCGGGCTTTGCAGCTTGTCGCCGATGCCGAAGCGCGCGCAGAGCGTCCGACAGTCCGCAGGATGCCTGTACAGGCAGGCCGTCTCCTCGCACAGCTCGAAGACCCGGATCTCCTGCTGATAGTCCCCCTCCTGAAACTGCACGCCGATACGCTCAAACAGCGCCCGCCGGTCGCGCACCGGGTCCTGTCCCAGCAGGGAAACCGTGCCGCCGTCCGCCCGCTTTGTGCCCAGCATGCACTCGATCGTCGTGCTCTTGCCCGCGCCATTGGCGCCCAGCAGGCCAAAGACCGTTCCGGCTTTGACCGACAGATTCAGATGATCCAGCACGGTTCTGCCGCCGTAGGACTTGGTCAGACCACTTACAGAAATTGCCTCGCTCATTTTTCGATCCTCCTGACTGGCCGCAGCTCGATATACCCCCGCTCGCCCCGCGGCTCCAGCTGAATGCGTGGGTTTTCCTCGTCCCACCGGTACCCGATCGGCGTGGGATCATAGCCGTCCGCCGCGTGCTGCACAGCCCGGATAGCCTCGCAGTAATCCTCCTCGGCAAAGGGCAGGCCCTGGAACATCAGGTACTCCGCCTCCGGCAGGAGAATCGTGTCAAAGCCCTCGGGGACAATGCCCGCATAGTCCGTCTCCACCTCCACGCCCTGCACATAGGTGGAGGTGCCCGGCTTCCTGTAGCGCGGGGGAAGCCACATGCACACCGGCTCCCCGCACAGGGAGCGCATGCTCATGAGGATGCCCCACACGTCGCAGCTGACCTCCTCGCAGTACGGGAAGTAGTCCTCGGCGTGCACGCCGCGCTTGATGATGCACAGCCGCTCGGGCTTGCGCACGGCCTGAACGAAGACCGTCTGAATCGCCGGCATCTCTTCCGCCTCCTTTCTGAGCTCTCTGTATTTTGCGCCGTAGGGGATGAACAGGGGAATGGGCACAGGGTCCTTCATATACTCGCTGGGGTTGAGGCCGAACGCCCGGAAAAACGCCCGGGTGAAGGTGTCCACATTGGAAAACCCCAGGTCAAACGCGACGTCAATCACGCGCTCCTTCCCCTCCCGCAGCCGCACCGCCGCCTGGGACAGCCGCAGCCTGCGCACATACTCCGTGGGCGTCAGGCCGAGCACCTCCCGGAAAAGGCGGTAGGAATACCACGGGGAAAACAGCGACGCCTGCGCAAGGTCGGACAGGCTGATGTCGCGCGCCGTATTCTGCCCGATGTAGTCCTGCATCCGCTGGACGGCCATGATCTGTTCCCGCATACGCTTTCCCTCCTTTCGGTTTTCATTGTACGGCATTGCAGCGGCTTTGTCTCGACGATTTTTGCTGTTTTCTGCGGGATGATGATGATGATGATCAAAAGAGAGAGAAAGGGCACGAAGACCTCATCCGACCTCGCCTCCGCTCGGCCACCTTCCCCATAGGGGAAGGCTGGTTTACTGCGTAGCTGCTCAGCAGCCTTGCCTTCCCCTCTGGGGAAGGTGCCCGAAGGGCGGATGAGGTCCTTCGTTCGCATTCGCCCCCAAAAGCAAACTACGGAGCAGCTTCCCGCTGCTCCGCAGAAATCACAACGCCTTTCGCAGGTACTGTGCCGTGATGGTCTCGCTCGTCTGCGCCATCTGCATGGGCGTTCCGGCAAATACGATCTCGCCGCCGGCGGTGCCGCCGTCCGGCCCCACGTCGATGATCCAGTCCGCCTGCTTCATCACGTCCAGGTTGTGCTCGATGACGACGACGGTGTTGCCCCGCTCCACCAGACCGTCCAGCAGCGCCATCACCTTCTGCACGTCCGAAGCGTGCAATCCGGTGGTCGGCTCGTCCAGCACGTAGATGTTGCCCTTCCTGTCCAGGTATTTGGCCAGCTTGACCCGCTGGCGCTCGCCGCCGGAGAGCGTGGAGAGCGGCTGTCCCAGGGACAAGTACGGCAGCCCCACCTCCAGCATGGCCCCCAGGGCCTTGCGCAGCTTCCGGTTGTCTGCAAAGAACGCGTACGCGTCCTCCGCGGACATGTTCAAGATGTCCACGATGCTCTTGCCGCGATAGAGGCAGGACAGCGCCTCTGCGCTGTACCGCCTGCCCTCGCAGGCCTCGCAGACGGTCGTCACCGGGTCCATGAACACCAGCTCCGTGACGATCTGCCCGCGTCCGCCGCAGACCGGGCAGGCGCCCTTGCTGTTGAAGGAGAAGAGCGACGCGTCTGCGCCGGTTTCCGCCGCCATCACCCGGCGGATCTCGTCAAAGAAGCCCAGGAAGGTCGCGGGCGTGGAGCGGCCTGTCGCCGTCACTGGGGACTGGTCCACCAGCACGACCCGGTCGGCGTACTGCCTGGCAAACACATCCCGGATGAGCGAGCTCTTGCCCGAGCCTGCCACGCCGGTCACCACCGTCAGCACGTCCAGCGGGATGTCCGCCGACACGTTCTTGAGGTTGTGCACGCAGGCGTTTCGCACCGGCAGGAAGGCCCTCGGCATCCGGGGCGCCGCCTTGAGCGGCGTCGTCTGCCGCAGAGCATTGCCGGTGCGGGTGCCGGAGCGCAGCAGCGCCTCATAGCTGCCCTGGAACAGGATCTCTCCGCCGTTTTTGCCCGCCAACGGGCCGACGTCGATCACCTCGTCGGCGATGGAAATGACGTCCTTGTCATGCTCCACCACCAGCACCGTGTTGCCCCTGTCCCGAAGCTTCTGCAAAAGCCTGGTCATGCGGTACACATCCCGGGGGTGCATGCCGGTGCTGGGCTCATCGAAAATGTAGGTCATGCCCGTCAGGCTGCTGCCCATGTAGCGCACCAGCTTG
>SFFH01000062.1 GCA_004557905.1 Clostridiales bacterium | reverse complement strand
CTGACCGGGACGAATTTTTTGCCCTCCAAAACCCATATCTCCGTAAACCCCGCCTCTCTGACCATCCGCTCGGCCAGATCAAACGCGCAGGTCACGCCGCTTTTGTGGTGCGCGTCGGCGCTGACGGTCACGCGGCCGCCCATCTCGCGCAGCAGGCGCAGCCACTGGGCGGACGGATACGGCGTGGTTCGGTATCCGCGGCTGATCGCGCCGGTGTTGACCTCAAAGATCTTTCCGGCTGCCACCAGCTTTTCCATGGCCCGTTCTGCCGCCCGCCGGTAGCGCGGGCTGTTTTCATTGAAGAAGCCCCGCTGCTCGTCAAACTTGGTAATCAGATCGAAGTGGCCGACAATGCCGACCTCCGGCCGCGCGGCGACCTTGTCCATCTCGGCGAAGTACATCTCCGCCGCCGCGTCCGCATCGCCGCCGAAGCACTCGGCGAGAAACCTTGCCGTTGTCTCCGCATTGGCGTCCACGCTGCGATGGCCGTCCACCGGCAGTTCGTGCACGGAGCCGATCACATAGTCGTACGGCGACAGGTCGAGCGCCGCAGCGCTCACGTCCCACTCGATGCCCAGGTAGACCCTGATGCTCCCGGCGTACTTGTCCGCCAGCGCGCGCACCTCGGCGCGGTAATCCGGCAGCCGCTCCACGGGGCATTCCCAGTCGTTTTCAAACGGCATCGGGCAGTGCACGCTCACGCCCACGGACGCAAGGCCCGCGTCCCGGCTGGCGAGGATCATCTCCTCGACCGTCGATTTACCGTCGTCCCAGGTGGAGTGCATGTGCAGATTCTGGGGAATCACTTGATCATCTTCTCCTGCTTGACCTTCTTGTCGATGACGTGGCGGGAGGCCATCTCCTTTTTTATGTCCTCCAGGCTGATGCCCATCTCGATCATCAGCACCATCACATGATACATCAGATCGCCGATTTCGTAAATGGTATTCGCCTTGTCGCCATCCTTCGCGGCGATGATGACCTCCGTCGTCTCCTCGCCGACCTTCTTGAGCATCTTGTCCAGGCCCTTTTCAAACAGATAGGTCGTGTAGGAGCCCTCCTTGGGCTGCGCCTTGCGGCCCTCGAGCATCTCCATGAGATCCGGGTACTGGAAAGCCGGCGGCTCCTCGCCCTCGAAGATGACCTCATTAAAGCAGGAGTCCGTGCCCAGGTGGCACGCCGGGCCCTCCTTGCGCACCTCGACCACCAGCGCGTCGCGGTCGCAGTCCGCGGTGATCTTCACGATGTGCTGCACGTTGCCGCTGGTTTCGCCCTTGAGCCAGAGCTTCTGGCGGGAGCGGGAGAAGAAGCAGGTCAGCCCCTTCTCCATGGAGATTTGAAGGCTCTCGGCGTTCATGTACGCGACGGTGAGCACCTTCTTCGTTTCCGTGTCCACGACGACGGCGGGGATGAGCCCCTTCTCGTCGAATTTGAGCGTTGAAATGTCGATCATAGTCCTTCTCCTTTTTGGGCTGCCGCCCAAACCTGCCTGAGGGACATCGTCCCTCAAACTTCCGGGGAACTCGTATAGTCGCGGCATCCTGCCGCTCCTTGCGATTCCCGACGTTCCGCCTGCCTGCTTCCGCCACTGGCGGCGGCAGGCTCCAGTCCCTTCTTCGCTTCGCGCCGGTTTCAAGCGTCTGTCTCTTTGATCCGGCGAACGTTAATGCCGTTTCGGGCCAGCTCGTCCTTGAGGTCGCCGATTTTTACCTCGCCGAAGTGGAAGATCGAGGCCGCCAGGCCCGCGTCCACCTTGGGCAATGTCTTGAACAGTGTCACAAAGTCCTGCACGCAGCCCGCGCCGCCGGAGGCGATGACCGGCACGTCGACGATACTGCACACGGCATCCAGCATCTCCAAGTCAAACCCCTGCTTGACGCCGTCGGTATCGATGGAGTTGAGCACGATCTCGCCCGCGCCCATGGAGACGCCGCGCCTGATCCACTTAAGCGCGTCCATGCCGGTGTCTTCGCGCCCGCCCTTGGCGAACACGTGGTAGCTGCCGTCCACGCGCTTGGCATCCACGGAGAGCACCACGCACTGATCGCCGTAGCGCCGGGCGGCATCCTCGATGAGCTGCGGGTTGCGGATCGCGCCGGAATTGACGCTCACCTTGTCCGCGCCGCTGGTCAGCACGCGCTCAAAATCCTCGAGCGTGTTGATGCCGCCGCCGACGGTCAGCGGAATGAAGATGGTCGACGCGACCCGCCTGAGCACGTCGGTGAAGAGCTTCCGGCCCTCGCTCGAGGCGGTGATGTCGTAGAACACCAGCTCGTCCGCGCCGCTCTGGCTATAATACCGGCCCAGCTCCACGGGATCGTTCACGTCGCTCAGGGACGCGAAGTTCACGCCCTTGACCACGCGGCCGTCCCGCACGTCCAGGCAGGGAATGATGCGCTTTGTAATCATCGTGTCACCTCGATCGCGCGGCGCAGGTCGATTGCGCCGGTATAGTACGCCTTGCCGATGATCGCGCCGTAGATGCCCAGATCGCGCAGCGCGGTCACATCCTCCATGCTCGACACACCGCCGGAGGCGATGAAGTTCATCGGGTATCTGTGGCTCAGGTCGGCATAGAGCGCGCGGTTGGCGCCGCGCATTGCGCCGTCCCGGCTGATGTCGGTACAGATCACCGTGGAGACGCCGGTATCCGCAAGCCGCCGGCACAGCGCGTCGCAGGTGAGGCTGCTCGCCTCCGTCCAGCCGCGGATGGCCGCGCAGCCGTCCTTCACATCGACGCTCACGGCGATCCGCTCGCCGTACGCCTTGACCAGCTGTGCCAGCAGCGCAGGGTTCGTCACCGCCGCGGTGCCCAGGATCACGCGCTGCACGCCCGCGTCCAGATACCGCCTGGCCACCTCCTCGCTGCGGATGCCGCCGCCCACCTCGGCAAAGAGGCCGCAGGACGCAATTTGGGCGATCAGCTCGAGGTTCGGCGTCTCGCCGGTCTTCGCGCCCTCGAGGTCGACGATGTGGATATGCGTCGCGCCGCAGGCGATGAAGTCCTGCGCCACGGCCAGCGGGTTGTCGTTGTAGACGGTCATTTGGGCGTAGTCGCCGTGCACAAGGCGCACGGCCTTGCCGCCGAAGATGTCGATGGCAGGAAAAAGAATCATGTGTACCTCCGGGGAGATGCGTGTTCATTGAGTAAGAGAGCTATAGGGAGAGAAAGGGCACGAAGACCTCATCCGACCTCGCTCCGCTCGGCCACCTTCCCCATAGGGGAAGGCAAGTTTGATGAGCAGCTATTCAGTAAATCACCCTTCCCCTTTGGGGAAGGTGGCTTGCCGCAGGCAAGACGGATGAGGTCCTTCGTTTGCATTCGCTTTCTACATCTCGCAGAACGCTTTCAGGATGCCCAGCCCCACCGTTCCGCTCTTCTCCGGGTGGAACTGGCAGCCCATGACGTTCCCCTTCGCCACGGCGGCGGTCACGTCGATGCCGTATTCCGCCGTCGCGATCACGCTATCCGCGCAATCCGATGCATAGAAGCTGTGCACGAAGTACACGCAGTCGCCGCTTTCCGTGTATTTCATCAGCGGGTGATCCGGCTTACGGATAGCCAGTGCGTTCCAGCCGATGTGCGGAATCTTGAGTCCCTCGGGCAGTCTGCCCGCCATCGGCACAACCTCGCCGGGGATCAGCCCCAGGCCCTTGTGCTCGCCGTACTCCAGGCTCCTGTCAAAGAGCATCTGCATGCCCAGGCAGATGCCCAGGACGGGCTTGCCCCGCGCCGCTTCCGCGCAGAGCGCCGCGTCCAGGCCCGTCTGCGCGAGCTTCTGCCGCGCGTCGCCGAACGCGCCCACGCCGGGCAGGATCAGCCTCTCCGCGCTGCGGAGCACGCCCGCGTCGCCGGTGACGACCGCCTGCGCGCCGATCATGGCCAGCGAGCTTTTCAGCGAGAACAGATTGCCCACGCCGTAATCGATGATCGCGATCATACGAGCACTCCTTTGGTCGAGGGGATTTCGCCGCCGAGGCTTTCGTCGATGGACACAGCCTCTTTCAGCGCGCGGCCGAATGCTTTGAACATCGCCTCGACGATGTGGTGGCTGTTCGTGCCGTCTATCTGGCGGATGTGCAGCGTCATGCCGGCGCTGCGGGTGACGGCGAGGAAGAATTCCTCCACCAGCTCCGTGTCAAACGTGCCGATCTTTTCGCTGGGGATGTCGGCCGTCAGGCGCAGGCAGCTCCTGCCGGAGAGGTCCACCGCGCAGAGCACAAGCGCCTCGTCCATGGGCAGCAGCATGCTGCCGTAGCGGCGGATGCCCCGCTTGTCGCCCAGCGCTTGGGCGATGGCCGCGCCCAGCACGATGCCGATGTCCTCCACGCTGTGGTGGTCGTCCACCATCGTGTCGCCCTTGCAGTGCACGGTCAGGTCAAAGCGGCCGTGCCGGGCAAAGAGCGTCAGCATGTGATCAAGAAAGCCCACGCCGGTCGCGATCGTGCCCGCGCCGGTGCCGGACAGCTTCAAAGACAGCTCGATGTCCGTCTCCGCGGTTCTGCGTCTTAGCTCTGCGCTGCGCATGCTCATGCCCTCCCGAATATCATCTCAATCGCCGCCTCCAGCGCCTGCATCTCCTGCATGGTGCCGATGGTGATGCGAAGGTAGTCGCCAATCCGTTCCTTGTCCCAGTGCCGCACGAGGATGCCGCGTGCCCGAAGCTGGGCAGCCAGCGCCGCGGCGCTCATGGCTCTGGGCCTGGCGAACACGAAGTTGCCCAGCGAGGGGATCACCTCAAAGCCCTGCGCGCGCAGCATCCGCGTCGTGTAATCGCGCGCCTCGATGATCTTCCGGCAGTTGGCCAGGGTGTAATCGTTGTCCGCGATTGCCGCGATGCCCGCCGCCTGCGCCATGCGGCTGACGCTGTACAGGTTTACGGCGTTGCGCACGGTATTCAGCGCCGCGATCAGTTGGGATACCAGTCGATCAGCGGCAGGCACGTCTCGCCGCCGAAGTCTACATACGCCTCGTCGACGATCACGACGTTGTCCGGGTTGCTCTTCGCGATTTCCTCAATCTGCTCAAGCGGCAGCGCGAGGCCCGTCGGCGCATTCGGATTGGGAAAAAGCACCGTCTGCCCGACACCGAGGTAATCCCGATAGTCCATCGAGAAATCCTCCTTGAGCGGCTTGCGCACGAGCGGCACACCCAGTGCCGCCGCAAACAGGTCGTAGTACCCATAGGTGATATCCGGCAGCGCGATGGGATGCGCCTCATCCGCGAAGGCCATGAACGCGAGGTACAGCAGCTCGTCCGAGCCGTTGCCCGCGATCACCTGATCGGGCGTCAGGCCGTACAGCCCGGCAAGCGCTTCCCGCAGCGCCGTGCAGTCCGGATCGTTGTAGTAGTTCAGCTTCCCGATCTCTTTTTCCACTGCAGCACGCACGCCCGGCGACGGCGGAAACGGCGATTCATTCGTGTTCAGGCGGATGAATCCGTCGCCCTCCTCGTGATCGCCGGGGACATAGGCAGGGAGGTTCTGATGCTTGTTCAGAAGAAAACGGCTCATGTACGTTCTCCTATTCTGAGGATTAGCCCGTCTCAATCGTAGGCTGCTGCGCAGCCTGCTCTGAGACTACGTTTTACTGATAGGGAGTATTGGGGCCGCAGGCCCCAAACCCCGCCTGAGGGACATCGTCCCTCAGACTCCCTTCTTCGCTTCGCGCGTTCTTTCGGGGCCATGCGTTACTCCATCCGGATCAGCGCGGCCCTTGCGTGCGCCTCCAGGCCCTCAGCCCGGGCGAACACGGCGATCTGATCGGCGACCTTTGCCAGCGCGTCCTTCGTGTAATAGGTGAACTGCGTCTTCTTGATGAAGTCGTCCACGCTCAGGGGGCTGGAAAAGCGCGCCGTGCCGGAGGTGGGCAGCGTATGGTTCGGGCCGGCGATGTAATCGCCCAGCGACTCCGGGCAGTACTTGCCCATGAACACCGAGCCGGCATTGCGCACAGAAGGCAGGTATTTTTCCGGATCGTCCATGCACAGCTCCAGATGCTCCGGCGCGAGCTCGTTGGCCGCCTCGACCGCCGCCAGCAGGTCGTCCGTCACGATGATCTGGCCGTTGCCCTCGATCGCCCTGCGCGCAATCGCCTCGCGCGGCAGCTGCGACAGCTGGCGCTCCACCTCGGCGGAGACCGCCTCGGCCAGCGCCATCGAGTCCGTCACCAGCACCGCGCAGGCCAGCGCGTCATGCTCGGCCTGGGAGAGCAGGTCCGCCGCGACGTACGCCGGATTGCACGTGCCGTCCGCGACGACCAGGATCTCGCTCGGCCCGGCGATCATGTCGATGTTCACCCGGCCGAAGACCTGGCGCTTCGCCTCCGCGACGTACGCATTGCCCGGGCCGACGATCTTGTCCACCTTCGGGATGCTTTCCGTGCCGTACGCCAGCGCGGCCACGGCCTGCGCGCCGCCGGCCCTATAGACCTTCGTCACGCCCGCCATCCTCGCCGCCGCCAGGATCGGCGCAGCGATTTTGCCCTCGCGGTTCGGCGGGGAGACCATGACGATCTCGCTGCACCCGGCGATCTGCGCCGGAATCGCGTTCATGAACACGGTGGATGGATAGCTCGCCGTGCCGCCGGGGATGTACAGGCCCACCTTCTCGATGGGCGTGATCTTCTGGCCCATGTACGTCCCGTCCGGATTCTTCAGGCAGAAGCCCTCACGCTTTTGCGCGCTGTGGAACGTGCGGATGTTGGCTGCGGCCGTCTCCATCGCTGCCTTCAGCTCAGCGGGAATGGACGCAAGCGCCGCGTCGATCTCCGCATCGGTGACCTGCAGGGCCGTCAGCTTCGCGCCGTCGAATTTCTCGGCGTAGCGCAGCAGGGCCGCGTCGCCGTTTTCCGCCACATCGGCGATGATCGCGCGCACGGTGTCGCCCACGCCGGAGGTCTCCATGCTGCGCATGAGCAGCCTGTCCGTCTCGCCGTACCTTCTGATTTTCACAGGTTCATCGTCCTTTCCATCTGACTGCACAGCGCGCGCAGCGCGTCGCCCTTGAACTTGAAGCTCGCCTTGTTGGCGATCAGCCTTGCGGAAATGTCCACGATCTCAGCCAGCGGCGCCAGACCGTTTTCGTAGAGCGTCTTGCCCGTCTCCACGATGTCCACGATCACGTCGGACAGGCCGACCAGCGGCGCCAGCTCGATGGAGCCGTTCAGGTGAATCAGCTCGATCTCGCGGCTCAGACCGCTGTAATACGCGCGCGCGATGTTCGGGAACTTGGTCGCCACGCGCAGCGTTTGCGCCGGATCGTCGCGGAAGTCCTTCGGCCCGGCCACGCACATGCGGCAACAGCCCATCTTCAGGTCCAGCAGCTCGTACACGTCCGGCCTGTACTCCAGCAGGATGTCCTTGCCTGCGATGCCGATATCCGCTGCGCCGCGCTCCACGTACACCGCCACGTCGGACGGCTTGACCAGAAAGTACCGCACGCCGATCTCCGGGTTTTCAAACGTCAGCTTGCGGTTGTCCTCCTTCATCGCCGGGCAGGGATAACCGGAGCGCTCCAGGATCGCGTACGCCTTGTCACCCAGGCGGCCCTTGGGCAGCGCCACATTGATCATCTCGTTCATCGCCGTCCCTCCTCAAAGCGCCAGCGTCCTGCGGCTGCGCACCGCGGTTTCGCCCGCGCGCTGCACGCGCACGCTTTCGCCGCCTGCCTGCGCCTTCTGTGCCGCCGCGAGAATCACGCCAGCCGGCGTTTCATCCGTGTAGGTGATCAGCACGTCCACGTCCGTCTCCGGCCTGCGGTCCAGCAGCCGGTCGAGCTGATCCAGATACACCGCAAAGCCCATCGCCTGGCTGCTGCGCCCCATCCTGCGCATCAGGGAATCGTAACGTCCGCCGGAGAGCACGCTCTCGGGCACGCCGTCCACAAAGCCCGAGAAGATCAGGCCGTTGTAGTAGTTCATATCGTTGACGACGGAGAAATCGAGGTTGATGTTGCTGACGCCACAGGCCCGGGTCATCTCCAGAACGGCCCGAAGGTCGCACAGCGCCTGATCGCACACCGGCGGCAGGTCCATCTGCTCGTAGAGGGGCAGCGTCGTCTCAAACGGGCCGTACACCGTCACCAGACTGCACAAGCGCTCCACCGTCCTGTCGCGCAGGTTCCACTGCGCGCACAGGCTCTTTAGGCCATGGAGATTCTTGTCGCTGATGCGCTCCAAAATCTGCGCGCACAGGTCGTCGCTGAGGTTCTCCTCCGCCAGGATGCCGGAGACGATGCCCAGGTCCGCCACATCGAGCGCACAGCGGCTGCTGATCGCCGCCAGGCTTCTGGCCGCCAGCGTGAGCACCTCGCCCATCGTGTACGCGTCCACCCGGCCGATGACCTCAAGGCCCGTCTGCATGATCTCCTTGAAGCACTTCCCGCCGCGCGGCACGCGGTACACGCGCTCGGCATAGCTGACCTTGGTGGTATCCGCGCTGTCCTTCGTGTTTTTGACGATGGAGAGCGTCACGTCCGGCTTGAGCGCCATGAGCTTGCCGTCCATATCCGAAAACGCCAGCACGTTTTCGCTCGTCAGAAAGCGCTTGTTGCGCATGTACAGGTCGTATTCCTCAAACTGGTTGACCTTGTAAGGCAGGTAGCCGCAGCGCTGGTACATCTCCCGCAGCTCGATGGAAATCCGCTCATCCGCCCTCAGATTATGCATCTGTCCCTCCGCCTTTCCTCATCCGATTCAGAATCAGCCGGTATCCGCCCGATCCGTAATTGAGGCACCGCTTCACGCGGCCGATCGTCGCGGAGCTTGCGCCCGTGGCCTCGCCCGCCTGCATATAGGAACAGCCCTCGTCAAGCAGCCTGGCGACCTCGAGCCGCTGCCCGAGATCCCGGATCTCCTTCATCGTGCACAGATCCTCAAAGTACCGGTAGCACTCCTCCACGCTCTCAAGCGATAGGATGGACCTGAACAGCTCGTCCGTCTGTCTGTCCCGATTCATGCTCATCCGATTCACCTCACTCAGTTATCGCGGTAATATAGTATCACGTTAGCACACTAAAGTCAACAGCTTTCTTCCGCGCGAAAAAAGAAAATGTAAAATCAAGGGTTGACATTCCGCCCGTGCGGTGCTATAATACATTTCGTTCCCGGTGCTTTGGCTCAGTTGGTAGAGCACATCGTTCACATCGATGGGGTCACTGGTTCGAGTCCAGTAAGCACCACCAAATGAAAAACCACCCTTCATGGGTGGTTTTTCATTTGGTTTTCTTTCCGTCTCCATCCGGTGGCCGCATCATCCTGTGAACCGCATCGATGGAGGTTTGACCGCGGACGCCGCCTGTGGCGGATGCAGGCCGCGGGCAAACGGTTCGAGTCCAGTAAGCACCACCATACTTGAGAAATCCGAACTTAATCCCGATTGGGGATGGGTTCGGATTTCTTCTTTTTCTCTCGAGTATTGTGGTGTGATAGAATCAAACGACGAAAGGAGAGCAGTAGGAACAAACAGTCAGCGGTTGCAGCAGCACATTATGACCGACACCACAAGAAAGTGAGGAACCACCATGAATACACTTCCTTCCAAAATCTACGACAGTCAAAACGGACTGGACTACACCCCCGTCGGGGATTACTACCTCCCCGATATTGAAATCGAAGCATCCCAGCCTCTCGGTAAATACGGCAGCGCACGAATGAAGTATCTGAAAGAGCATCGCCCAGGGTTGTACAGCCGACTGCTCCTCAGCGGAAAGCTGTGTGACGATCTGCATGCGGCGGATTCAGAAGCCCAGCGTTTGCTGGATCAGATGATCCCCCGGATGGCAGCAGAGGTGGGTGTCAATGAAGATTTGAAAGTGGCTGACCCAATGAGATGGGTGGGCATGATGAATACTGGAACTCAAAAATAGAGTCAAGCAAACGCAAAAGACTTTGGAAATTGAGGATATCGATCAATTCTTTAAACCATCGAGATTCTTAATCTCACCCCTTAATACGCCGGAACGCTTTTTGAAAGGTGATTATTTCTTAACTGATCAACAAGAAGAGTACCATCAAAGTGCAGGTCGACATCTCCTTTCGTGGGTGTGGTCGGATGGATTTTGGGCAATTTCATTGTACCATTCACCACGTTGGGATGTCTCTATTTTTTGTTCAGTTTTTCAAATTTGCTCATTCATAGAAGTTTATTCTCAACTAGGGTTCCTCCTCATGTTTCTGTTTCCACGCGGCAAGCTCGCGCATGCCATCGTCGCTCTCATAGTATCGTTGTATCATGGGCAGCATGGCACGGGCGATGCGCTCGATGGCTGCATCCGGGATGTCCATGCCGCCGTTTGTCTGGTCAGGTGATTTCTTCAGGTGGGTCATTCACTGCGCCTCCGTCGCGGATATGCCTGCTCATCCATGCGATGAGATCCGGCTTGGTCACCAGCTTCCGCGCACCAAGTTGAAGCGTGGGGAAATCCTCAAGGTTCATCAGGGCGTATGCGCTGGATTTGGAAATGGAAAGTGCCTGTGCCAGCGTCTTGGCATCCAGCACATCGGGCAAATCAGAAAAAATCGCGCTCATTGTTCAGACCTCCTCGAATTTGAGCAATAGAACCGGCATGATGCCGGCTCCATCTCCGACAAAGTGATATAAATCCCGCTACTTCTCAGCTCGAGGCTGAGGCTTTCCGGGCAGACTGACATAATAAAACCACCGTCCTCAGGCGGTGGTCAATGTTGTCGGGTTGTTAGGGGTTCGTTCCTTTGAGGTTCTCTTCGTCTGTGTATTCCAGAAACTGTCTGGCAATCTGCTTTCTGCGCTTGACGACGGCGCTGTGATTCCGGAATCCCACCTTCTCGGCGATGGCCTGATCGGTAAGCCCCTGCATCTTCAGCTCGAAGATCTGCCGGTCACGTTCTGGCAGGCGCTGCAGGAATGCTTCCATCCTGATCTTGCTGAGCAGCTCGTCTTCAAACTCTCCCTTCGGATCAGCCGGTTCGTTCTCATCTCCTTCATCGCTTTCGCTGATCTGCTCCAGAGACAAAGGTGTGCCCATGCTGGAACGGCAATGGCTCCACTTGCGATACTGATCGATTCTGTCACGACTCATGTGCGTTTCGTCAAAGTCCTCCTCGCTGCGGCTTTGCCACGCCTCGTCGATCATGGGCTGCCAGTGGTTTTCTTCGATGATCTGCATCGTCAGGTTTCCGACCAGCCTGCCAAAGTCGGCAAGAGAAGCCCACGCAATCTCCATGCCCGGCATAAGGCAGAACAGCCTTTGCAGCGTGAAGATGCCCTCACTTTCCAGCTTTTCCTTGATGAGTGCCTGAATCATATACGACACGCGCCACAGTGGAAAATCGCCGGAGTAATTGTGGATGCTTCCCGTCATCAGCTTGTGGCCTTCATCCTTATCCGGGATGGGCAGATACTGCCAGATGCACAGTGCGTATGCGTCCCAGATGGTTTCAAGGAAAGCATCGTCATTGACGATTTTATCGTACTTGTCCGTACGAAGAATCTCATACGGGCAGCGGGGCAGCTGCAGATAGATGGGGCGCTGCTGCACGATCTCTTTGGGAATGCAGTAGAACATCGGCAGCCAGGCTTTGTAGGCGCTCTTGGAGATGCGCAGCTTGTTGCCGGGTTCCTTCGTGACAAAGGGCTTGTCATAAACGGGATTCTCTCGGTTCATGGGCTTCACCTCGGTTCTGGTCTTGTGTGCTGAAGAGTCCCTCTAAGGGTATACGGCATGAAAGTGGCCGGAATGTTCCATGTGTTTTCATTTATTTCTTGCGTTTCTTTCAACAAAATAGAGGAACATATGTTCTCAATATATCGTAGCAGAATTGATGTATATTGTAAAGTACCAGGTAAGCAGCACACATAAGTCGCGCTTATTCGTGGATACGGTAATTCTTCACTCATCAGTTTCATAGTGTCCGAGCCAATCTCATATCGGAGCGGCCCTGCGCTTTCCGGCGTCTTGTCTGCGACGCACTGCCGATAATAGAAAATCCAGCCTGCGCGGCTTTCGCGTAGGCTGAATTGATCAGATGATGCTGTTGCGTTCAGGAAATGATTGTGTTGAAAATGACGTCCTCCAAACCCGCTCATCAGCTATTTCTCAGTAATTCTCCTTGCGAACCTCGAAATACGCCTGCGGATGCTTGCAGACGGGGCAGACCTCTGGCGCCTTGGTGCCGACCACGATGTGACCGCAGTTGCGGCATTCCCAGACCATCACGCCGCTCTTCTCAAACACGGCCTTGGTCTCCACATTGTGAAGCAGGGCGCGGTAGCGCTCCTCGTGTGCCTTTTCAATGGCCGCCACGCCGCGGAACTGCGCCGCCAGCGCGGCAAAGCCCTCCTCCTCAGCCTCGCGCGCCATGCGCTCGTACATGTCCGTCCACTCGGCATTCTCGCCCTCGGCGGCGTGGAGCAGGTTCTCCGCCGTGTCGCCCAGCTCGCCCAGTGCCTTGAACCACAGCTTGGCGTGCTCTTTCTCGTTCTCCGCCGTCTGCAGGAACAGCGCAGCGATCTGCTCGTAGCCGGCCTTCTTGGCGACAGATGCAAAGTAGGTGTACTTGTTGCGGGCCTGGCTCTCGCCGGCGAAGGCCTCCCAGAGGTTCTTCTCGGTCTTGGTGCCGGCATACGGGTTCTTCGCAGGGGCAGCGTCCTCGATCTTGACAAACTTCTCGGCGGGCTGCTTGCAGATGGGACACTTGAAATTCGGGGTCATCGGGCCCTCATGGATATAGCCGCAGACGGTACATTTCCACTTCTCCATTTTCTTTTCCTCCGTTTTCTCGTTGAATTTCAGGGTATGAAGCAGATCCTCGACAGCCTCCGTCGGGACACCTGGAACTGTTTTGATGCTCTCAAGAAATGCCTTGGTATTGCCGCTCTGCGGGAGCATGAAGCCCGCCTCGCGGCACAGATCCTCCGCCATTAAGCGGGAAGACTTTGCGACGGCGGCGCTCAGCGCGTCGGGCAGCTGGGCGGCGATACTCTCCGCCTTGGCCTTGCTCCCAATCAGGCCGCGCAGCGCCTCCACGACCTTGTCCTCCTTGGGCTGCTGCACAGGGAGTTCCTTGGGCACCATGGAGATCGCCGCGGAGGGGCAGGCCTCGGCGCAGGCACCGCAGCCGATGCACTTCTCCGGGTCGATGATACTGTTCTCCGTGTCCGTGGCGCCGGTGGGGCAGACATACAGACACAGGCAGTCCTTGGTACACAGGCGAAGATTCCGGACGGCGTACTTTTCGCTCATGGTCAGGCCCTCCCTTCCACCTTTTCAAATTTCCAGCTGGGTACCTTGCACACCGGGCAAAGCTCCGGCGCAGTGTCGCCCACATAGACAAAGCCACACACCGTGCAGACCCAGACGCCGGTATTCTCCAGCATTTTTTCTCCTTCGGCCTGATAGCGGGTCAGCAAGGATTTCAGCATCCGGGTGACCTTCTCGCTCCAGACCTGGCAGCGCAGCGCGCCGCGATCCGGCTTTTCTCCCGCTACAGCATTGCCGTAGGGATAGCCCACGGTCAGGTCGTGCTCGATGAGTGCCAGCAGCCTGTCCGTGCCAGCCTCCTTCGCAGGCTCCGCCTTGCTGCGGAAGAAATCCGCCAGCGTCCTGAAGTCCTCCGCCTGCCGGGGCATGTACTGCTTCTCACAGCCCCTGGCGAGGTTGGAGCAGATGATGCTCATCTCCATGGCGGACAGCTCCTTGTCCACGTGGGGCTTGTCCACCGCTGCCGCGCCGGTGCTGACCGGCTCGGCCTTCTCTCTGAAATCGGATTTCCTTGCGCCGCACAGCGGACATACCCAGTCCTCCGGCAGATCCGCCCACCGGGTTCCCGGGGCAATCCCCGCCTCCGGGATGCCCTTGGCCTCGTCGTAGGTGAATCCGCAGATGGTGCAGACATATTGCTTCATGGTTTCACCGCCTCCTTTGTGATCAGTATACACGTCCTGCCTGATTCGTTCCGTGACTATATCACTTTTCCCCGCAGGAATGATGACCGCAGCCGTGGCTGCCGCAGCTGCCCTCGTGATGCTCCCCATGGTGATTGCACGTCGCGTTGGCATTGCAGGCCAGCTTGCCCTCCGCCAGAGCCTGTGCCGCCGCGTCGGCGCTGCCGGTTACGCCGGCATAGAGCCGGATGCCAGCTGCCGCCAGCGCCTGCTGTGCGCCGCCGCCGATGCCGCCGCAGATCAGCGCATCCACATGCAGCGCGCTG